>JAJZZB010000029.1 GCA_021797795.1 Actinomycetes bacterium | reverse complement strand
GAAGGGGCCCGCCTTCGCCACGGCCATGCCGAGGACGACCGCCGCCGCCGCGAAGCACGAGAGTGCCGCCCAACCCGTGACAAGCCGCGCCCGCCTTCCCGCCAGGCGGGAGCGCACCTGCCGGCGGCGCCGCGACCTCCGGCGGCGAGGCTCCCCCGGCCCGCTCCCTGCCGCCGCCCCGTCGGGGAGCGCCGACAGCACCCCTTCCACCTTCTCGAGCTGACGCCGGTACCGGACGACGAGGCGCCGGTAGTCCTGCTCGCTCACGTCCCCCGCCGAGAGCTCCCGGTCGAGGTCGTCGATCGAGCGGTGCAGGTAGGTCCGCTCCTCCTCGAGCTCGGCGCGGGTCATCGGCGCTCTCGGAGGGCCGGGGCCGGCTCCTCGTCCTCGGCGGCGCCGTCGGACGCCCCGGCCCGCCTGCGCCAGAGGAACCAGCCGAGGCCGGCCACCGACAGGCCGACGACAGCGACCGGGACGAGGTAGAGCGTCTCGCTCACCCCGCTCTGCTGGGGGACGAGGAGGGCGCTCAGGCCGAACCGGGCGGTCACCCAGGACTCGATGCGGGCGTCGCTCCAGCCGGCCCGCACGAAGCCCGCCACCCGCCGCTTGAGGGCGGCCGCCGAGGGAGCGTCCGACTGGGCGATGGAGAGGTCCTCGCACGCCGGGCACTTGATGACGCTGTCGAGCCGGGCGGTGCGGGCGGCGAACGAGGGCACGTTGTGCACGCTGCCGAAGGCGAGGAAGGCGACCGCCAGGGTGGCGAGAGCGAGCCAGGCAGCCCGGGAGGCCCACCAGCGCGTCGGGCGGGGGCGGCCGGCGCTCACCGCCCTCCCGCCCCCTGGGCCGCCTTCTTCGCGAGCAGCCTGTCGAGCTGGGACGCCGTGATGCCACCGAGGATGGCGGCGACGACGCGTCCGTCCGGTGCGACGAGGTAGGAACGGGGAAGGCTCGCCACGCCCCAGTCCGCCGCGATCCGACCTCCCGGATCCGAGATCGACGGCCAGGTGGCGCCCTCCGAGCGCTGGAAGCGGACGCCGTCCGAGCGGGTGTCGCCGTAGAGCACGCCGAGGACGGCCGGGTGGGCGCCGTTCGGGCGGGAGTAGAGGAACTTCTCGAGCTGAGGCTCCTCCTCCTGGCAGACGGTGCACCACGACGCGAAGAAGTTGACCAGCACCCATCGGCCCCGGTAGGCGGCGAGGCGCACGCCGCGGCCGCCGGTGAGGAGCGGGCCGGACAGCGGCGGTGCCGGCTTGCCGACGAGCGGGCTGGCGGCGACCTGCTCGGAGGTCGGCGGCCTCGTGGCCAGCACGGCGATCAACACGGTCGCCAGGGCGACCATCCCGAGGGCCGACCACCTCGCCACCGCGAAGCGCCGGCGACGCATGAGGACACCGTCGTCCGGCGCGCGGCGCATGCGGACGAGGCTCATCGCCTCAACGCCTTCCCGAGCCCGCCACGAGGGCGGTCGTCTCCCTGCCGGCCGACGGGACGGCCACCGGCGCCGAGACGGGCTCGGTCCCGCGCCGCCGGCGCTTGCTCGGGACGGCCGCCAGCAGCGCGCCGAAGCCGGTCATGAAGCCGCCGATCCAGAGCCACATCACCATCGGCTGGTCGATGAGGCCGAGGGTGATCGCTCCCCGGCCGCCCGGTGCGGCGCTGTTGATCGTCACGTAGACGTCGCCGTGGAAGAACGAGGAGTCGATGCCCGGCGTGCCGATGCCCTCCTGGCCCGGGAAGTTGCTGATCGCCGGGTGGAGCAGGGCTCCGTCCACCACCACGGAGGCGATCACGCCGTTGCGGTTCGGGTCGGTGAAGCTCCTCGTGGCGAGCAGGTGGACCGAGTGGCCCTCGAAGGTGGTGCGCTGGCCGGGCCGGAGCACGACGGTGCCCCGGTGGCCGAAGGAGGAGGCGGCCGCCAGACCGCAGGCCACGACGACGATCCCGAGGTGGACGACCATGCCCCCGTTCGCCCGCCCGACGAACCCCCGCCAGGCGCCCGCTCCCGAGCGGCGGGCCGCCGCCGTGGCGAGGACGAGCTGACGGAGCGCCGAGCCTCCGGCCACACCGGCGAGCCCGAAGGCCGCCAGAGGCGTGAAGCCCCTGACGCCTCCGATGACGCAGGCCACCACCACCGCCAAGCCGAGCCAGGCGGGGACGGCGAGGCGCCTGCGCAGCACTCCCTCCGAGGCCGTCCGCCACGGCAGCACCGGGGCGACCGCCATGAAGAACAGCAGGGCGAAGCCGATCGGCACGGTCACCGAGTCGTAGTACGGCGCCCCGACGGTGATCTCCTGGTGGTCGAAGGCCGAGACGAACAGGGGGAAGACCGTGCCGATCAGCACCACCGCAGCAAAGGCGGCAAAGAGCAGGTTGTTGACGAGGAAGGCTCCCTCCCTCGAGACGGGGGAGTCGATCGATCCGGGCGAGTGCAGGCGGTCGCCCCTCCAGCCGATGAGCCCCACGCCGACGGCGACCACGAGGCCCAGGTAGGCGAGCAGGACGGGGCCGAGGCCGGAGTCGCTGAAGGCGTGGACCGACTGGATCACGCCCGATCTCGTGAGGAAGGTGCCGAGGATCGTGAGGGCGTAGGTCGCCACGAGGAGCGAGAGGTTCCAGACACGCAGCAGGCCACGCCGCTCCTGGACCATCACCGAGTGGAGGTAGGCCGTGGCGCACAGCCACGGCAGCAGGGCGGCGTTCTCGACGGGGTCCCAGGCCCAGAAGCCACCCCAGCCGAGCACCTGGTAGGACCACCAGGCGCCCATCACGATGCCGACGGTGAGGAAGGCCCAGGCCACGACGGTCCAACGGCGGGTCTCGATCAGCCAGCCCTCACCGAGCCGCCCGGTGATGAGGGCGGCGACGGCGAAGGCGAAGGGCACGGTGAACCCGACGTAGCCGAGGTAGAGGAACACCGGGTGGAACGCGATGAGGATGTTGTCCTGCAGCAGCGGGTTCGGGCCGAGACCGTTCGCCGGCACCGTGCCCGACACGGTGACAAAGGGGTTCGCCGGGCCGGCCATCAGGCCGAAGAAGAACGTCGCGGCGCAGAGGCCGACGAGCGTCGCCCAGGCGACGAGCCGGTCGGTCGACCGGTGCCGGAAGCGCCAGCCCACAGCCGCGAGGAAGACGGTGAGGACCAGGGCCCACAGCAGGATCGAGCCCTGCAGGGCCGACCACATGCCGGTGATGTCGTAGAGCAGCGGCGTCTGGCGGCTGTTGTTGTTCGCCACGTAGCTGAGCGAGAAGTCGTGGGTCAGCAGCGCGTGCTCCATCGCCCCGGTGGCGAGCAGGACGCCGGCGACGAGGCCGATGAGGGCGCGTGGCGCCGCCCTCAGCAAGGCGTCGCGGTGGAGGGCGAGGCCGAGGGCGAGGCCGAGGACGCCGCCCGCCGCCGAGACGAGCCCGAGCGCGACCCCGATCTGGCCGAGAAGGGCGTTCACGAGCTCGCCCGCACCCGGTTCGGGTGCTCAGCGATGTACTGCTGGGAGTGCTTCACCATGATCTGGTCGGAGGAGAAGACGTCGGACGAGCCGACGAAGTGGCCGACGACCACGACCGGCAGGCCCGGCTTGAACATCTGGGGCGGATCCCCGGCGTTCTCGACGTGGATCGTGGCGCCGCCCTGGCGGATGTCGAAGCTCACCTGGCTCGTGCCGACCCGGTGGACGGTCCCCTGCACGACCGTGCCCTCGAGCTGGAAGGTCGAGTTCCCGAGCTGCGCCCGCTGGGCGACCGCCTGGTTGGTGGTCCGGAAGAAGACGATGGCGGAGGTGAGGCCCTTGTACACGAGGAAGCCGAGGGCGGCGACGATCACGAGGCCGACGACGGCGAGGCGGCGAGGGCTCGTCGACCCGGGCCGGGCGGCCCGGGTGCCCGGGGGAGGCGGGGCGGCGGCGGGCGTGCTCACGCCTCGTCCTGCTGACCGGGGGCGCGCTCGGGCAGCAGCGGCCCGGCGGCGCGCCGCCTCGCCTTGCGCTCCCGACTCACCACGCTCAGTGCGTACCCAGCGAGGGACACGAGCACCACGCCGTAGCCCGCCTCGACGTAGCCGCTCATACGAGCACCTCTCCCTCGGCGCGGCGCTCGTCGAGCGCCTGGCGGAGCCCCTCGTCCGCCTCCCGGTCGGCGAGAGCGGCGAGACGGTAGCGGTGTGCGGTGAGCCAGGCGTAGGCGAGGGTGAACGAGACGAAGCCGAGCAGGAGCGTCCAGGCCATCGAGCCGTGGACGTAGAGGTGGCGCCCGCTCAGGTCGACCGTCGGCGCCTGGTGGAGGCTGCGCCACCACGACACCGAGAAGTAGACGATGGGGACGTCGACGAACGCGATGAGGGCGGCGATGGCCGACCGGCGCGCCACCACCTCCGGGTCTCCCGGCACGCGGCGGAGGGCCAGGTACCCGAGGTAGAGGACGAACAACAGGGCCGTGGTCGTGAGCAGCGGGTCCCAGGTCCACCACACGCCCCAGGTCGGCCGGCCCCAGATCGACCCGGTGATGAGCGTGAGGCCGGTGAAGACCACGCCCACCTCGGCCGAGGCGCCGGCCAGGCGGTCGAGGCGGGGGTCTCTCGTCCGCCGCCAGAGATAGCCGAGGCTCGAGAGAAACGCCATCCCGTAGGCGAGGAAGGCGACCCAGGCCATCGGCGGGTGGATGTAGAGCAGGCGGACGAGGTCCCCGAAGTTGACGGCGTTCGGCGTCACCCACAGCCCGAGCCACACCGTCGCCGCGATGCCGACCAGCGCCAGCACGCCGGTCGTCGTGAGGATGCGGGATCTGGTCATGACTCCTCCAGCAGGGGTCCGAATGCGACGGTCCCGATCGCGACGTAGAGCACGGCGAAGACGGCGAGGAGCGAGAGCCAGCCGAGCCCTCCCGAGGGGGTTCCCTTCAGGGCCTCGTCCCAGGCCTTCGTCGCTCCGAGCAGCACGGGAGCGGCGACCGGTAGGAACAGTAGGGGCAACAGCGTCTCTCTCACGCGCAGGCCCGAGGCGACCGCCCCGTAGACGATGCCGACGGCCGCCAGCCCGACGGTGGCTGCCACGCAGGCTGCGAAGAGCACGAGGGCGCCGGTGAGACGCGCCCCGTAGAGCACCGCCACGCCGAAGGTGAGCAGGGCCTCGAGGGCGAGCAGCTCGACGGCGACGGCGAGCGCCTTGCCGAGAAAGATCCCGGCGGGGTCGAGCCCCGAGAGCCGCAGCGCGTCCCGGGCGCCGTCGGAGGCCTCGACGGCGAAGCTCCGCTGGGTGACGAGCACCGACGAGAGCAGGACGGCGACCCAGAACAGGCCGGCGGAGGCGGGCGCCAGCACCTGGCGGCTCGGGCCGAGAGCGAGGCCGAACAGCAGGATCACGGCAGCCGCGAAGGGGATCACCTGGTTGACCGCGACCCGGGACCGGAACTCGATACGGAGATCCTTCCCGGCGACGAGCCAGGCATCACGCAACAACGACGGGCTCCTTCACGACGCGGCCGCCCGCCAGCCAGATCACCCGGTCGCACAGCGGTGCGGCCCGCTCGTGCTCGTGGGAGGAGAGCAGCACCGTCCGTCCATCCGAGCGGGACTCGGAGACGATCTCGTCGAGCAGGTCGCGGCCCTCCTGGTCGAGGCCGGCATGGGGTTCGTCGAGCAGCCACAGGCGCGGGTCGCGGGCGACGAGGAGAGCGAGCGCGGTCCGGCGGCGCTGGCCGGCGGACAGCTTCAGGACCTGGGTCGAGGCGAGGCGCCCGCCGAGGCCGAGCCTCTCGGCGGCGACGCCGGCGCGAAGCGGGTCCACCCCGAAGGCCCGCAGCGAGTAGCGGAGGTTCTCCTCCACCGTCAGCTCGTCGTAGAGGAAGCTCTGGTGCCCGAGCAGGCCAACGGAGCGCCGGGCGCCCCGCCGGTCGAGAGCGAGGTCGTGCCCGAGCACGACGGCGCTGCCTGAGTGGAGGGCCACGAGCCCGCACAGCATGCGGAGCAGGCTCGTCTTGCCGGCGCCGTTCGGCCCGCGCAGGTGCACGACCTCGCCCTCCTCGATCTCGAGCGAGGCTCCCGAGAGGAGGGGGAAGTGACCGGCGAGGGCAACGGCCTCTCGTAGCGATACGGCGGGCGCCATGGGACTGCCCTCATGCTACGGGCAGCGCGGCGGTTGGGGCCAAGCGGCCCCGGCCGTCGCTCCTGCTCAGTGGGTCTGGCTGCGGAGCAGCTCGATGTCGGCGTCGACCATCATCTGGACGAGGTCGGCGAAGCCGACCTCGGTCTTCCAGCCGATCTCCTCCCGAGCCTTCGAGGCGTCGCCCACGAGCAGGTCCACCTCCGCCGGGCGGAAGAAGCGCTCGTCGACCCGGACGTGGCTCTCCATGTCGAGCGAGGCGCGCTCGAAGGCCACCTCGCACAGCTCGCGCACCGAGTGGGTCTCGCCCGTGGCGATCACGAAGTCGCTCGGCTCGTCCTGCTGGAGCATCGCCCACATCGCCCGCACGTAGTCGCCGGCGAAGCCCCAGTCGCGCTTCGCCTCGAGGTTCCCGAGGGAGAGCTCGTCGTCGAGGCCGAGCTTGATCCGGGCCACGCCGTAGCTCACCTTGCGCGGCAGGAACTCGAGGCCCCGGCGCGGGCTCTCGTGGTTGAACAGGATCCCCGAGGAGGCGTGCAGCTGGTAGCTCTCCCGGTAGTTGACCGTGATCCAGTGGCCATAGACCTTCGCCACCCCGTAGGGGCTGCGGGGGTAGAAGGGGGTCGTCTCGCGCTGGGGCACCTCGAGCACCTTCCCGAACATCTCCGAGGAGCTCGCCTGGTAGAAGCGGATCTCGGGATCGGTGAGCCGGATGGCATCGAGGAGGCGGGTGACGCCCATCGCCGTCACGTCGCCGGTCAGCACCGGCTGGTTCCAGGAGGTCTTCACGAAGGACTGCGCAGCCAGGTTGTAGACCTCGTTCGGCCGGTGCTCGCGGAGGATCTCGATCATCGAGACCTCGTCGAGGACGTCGCCGGAGACGAGCGTGAGCTGGTCCTGGATGTGGGCGATGCGCTCGAAGTTCACGGTGCTCGAGCGCCGGAGCATCCCGACCACCTCGTAACCTTTGGACAGCAACAATTCCGCGAGATAGGAACCGTCTTGTCCCGTGATTCCTGTGATGAGTGCACGACGCGGCATTGCCTAGTTCTACTAGCTGGCCGGCGAGGCGGAGCACCCGGAGGACGGCCATAGCCGCCTTCCCGTCCACCGTCGTGTTCGTGGCGCCTGCTCTCGGGGGCGACGACGGGCTCTCGGCGGCCTCCGGGGTCTGGCAGCGGGCCTTCCAGACCCTCGGCGCCGAGGTGACCACCGTCGCCGGCGCCGGCCGGGCCGATCTCGTCCTTGCCGGCCTGGCGGCCGGCCCCGGCCCAGAGGCTGCCCTCGACAAGGGCACCCTGGCGGCGGCGCTCGAACGCGCCGAGCTCGTCGTCGTCGAGAACCCTTGCTCGGACCGTTTCGACGCCGGAGCCGGCTCCTTCCTGCTCTCCTTCCTGCGGGGCCGCCGGACGCTCCTCCGCCACCACGATCTGCCCTGGCAGCAGCCGCGGTCGACAGACGGCTCGGCCCCGCCCGACGACCCCTCGTGGCGGCACGTCACGATCAACGAGAGGTCCCGCCTCGAGCTGTCGTCAAAGGGCGTACGGGCCGAGACCGTCTACAACACCTTCGACGTGGAGGTCCCACCCGGCGACCGGGAGCGGGCGAGAGCCGCTCTCGGGGTCGGCGGGGAGCTCCTCCTCCTCCAGCCGACCAGGGGCGCCGCCTGGAAGAACGTCGCCGGGGGACTGCTCCTCGCCTCACGCCTCGGTGCGAGCTTCTGGCTGCTCGGGCCGGTCGATCCCGACCACCGGGGTGTCGTCGACCGCCTGCAGGCGGCCTCCCCGGTGAGCTTCCTCCAGGGCAAGCCGGCGGAGGTGAAGCTCGCTGACGCCTATGCCGCCAGCGATGCCGTGGTGCTGCCGTCCACCTGGGAGGGCTTCGGCAACGCCGCCATCGAGTCCGCCCTTCACCGCCGGGTGTTCGCGGCGGGCTCCTACCCGGTGGCGAGCGAGCTCCGCCGCTACGGGTTCTCCTGGTTCGACGCCCGAGAGGCGGTGCCGCTCGCCCGCTACCTCGGCTCGCCCGACCCTGCCGTGCTCGACCGCAACGAGCAGGTCGCACGGTTGCGCTTTTCCTCCGAGCAGCTCCCGCAGCGGCTGATGGAGATCCTTACTGCACGGTAAGATGGCAGGCGCCATGTCAACCCCCACCGCCACAGCAACGGCGCCGCGGCGGCGACTGACTGCTGCTCGCCGGCGCCGACAACTCATCGACGTCGCCCTCGAGACCTTCGCCAGGTCGGGGTTCAACGCCACCACGATGGAGGACATCGCCACGGCGGCCGGTGTGACCAAGCCGCTCCTGTACCAGCACTTCGCCTCCAAGAGGGCCCTGTACCTCGAGCTCATCGACGACGTCACCGCACGGCTCGTCGACGAGCTCGCGCGGGCGGCCGGGAGCCAGACGGTCTTCCGCAAGCAGGTGCACGCCGGGATGCTCGCCTACTTCCGCTTCACGATCGAGAACCAGTCCGCCGTGGGGATGCTCTACGACGCCCCCCACGACGAGGAGCTCGCCCGGGGCCTGCGCTCCATCCAGGACGCCATCGCCGACTTCGTGAGCCCGCTCATCGAGGCCGACATCGACGAGGAGCACCGCCGGACTCTCGCCATCGGCGTCGTCGGGATGACCGAGGGCGTCACGCGCCACTGGCTCCGCCAGCGCCAGCAGCGCCACGGCGCCGCGCCCGGCCCCGACGAGCTCGAGAAGCAGGCGATCCTGCTCGCCGAGCAGGTGAGCGACCTCGCCTGGAGCGGCCTGCGCGGGGTGCGACGGGTCGGCTGACACGCTCGCCCGGCGCCTCAGGCGGTGGCCCGCGCCTCTCCTTGCTGCCAGGCCTCGTCGAGGAAGTCGCCGATCTCCCCGGTGAGGCGGGAAGGCCTCAGCCGGAGCTCGAGGATGGACCTCGCCCTCAGCAGCCGAGCCTCCGGGAGGCTCTGGACGAGCGCCGCCGCGTCGCTGAAGGGGTGGATGACGTCGCGCCGGTGGCCGATGACGAGCGTCGGCGCCTCCACGGCGCGGCGCTGGTCGAGCGTCGGGCCGACCGGGCCGACGAGGATGCCGTGCAGGATCGCCGCCACCTCCGCCGGCCGGAGGGAGAGGGCGTTCAGCACGCTGTTGAGCGGCGCGAAACCGGTCCGCGGGAGCCGCCTCACGAGGCCGGCCACGACGCCGGCCGGCCGGCGGGCGTGGTGGACCGCCAGCATGAACGGGACGAATGTGAGGGCGACCGCCGGGGCGGCGTGCTCGAGCACCGGCATCTCGAGCACGAGGCCGCGCACCCGGTCCGGATCGAGGGTGGCCGTGAGGAGGCTGACGTTGGCGCCGAGCGAGACGCCGCCGAGCACCGCCTGGCTGGCCCCGAGGTGGTCGAGCAGCGCCGTCAGCTGCTCGACGTAGAGGTCCATCCGGTACTCGGCCGCAAGGGTCGGCTTGTCCGAGAGGCCGTGGCCGAGAAGGTCGAGCAGCACCACGCGATTGCCCCGGGCGGCAAGCGCCTCGGCCATCGGCCGGTTGAGGTTGGCGTCGAGCAGCAGCCCGTGCATGTAGACGAGCAGGTTCTCGCCCCCGCCGTGGACCTCGTAGTGGAGGCGGTGGCTCCGGTGCACCAGTGAGTGCGCCCCGGGGGACGCGTGCAGCTCGTTCATGTTCCTCCCGCCACCACCCAGCGGGCGATGGGACGGGTCGCCCCTCGGTTCGCTAGCGGATGTGCACCCCTGAGATGGCGCGGGCGACGATCAGGCGCTGAATCTCGGAGGTCCCCTCGAAGATGGTGTAGATCTTCGAGTCACGGTGCCAGCGCTCGACAGGGTACTCCCGGACGTAGCCGTACCCGCCGAGTATCTGGATCGCCTGCTCGGTCACCCAGACGGCCGTCTCGCCGGCGAACAGCTTCGACATGGAACCCTCTCCGGCGAGGTAGGGCTTGCCGTTCATCCCCATCCAGGCGGCCCGCTGGTAGAGCAACCTGGCGGCGTCGATGCGGGTCCTCATGTCCGCCAGCTTGAAGGCGATGCCCTGGTGCTCGACGATCGCCTTGCCGAAGGTCTTCCGGTCCTTCGCGTACTCGAGGGCGTACTCGTAGGCGGCACGGGCGATGCCGACCGCCTGGGCGGCCACCGTCGGCCGGCTGGCCTCGAAGGTGGCCATCGCCGCCTGCCCGTTGCCGCTCTTTCCCTCCCGGGCGCGAGCGAGGCGCTCGTCCAACCGGTCCTTGCCGCCGAGGAGGCAGGAGTTGGGCACCCTCACGTCCTGCAGGACGACCTCGGCGGTGTGCGAGGCGCGGATGCCCATCTTCTTGAACTTCTGCCCCTGGGAGAGCCCGGGCGTGCCGGGCGGGACGATGAAGCTCGCCTGCCCGCGGCTGCCGAGGGCGGGGTCGACCGACGCCACCACGACGTGCACGCCGGCGATACCGCCGTTGGTGATCCACGTCTTGGTCCCGTTGAGCGTCCAGGTGTCGCTCGCCTCGTCGTAGCTGGCGCGGGTCTTCAGCTGGCTGACGTCGGAGCCGGCGTCCGGCTCCGAGACGCAGAAGGCTGCCAGGCGGACGTCGTCAGGACTGCCGAAGCACTGGGGGGCCCACTCCCCCACCTGCTCGGGCGTGCCATTGGCGACGATGCCGGCGAGGCCGAGCGTCGAGCCGAAGATCGAGAGCGCGATGCCGACGTCGCCCCAGGAGAGCTCCTCGTTCACCGCAGGCAGCAGCTGACCCGTCGGATCGGCGAAGCAGTTGGCGATGAAGTCGAAGGAGTACAGACCGATCTCGGCCGCCTCCTTGATGATGGGCCACGGCGTCTCCTCCCGCTCGTCCCACTCGTGCCCGGCAGGACGCACGACGTTCTCGGAGAAGTCGTGCACCCACTTGACCACTTGAAGCTGGTCTTCGCTCAGCTCCAGCGAGAACTCACTCATCATCCACCTCGAGTTAGAAGGAACGCTCGACCTCAGTCGCCGGCCGGCACTGACCGATCGGTAACTGCTGACTACGAGGTTACCGCCGCGGCAGCACGGACGGCACGTTCCGGCTGCCAAGGCAGGTCCGGCTCCACCTGCCGGGATCCCGTTGTCGGGCGCGACGGAGCCCATGAGCGACATCTCCGTGGAGAAGAGGGAGGCACGGCGGAGCGCAGCGGCGCGCTCGCTCCGCGACTGGAGAGCGCCGCGCAGGACACCTGCGGCGCGATGGAGCAGCCAAGCGGCCGGGCGGCGGATGCGCCCAGCCGCGAGACGCCTAGACGCTCGAAGTCGTGCGGACGTTTCCCGCCTGCAACCCCTTCGGACCTTCCTGGATGTCGAACTCGACCTCCTGGCCCTCGGAGAGCGTGCGATAGCCCTGCATTTGGATCGACGAGTGGTGGACGAAGACGTCCGCGCCGTCGGACTGCGAGATGAAGCCGTAGCCCTTCTCGGCGTTGAACCACTTCACTACTCCGGTCGCCACCGTGGCGATCCCCCTTACTCGGCAAACGCGGTGATGGAACCCCCGCCCCCGCGAGATTCCGGCAGGGAGGCTAGCAGAGGTTGCCCCCGCCTTCACGAGAGATCGAGTCAGCGGTACACACGCGTCCCGGACGCGGTGTCCTCCACCCGGTAGCCGAGCGCCACGAGCTCGTCGCGGAGATGGTCGGCAGCGGCCCAGTCCCGCTCGGCTCGGGCCCTGTCACGGCGGGAGGCCAGCTCTGCCGCCGCCTCCGAGACGACCGCCGGGATCGCCGCCCGCAGGCCGACAGCGGCGGCGCACTCGAGGGCCTGGCGGCCGCGGGCGACCCCGCCGGCCACGTCGTCGCCCGCAAGCAAAGCATTCGCCAGGCGCACCGCGTCGAACACCATCGCCATCGCCCGGGGCGTGTCGAGATCATCATCCATCCGCTCCCGGAACGACTCGAGGAGCCCCGGGTCGGCCGCCGGCGCGAGCTCGCCGCCCGGCGCCTCCTCGAGGCGCCTGGCGAGTGAGTCCAGCCGCTCGAGGGTCTGCGAGGCCGCCTCCAGCTGGACGGGGGTGACCTCGATCGGCGCACGGTAGTGCGACTGCAGGACGAGCAGCCGGTAGGCGCGCGGGTCGGTCGAGGCGAGCAGCTCGCCGAGGTCGGTGACGTTCCCGATGGACTTCGCCATCTTCGCCCCGCCCACCTCGACCATCCCGTGGTGCATCCAGTGGGCGGCGAAGCGCCGTCCGAGCGCGACGGCCTGGGCCCGCTCGTTCTCGTGGTGGGGGAACTTGAGGTCCGTGCCGCCCCCGTGGAGCTCGAAACCCTCCCCGAGGAGCCCGAGGGACATGACGACGCACTCGGTGTGCCAACCGGGTCGTCCCGGGCCGAAGGGCGAGGGCCAGCTCGGCTCCCCGGGCTTGGCCTTCTTCCAGAGGACGAAGTCGAGCGGGCTCCGCTTCCCGCTCGCCACCTCGACGCGCGCCCCGCTGCGCAGCGACTCGAGGGGCTGATGGGCGAGCAGGCCGTAGTCGGGCACGGCGGCGACGGAGAAGTAGACGCCGTCGTCGATCTCGTAGGCGGCGCCACGGGCCACGAGCTGCTCGATCACCTCGACCATGCCCGGGATGAACTCGGTGGCATGAGGTGTCTCGTCCGGCCGGGCGAGCCCCATGAGGTCCATCGCCTGCCACCACGACTGCTCTGACTCCTCGGCGATCTCCCGCCAGTCTCTGAGCTCGCTCCCGGCCCGGTTGATGATCTTGTCGTCGACGTCGGTCACGTTCGAGACGTGGTGGACCGGCTGGCCCGTCCACTCGAGGTAGCGCCGCAGGACGTCGTAGACGAGACTCTGGCGCCCGTGGCCGATGTGGGGAGGCCCGTACACCGTCGGCCCGCAGACATAGAGCCGCAGCGGCGCCCCTTCCGGCGCCCTGACGACCTCGAGCCGGCCGCTCGCTGTGTCGTGGAGGCGCAGCATGGAAGTACCGTACTAGTCCGATGAAAGCGCCCCAGATGCCGGACCGGCCGACACTTGACGGCCTCGAGGCCAAGTGGTCGGCCGCCTGGGAGGAGGCGGGCACGTACCGGTTCGACCGCACGCGGCCACGTGCCGAGGTGTTCGCCGTCGACACCCCGCCGCCGACGGTATCGGGTTCGCTCCACGTCGGTCACGTCTTCTCCTACACCCAGGCCGACGTCCTCGCGCGCTACCAGCGCATGCGCGGCAAGGCGGTCTTCTACCCGATCGGCTGGGACGACAACGGGCTCGCCACCGAACGCCGCGTCCAGAACTACTTCGGTGTCCGATGCGACCCGGGCCAGCCCTACGACCCCGACTTCGCTCCCCCGGCCACACCGGCCGAGCCCGCCGTCCCGATCTCGCGCCCGAACTTCATCGAGCTCTGCTTCAGGTTGACCGAGGAGGACGAGAAGGCCTTCGAGCGGCTGTTCCGGCGGCTCGCGCTCTCCTACGACTGGAGCCACCACTACACGACGATCGGCGTCGAGGCGCGGCGGGTCTCCCAGGCCATGTTCCTCCGCAACCTCGCCCGCGGCGAGGCCTACCGGCACGAGGCTCCCACACTCTGGGACGTCGACTTCCGGACCGCCGTCGCCCAGGCGGAGCTGGAGGACCGGGAGCGGCCGGGCGCCTACCACCGGCTCCGGTTCCAGCTCGCCGACGGCAGCGGCGGTGCCGTCGAGATCGAGACGACCCGGCCCGAGCTCGTGCCGGCCTGCGTCGCCCTCGTCGCCCATCCCGACGACGAGCGGTACCGGCCCCTGTTCGGCACGCACGTCCTCACGCCGCTGTTCTCGGTCAAGGTGCCCGTCGTCGCCCACCATCTGGCCGAGCCGGACAAGGGCTCGGGGATCGCGATGATCTGCACCTTCGGCGACCTGACCGACGTCACCTGGTGGCGGGAGCTCGCCCTCCCCACGCGGACGGTCATCGAGCGCGACGGCCGCCTCGGAGACGCCCCCTTCGGCTCGCCCGGCTGGGAGTCAGACGACCCCGAGCGCGCCCGGAGCTACTACCGCGAGCTCGAGGGTCAGACCGTGAAGCGGGCCCAGGCAAGGATCGTCGAGCAGATGCGGGGCTCGGGAGACCTCGTCGGCGAGCCGCGACCGATCACCCACGCCGTCAAGTTCTACGAGAAGGGCGAGCGACCCCTCGAGATCGTCTCCTCGCGCCAGTGGTACCTGAAGACGATGCCCTTGCGCGAGCGGCTGCTCGAACGGGGACGGCAGCTCTCCTGGGTCCCGCCGTTCATGCGGGCCCGGTACGAGAACTGGGTCGACGGCCTCACGGGCGACTGGGCGCTCTCGCGCCAGCGCTTTTTCGGGGTGCCGTTCCCGGTCTGGTACCGCCTCGGCGACGACGGCGAGCCGGTCGAGCACGACCTGCTGCTCCCCGACGAGTCCCGGCTGCCGATCGACCCCTCGACCGACGCCCCGGAGGGCTACGACCCCGCCGAGCGCGGCAAGCCGGGAGGCTTCGCCGGGGACCCCGACGTCATGGACACCTGGGCGACCTCCTCGCTCACGCCCCAGATCGCCGGCGGCTACCTGAGCGATCCCGACCTGTTCGAACGGGTCTTCCCGATGGACCTGCGCCCGCAGGCCCACGACATCATCAGGACCTGGCTCTTCTCGACGGTCGTGCGGGCAGAGCTCGAGAACGATGCCCTGCCGTGGTCGCACGCCGCCATCTCGGGGTGGATCCTTGATCCCGACCGCAAGAAGCTCTCCAAGTCGAAGGGGAACGTCATCGTGCCGGCCGAGCCCATCGAGGCCCACGGGACCGATGCCGTCCGGTACTGGGCCGCCTCCGCCCGCCTCGGCGTCGACAGCGCCTACGACGAGCAGCAGATGAAGGTGGGCCGGCGTCTTGCCATCAAGATCCTGAACGCGACGCGCTTCATGCTCTCCCGTCTCGGGAGCGAGCTCGAGCTGAGCACGCCGGCGAGCATCGAGCCGCTCGATCGCTCCATGCTCGCCGGGCTCGACACCGTCGTCGAGGAGGCGACCGTCGCCTTCGACGCCTACGACTACGCCCGGGCGCTCGAGCACGCCGAGGCGTTCTTCTGGCGCTTTTGTGACGACTACCTCGAGCTCGTCAAGTCCCGCGCGTACGGGGACGCCTCCTCGCCGACGACGGCGTCGGCCCGCTACGCCCTCCTCGTCGGCCTCGAAGCCCAGCTGCGGCTCTTCGCGCCGATCCTGCCCTACGCGACCGAGGAGGCGTGGTCCTGGTTCCACGACGGCTCGATCCACCTCGAGCCTTGGCCCGGCGGCGGGCTGGCCCCGGCGGGATCGGACCCGGGGCTGCTGCGGGCGGTGGCCGAGGTCCTCGCGTCCGTCCGCAAGGCCAAGTCGGAGGCGCATGTCTCGATGCGAAGCCCGGTCCACCGCTGCATCGTCCGCGGCCCGGCGTCGGAGATGGCTCTGCTCGAGGCGGCTGTGGGTGACCTCAAAGGGGCGGGGGTGATCGACGAGCTCGACCTGCTCGTCGCCGACGGCTGCTCCGCTCTCTCGGTCGAGGTACGGCTGGGCGAAGCCGGCGCGGATGATCAGGAGAGCTGAGCGAAGGCCAGCGGCGCCCGCTCGAGCAGCACGACGGCCAGCACCTCGTGGTTCGACTGGCGGACCACGACGACGGCCAAGCGGTGCGGACCTGGCACCGGGTCCCACGAGCGGTCCGAGAGGCCGGCTCGGAACGGCCCCCGATAGGCGACGAGACAGGTGCCGTGACGCGGGAGCGACCGGACGGCGGCGGGCGGCTCGACGTGCTCGCGCCCGGTCCGGTCCATGGCGGTCACGAGTGTGACGATCGAGAGGTACCGAACTCCGGCGAAGTGCGCCCCGGTGCCGACCACACGGCGGGCGGCCGGCAGGGACGAGAAGCAGACGGCGTCTTTCGGGCCGAGGCCGTTTCGCACCGAGGTGCAGGCGCCGAGCAACACCCCGCACCCGAGGAGCACGGCCAGGGCGAGACAGCGGCCCGCTCTCATCTGGCCGAGCCCTCCTCGCCGAGGAGGGGGACGGCCGCCGGCACTGGCTCCGCCCGGTCGAGCCTGCGGTCGCGCAGCACGATGAGGACGTAGAGCAGCCATCCGACGGGCAGGAAGCCCCAGAAGCTCACGATGCGGTAGAGGAGCACGGCCCCGACCGTCGATGCCTGCGCGCCTCCGTATGCCACGAGCGCAATCGTAAGACTGCCCTCGACCACGCCGAGGCCTCCCGGTGTGATGGGCAGGTTGGCGGCGAGCTGCCCGGCCCCGTAAGCGAGCAGGAGTCCCTGCCAGGGGATCGGCGCATGGACGGCGAGGAAGCCACAGGCGAGGCAGCTGCAGTCGAACGCCCAGTTCATCACGGACCACGCGAGGGCGCTGGCGTACTCGTGCCAGCTGAGCTGGACGCGACCGAGCCGGGCGACGATGGCGGCCAGCACCTCCGCCTCGTGACGCCGCGGCCGGCCGGTGAGTCGCCTCGCCAGGCGCAGCGCCACCAGCCCCGCTCCTGACAGCGCCTTGCGCTGCCAGAGCACGGCCGCCGCCGCGATCGTCAGGAACAGGACGCCGACCGTCACGCCGACGAGGTCGAACGCCACGCCCTGGCGCTCGGCGATCGCCAGCCCCGCCGTCGCCATCAGGCTGAGACCGAGGGCCGAGCTGACGAGGGTGGCGGCAAGGGTCCAGACCGCCAGCGCCTCGTCCGCGCCGAAGCGGCGGTACTGCTGGTAGGCGAAGACGCTGGACACCGCCGGGCCGGCCGGCATCGACGAGGCGATGGCGCCGGCGGCTGTCGTCATGGACAGGAGTCGGAGCGTCGGCATCCTGGCCCGCCCGGCCCGGAGCAGGATGGCCTGCATCCTCGCGAAGGCGACGACCGACATCGCCTCGCCGAAGATGGCCACGACAAGCCAGGTGGCATCCAGCCGTCCGAGCTCCCGCCCGGCGTCGGCGAGCTCGGCGCGCTGCCCGCTCACCGCCCAGAGAGCGACCACGCCGAGGCCGAGACCGATGACGAAGCGGGCAGCCGAGGCATGGCGCCGCAGCCATCTTCGGGCCCGGGGGCTCTGCCCGCGGGACCCCTCTTCCTGCCGTTCGATCGCCGGTCTGCTCAGAGCTGCAGGGACTTGATCTCGAGGAATTCCTCGATGCCGAACTTCCCGAGCTCCCTGCCGTTCCCGGACTGCTTGTAGCCGCCGAAGGGGGCGAGGGTGTTGAAGGCTCCGCCGTTCAGGTCGACCCGACCGGTCCGGATCTGGCGGGCCACCTGCTTCGCGTGCTCCGGGTCGGACGACCAGACGCCGGCGGCGAGACCGTACTGAGAGTCGTTGGCGATCTCGATCGCCTCCTCCTCGGAGTCGTAGGCCATGATGGCGAGGACCGGACCGAAGATCTCCGTGTTCGCGATCGTCATGTCGCTCGTCACCTCAGAGAAGACGGTCGGCTTCACAAAGAAGCCCTTCTCCAGCCCTTCGGGCTGCTCCGCCCCTCCGGTGAGCAGCTTCGCGCCCTCCTCGATGCCCTTTTGGATGAGGTCGCGGACGCGCTCGCGCTGGCCGGCCGAGACGAGCGGCCCGATACGGGTGCGCTCGTCGAAGGGGTCCCCGACCGTCGCCTCCTCGGCGGCCTTCGTGGCGAGGTCCTCCACCTCGGCCAGGCGGCTGCGCGGGACGATCATGCGCGTCAGCGCCGAGCAGGTCTGCCCGGAGTTGAGGAAGCACATCGTCACGCCGTGGGGCACCGCCTGCTCGAGGTTGGCGTCCTCGAGGAGGATGTTGGGGGACTTGCCACCGAGCTCGAGGGTCACCCGCTTCACCGTCGCCGACGCCAGCTCGCTGACCCGCCGCCCGACAGCCAGCGAGCCCGTGAAGGAGATCATCTCGACGTCGGGGTGCGCGGCAAGAGCCTCGCCGACGACCGGTCCGAGGCCAGTCACGAGGTTGAACACGCCCGGCGGGAGGCCGACCTCGTCGATGACCTCGGTGAGGATGAACGCGTTGAGGGGGGCGATCTCGCTCGGCTTGAGCACGATGGTGCAGCCGGCGACGAGCGCCGGAGCCACCTTGGCGGCGATCTGGTGCAGGGGGTAGTTCCAGGGTGTGATGGCGCCGACGACGCCGACCGGCTCCTTCACCACGATCGAGTTCCCGACCTGCTCCTCCCAGATGATCTGCTCGACCAGATCGCTCATGGAGGAGAAGGTGCCGATCGGCAGGCCGGCCTGGATGAGCATCGACAGGCTGTGGGGCATTCCGACTTCCCTCGTCACGACCTCGGCCACCTCGGCCATCCGCCCGCCCAGCACCTCCCCCACGCGGGTGGCGAACTTCGCCCGCTCGCTCGCCGGCGTCGAGGACCACTCGGCAAAGGCCGCCTTGGCCGCCGCCACGGCGGCGTCCACGTCCTCCCCCGACCCGAGGGGAACTCTCCCGATGACCTCCTCGGTCGTCGAATCGATGACGTCGGTGACGTCACCGGAGTGCGGTGTCACCCAGGCTCCGCCGATGTAGAGCTTGTCGCGGACGTCCATGGGGCCCTCCTCGTGGTGAGAGGCGCGAGCCTATCCGCAGTTCCTCACGCTCCCAGGGGCGGCCCTACCCGGCGGAGCCTCAGAGACGGCGATGACCGAGCGCACCCGATCGAGCGGGGCTCGGCGGTGCTGCGGCCTCTGGTCAGGATCCCCCGAGCAGCTCCTTCGCCCGCTCGATGCCGGCGACGAACTCCGCCCGGGCGCGCTCCAGGGTGAACTCCCCGGCCCGCTTGTGCCCCCTGTCGACGAGCGCCTGTCGCAGATCGGCGTCCTCGATCACCCGGTGGGCAGCGGCCGCCACGACGGCGGGCTCTTTCGAGTCCAGGATGACGCCGGCCTCGGCGACGGTCTCGGGCACCGCCGCTGCCGCATAGGCGACGACCGGCAGGCCGTGGTGCATGGCCTCGAGCAAGGGTGCGCAGAAGCCCTCGTGGTCCGAGCAGCAGACGTAGACGTCGCAGCTCTCGTACAGCGCAGCCAGCTCCGGGGCGGTGATCGAGCCGGCGAAGTCGACCGAGGAGGAGATTCCCAGGCGCTCGACGAGCTTGCGGACACCGAGGGCGTAGGCCGGGCAGCTCTCTCGTCCGACGAGGTGAAGCCGTGCGGACGGGTCGTAGGCCCTCAGGTAGGCGGCGAACGCCATGACGACGTCGTGGTGGGCCTTGTGAGGGATCAGCTGGCCGACAAAGAGCCAGTCGGAGCCTCCGCTCGCCCGCCGGGCCGCCAGCTCCTCCCTCGCCCGCGGGTCGGCGGGGACGTCGAAGTTGGTGTAGTCGACCATCAGCATCGACACGAGGGTGTGGCGGTAGCCCCATTCGTCGAGCTCCCGCACGTTGTAGGCCGAGTCGCCGAGGCCGAGCACGACCTCGGGAGCGAGCGAGGCCAACTGCTCCCGTCCGAGGCGGACCTCCTCGCCGAGCGAGGGCATCCAGCGCTCGACGAGCCCGACAGGGGTGATGTTGTGATAGTCGAGCAGCTTCGGACCCGGGTGAGCGGCGAAGGCGTCCGCCGCCGGGCTCCCAATCGAGCCCTGGTAGAGGACCCACTGGCGGCCCTCGCCCAGCCGCGGCAGCTCGTCGAGCGGGTGCACCCGACCCGCCATCTCCGGCCCCATCGTGACCGAGTAGATCTCCGACACGTAGCCGAGCGACCGCAGCACCCGCTGAGCCTCCCGGGTGTGGTGGCTGACGGCGTCCCGCTCGACGATCGAGGCAAGGACCTGGTCGATTCGGGCTGGAGGCGTCATGGCCCCTCGCCGGCCCGGCGGGCGGCCACGGCATAGGCCGAGCCCTCGGCGGACTCCCGCACGACGATCTCCTCGAGGCCGAGCCGGGCGAGAAGGTGGCACCAGGTGACGGGATGGAGCGGCCGGCCCGGCGAGAGATCGCTCGCCACCGGGTCCGACTGGCGAAGCGGGACGGGGTTGGCGCTGAAGAGCACGAGGCGGGCCCCCGGCGCCAGCCGGGTCGCCGCAAGCTGTGCCAGCGCACGGGCGCTCGAGGGAGTCACGCGGTCGGTCACGCCGCTCAGCACCAGTCCGCCGAGCGACTCTCTCGGGGTCTCGGCCAGTGCCTCGAGTGCACCTCGACGCTCCCTGCCCTGCCGATGGCGCGGGTCGGCGCCGCGAGCGTCGAGACCTTCCGCCCGGAGGCGCTCGACGAGCAGCCCGTCTCCTGACTCGAGGTGCAGCACCGGTCCGCCCGGCGAGCCGAGCTGCTCCTCGAGGAAGCGATCGATGCCGGTATCGGCGAGGCGTCCGTCAGCTTGCAGGCGAAGGGGCCGGACGGCGACGGCCGCGGGGTCCTGCCCGACCCCGGCGAGGGCGCGGCGGAGCGCCCGCTCGACGAGCGTGCCGGCCGTGAGACGGCGGGCGACGTCCGTCGCCACCTGGGTCTCGGTGACGGCCGCCTCGCCCGCCCGGCTGGCCATCTCGATGCTGCGGCGCTCGATCGCCCGCACCCTCGGCCCGACTCGGCGGCGGCCGGCGGCGGCCGCCCGACGCGAGGCCCGCCCTGCCTTGCTGAGCGCCCGGCGTGACAGCGAGGGCGCTGGCCCGGCCGCCGGGGCGGCGGCCCGTCTCAGCTCGGCCTCGAGGGCCGAGGGATCCTGCGACAGCTCTTCGAAGATCCCCCGGAGCTCGTCCTCGAAGCCGGGGGGAAGCGACCCGTCGTGGCGGATGCGCTCGGCTTCCGCCACGACGGACCAGCGGAGGTCCTCGTCGCTCACGTCGTCACCTGCTCGGCGAGGAGGGGGTCGCCGGGCCGGTGCTCGTGGGTCACCTCGAGCCGCACGGGCAACGAGATGAGACCCGTCGACGTCCCGGGGTTCTGCAGCTGCATGGTGGCGGCCGGCTCGAGCCGGGCGTGGACCACGCCGCCGTGGGGGTCCTGGACCCTCACGTTGATGCTGTAGGTGCCGTCGAGCAGCGGCACGGCGTCGAAGTGGAAACGGATGGTCGAGCGTCCCCTCGGCAAGTCGACCGCCTGGCCGCTGTCGTAGTCGAAGATGAGCGTGCCGTTCGACCCCCAGACCGAGAATCCGAAGGCGACGCCTCGCAGATCCTCGCTCGCGTCGATGTCGACCACGACCGTGGCAGCCTCGCCCGGATAGAGCTTCGGCCGGTCGACCGTGGTCTCGAGGCGGCCGCCGCTCAGCGTCACGCGGCGCGTGGCGCCGGAGCGCTGGGGCTCGCCCGGGAACCCGACGGCCGGGTCCTCTGCGATCGCCGGGATCGCATCCGACTCGCCGATCGCGAGCAGCGTGTCGCGAAAGGCTGCGATCGCGTTGGCGGGCGAGTCGACGGTGACGAGCTGGCCCGCCTCGATGACGGCAACCCGGTTGCAGATCTGGCGCAACGTGTCGACGGCATGGGAGACGACGACGATCGTGCGTCCCTGCTCCTGGAAGTCGTGGATCCGGCGCATGCACTTCTGCTGGAAGCGCTCGTCGCCGACGGCCAGCACCTCGTCGACGAGCAGGATGTCGGGATCGACGTTCACCGCCACGGCGAAGCCGAGGCGGACGTACATGCCCGAGGAGTAGAAGCGGACCTGGTTGTCGATGAACTCCTCGAGCTCGGCGAAGGCGACGATGTCGTCGAAGCGCTTGTCGATCTCCCTGGACGCCATGCCGAGCAGGGCGGCGTTGAGGTAGATGTTGTCCCGGCCCGACAGCTCCGGCTGGAAGCCGGCGCCGAGCTCGAGCATGGCGGCCAGCTGGCCGCGGAGCCGGATCTCCCCGTCGGTCGGCTTCAGGATCCCGGCGATGCACTTGAGCAGCGTCGACTTGCCGCAGCCGTTGCGGCCGACGATGCCGAGCGTCTCGCCCTGGGCGATCTCGAGGTTGATGTCCTGCAGAGCCCAGAAGTCGTTGTAGGGGATCTTGCCGCCGTGCAGGATCCGTTCCTTGAGGGAGGTGTACTTCTCCTTGTAGAGCCGGAACCGCTTGGAGACGCCCTCCACCTCGATGGCAGCGGTCACGGTGGCGTCACAGCTCCTCCGCGAAGTTGCCCTCGACCTTGCGGAAAACGATCATCGCCAGGTAGAAGAGCAGGAGCGACCCGGCCAGGATGGCTCCGAGGATCTCGAGGTAGAAGCCCTGGCCGTAGGAGGCGAGGACGCCGCAGGCGGCGTGCGCGGGGCAATTGGCGGGAAGGGCGCCGGAGACGTTGCCGTAGATGAATCGCTGGAAGGCCATCACGATCGGGGTGAGCGGGTTGGCCAGGTACACCCAGAGCAGGTGGTGCGCCCCGAGCCGCGAGCCGAGGTTCGCGAAGGTGTAGACGATCGGCTCGGCGAAGAAGAGAGCGACGAGGAGCACCTGGATCAGGTGCTCGATGTCGCGCATGTAGACGTTCAGGGCGGAGAGCATGAGCGCCAGGGCGGCGGTGAAGACGAGGTCGCAGACGAGCGCCAGCAGCATCACGGGCAGGTACTGCCAGGCCGGCGCGACGCGGAAGCCGACGAGGAACAGCACGAGGATGCAGGTCTGGAAGAAGAAGTACGACGTCGCCACGCCGACCTGTGCGAGCGCCAGGATCTCACGGGGGAAGGCGACCTTCTTCACGATGCCGGCATGTGCCACGAGCGTGCCCGACGAGCTGAGCAGCGCCGTGTTGAACAGGTTCCAGGGCAAGAGGCCGCACATGAGGTAGACGGCGAAGTCGACGATGCCGTTCTTCAGGATGAAGCTGAACATCACGTAGTAGATGAGCAGCACCATCGCCGGGTTGAGGAAGGACCAGAGGAAGCCGAGGAAGCTGCTCTTGTAGCGGACCTTCAGCTCCTTGCGGACGAGGAACACGAGGAGCTCCCGAGCCTTCCAGATCTCCCTCAGCCTCGTGAGCGTGCCGACGTGCGCCGCCACGACCCGCTGCGGCAGATCGCCGGCTGGCGGGATCATCCCGTCCGCCACTGCGACCGCGTGGGGATCCCTCCCCGGCGACGCGGGCAGCTCGGCCTGCGCTCGAGCCATCGAAACTCCGTCCTCCTGATGTGCGCGCCGCGTCCCTCGCGACACCCGATCGTGCTGGTGATCCTAACGGGGGCGGTCGTCGGCCCTCGGTCGCAGCACGGCCGAGGGCTGCACCGAGTCAGTCCGCTGCTCTTTCTTCCTCCAGGTCAGGTCCTCGCAGCCAGCTTGCGAGCGAGGCGAGCGTAGTGCGCGAGCGGCCGTGTGAGCGGGCGAGCCTCGGCGGCGAGCAGGGCCGCTCTGGCCACCTGGCGGGCGCCGGAGACCGCACCCGACCGCCCCGGCCCGGCCGTCGTCACCCACGATGGCACGCCGGCGCCGGGGCTCGGGGCCCACTCCCACAGCGGCACCCGAATTTGTGAGCGGTCGGGACCACCTGCGATCGGTGCAGGGCCGAGCAGCTGTGCCCGGCGAGCTGCAGCCCGGGCGCGCACGAGGCCGGTGACGGCCTCGGCATCGGCGTCGGCGCCGAGGTCCCCGAAGGGCTCCCGCAGCAGGGGCGGCTCAGCGGGCGCACGAGCGACCGTGACCTTGCCCGCTGCGTCGCCGAGCATTTCGGCGAGCTGTGCCCTGGTCTCCTCGTCGCCGACCTCGATCCGGTTGGCGAGCGACCACAGGCGCTCGGCGGCACGCCCGCCCTGACCCCCCGGGAGGTCGTGCATCGAATGCAGGCGGAGGACGATCTCCGCCCTCACCCCCCGCAGGGCGGTCGCCAGGACGACGAGGCCGACCGCCCGCCCGGCGCGCCCGGCGGCGTCGCTCACGAGGAACCCCGGCTCGAGCTGGAGCACCAGCACGTCGATGCCCTGGGCGGCCTTGGCGATCTCGAGTGCCGCCAGCGGTCCGGAGGTCACGAGATAGCGGTGCGCCACCGACAGCCCTGGCGGGGCGAGCACCTCGACGGCCGCGCCCTGGCGGCGGTAGCCGATGACCTCGGCGAGCAGCGATGCCGAGCGGGGGTTGGCCGGCGGAGGGACGCTGCCTACCACGAGAACCCTCATCGGAACCTCTCCAGCGCCGCCTCCATGCCGTCGAGGACCCGGGGCCAGGTGTAGTTGGCCAGCACGTACTCCCTCCCGCGCGCCGCCAGCTCGCTCGCGAGCTTCGGCGCCTCGGCGACCATCCTCAGGCACTCGCCCATCTCGATCTCGTCGCCGTAGACGAGCCCGCCCCCCGAGCGCTCGCAGTGCCAGGAGACCACGTCGCTCGCCATGTTGGCGATCACGACCGTGCCGGCCAGCCAGCTCTCCATGGTGGTGCGCGAGAAGCTCTCGTTCGGGCTGGGCTGGATGTAGGCCTCGGCGGCTGCGAACGCGTTCGCGACCTCGTCGTCCTCGAGGTAGCCGAGGTCGATGATCCGGGACTCGAGCCCGGGCGGGATGTTCGGGTCACCGCCCCCGATGCTCACGAGATCGAGCTGGAGCCCGTGGCGGATGATGGCCGACGCGAAGCCACGGACCGCTTGCGGCCAGCCCTTGCCCTCCTCGCGTCGACCGGCGCAGAGAACGAAGGGGCGCTCGAGACCGTGGCGCTCTTTGAACCCGAGCGGGTCGTAGTGCTCGGGGACGTGCACGGCCGAGCCGACCACCTGGTGCGAGGGAAGGGGAGCGAGGCGGTGGGCCAACTGGTGCTCGGGCTCTGACAGGAACCAGACCTCGGCCACGCCGGCCAGCGCCGCCCGGACCGAGCCGGTGTAGGCGTACGACTCGTCGTGCAGGCACGGCACGAGAATGGAGCGCTCGGGCACGAGGCCGATGCAGTACAGGGTGTTCCAGAACAGATACGGCGAGAAGATGAGGGCGTCGTAGCCGTGCCCGGCCTCGGCGATGTGGAAGTAAAGGTCCGGCACCCTGAGGCGGCTGTTCACCCAGGCGAGCTCCTCGGCCTCCTCCAGCCGGTCTCCGTCGACGATCCGACGCTCCAGCGAGATCCACAGCGACGGGTCGCCCCACGGCACCGTCTCGAAGCGCCGCACGCGCACGCCTTCCTCGACCGTGACACCGGCTGGCCACTCGTTCTCCCACGTCACGTGGCTCTTGGCACACGTGGTGAGCACCTCGACATCGTGCCCCCGGGCGGCGAGGCCGCGAGCCTCGTCCCTCACCTGCGCCTCAGAACCGCCGAGCACGCCCGCGCCGTAGCGCGGGGTCACGAATGCCAGTTTTGCCACGGCGAGGATGTTATCGGCGCGCCGCTCGCCTAAAGGATGCACCCGAGCACGGCGAGGCGAGCGCGTGCGGTTGCTCCGGCGGACGGGCGCCAGCAGTCCTATGATTGGCGCCATGGGGGCAAGAGCAGGCTCTGCAGGTGGGACGCGCGCGCGCCGACGGATCCTCGTCCTCGTCGCCACCGCCGCATTGGGGGTGACCACGCTCGTGACCGCGCTGCCGGGCGGACGCACGCACCGCCCGTCCGCCCAGGCGTACGAGTTGACCGCCTCGAGCTGTCCGTCCTCCAAGCAGACGGCGTTCGGCTACCCCCGGTGGGTCGTCGGGTGTCACATCGGCGGGCAGGGATTCACCTCGCCGGTCGCCGGGACGATCGACGGCGTGAAGGTCGTCGTCGACGCCTCGCTGTCGGGCTGGGTCTACGTCGTGAACGCCCTGACGGGGCGCGAGATGCCGGGATGGCCCGAGAAGGCGGACCTCGTCGGTTCGACGGCCACCGCCATCGACTCGAGCCCGGCGATCGCCTACCTGAACGGGCCAGCCAGGGAGCCGAGCATCGTGGTCGGACTCGGCAGCCTCTACGTGAAGGACCAGTACGGCGGCGTCATGGCCTGGAACGCGAACGGGTCCGTGCGCTTCCGCTTCCGCACCGACTATTCCGGGTCGACCTACTCAAAGGAGGTGTTCGCCACGCCGGCGATCGGCGACGTCACCGGGAGTGGTCAGCAGGACATCGTCTTCGGCTCGTACAACCACCGCCTCTACGCGCTGACCCCGTCAGGCAAGCCCTTGCACGGCTTCCCGGTCAACCGGGCTGACACCATCTGGTCATCCCCGGCGCTCGTCGACACGACCCACTCGGGGAAGATGGACATCATCGAGGGTGGCGACGCCAGCGGGTGGAGCGGGCCGAGCGGCGGCACGAAGTGCTGGAGCGGCTGGGTCTCCGACTACCGCTACGAGAGCGGCTCGCCCCACCTCATCTGGGAGCGCTGCCTCAAAGAGACCGTCTGGTCGAGCCCGGCGGTGACGACGTTCGGCACGACGCCGGTCGTCGTCGTCGGTACCTCCTGGTACCACGCTTCGAACCGCGTCACCCAGCCGGCCGAGGACGAGGTCTTCGCGTTCAACGCGAGGACCGGCAAGACGATGCCCGGGTGGCCGGTGAAGGCGGGCGGCCCGACCTTCGGGTCCCCGGTGGTCGTCCCGGCGACGCCTCGTGGTCCGAACGAGGTCGTCGAGAGCTCGTGTGCCGACTGCCTCGACGGCCCCTCGATCGTGACTGCCTGGTCCGAGAGCGGGACGCGCCTGTGGCAGACCAAGATCACCCTCCACAGCGAGCTGCTCGCCTCGCCCTCGGTCGCCAACCTCACGAACGGCCTCGCAGGCTGGAACTCGACGGCGAACGACGTGCTCATCGGGAACGTGGCCGGCCTGTTCGTCTTGAACGCGAAGACCGGCAAGAAGGTCGCCGGCACAGCGACCGGGGCGATCAACCCGAGCTGCAACGTGGGCGGGAGCGCCGTCATGAGCGCCGTCCCGGGCTCGAAGACGGGTTACATGATGTTCACCAACTGCGGCTTCAACGGGCCGACGCGCACGGCGAACGAGTACCTGCGGGCCTACGACGTGCCGGCCCCGGCCTCGCCAGCGCCGTGGCCGATGTTCCGGGCCAACGCCCAGCGAACCGGCGTCCCGGACCCCTACGGACAGCAGCGCGCCAGCTGCTCGGTCCCTGCAACGCCGTCGGGGTACCGGATAGTCGGGACCGCAGGCAGCCTCTACCACTACGGCTCCTCGCCCTACTGCGGGGATCTGGCGGCCGAGCTGCTCCCGAAGGACGTCGCCGGAATCGCCGCCACCCCCGACGGCGGGGGCTACTGGATCGCCCTCAAGGACGGTGCCGTCTACGCCTTCGGCGATGCACACAACTACGGCGACCTGAGAGGCGACAGCTGGCAGGGCGGGACCGCCGAC
>JAJZZB010000189.1 GCA_021797795.1 Actinomycetes bacterium | reverse complement strand
GCCCTCGCCCGGGCGCTCGCTTTCCAGCCCGGTCCCGACGAAGCTGCCGCGGTCGCACGTCTCGAAGGACGGCGGCGCGCCTCTCTCGTCGGTGAGCTCTCTCGGCCACCGAGCTGCGATCCACGTCGCGACAGGGCGCCGGCGGATGCTGTCGCCCGGGGCGCGGGAGGAGCGGCGGCCGGCGAGCACCGGTCGATTCCGCCCGGGCGCGCCCTCGAGCACGGGAAGGCGTTCGCCGTGAGCGGCCGGATCCTCGTCGGGATCGACGGTTCGCAAGGCTCGAGTCGTGCGCTGGCGTGGGCCCTCGAGGAGGCCGCCGCCCGCGAGGCGATCCTCGAGCCGGTGATCGTCTGGCAGATCCCCCACGACTTTGCACGAGACCTCTACCACCTGGTGGACGCGAAGAGGCTGGCCGCCGGCGTGCGAGCTCGCCTGGAACAGACCATCGCCGAGGCAGTCGGCGACCATGCCGCAGTCGAGATCGAACCGGTCGTGCTCGAGGGCGACCCCGCCGGCGTCCTGTGCCAGCGCGTGGTGAAGACCGATCTGCTGGTCGTCGGCTCGCGCGGCCACGGCACGCTGTCCGGTCTCCTGCTCGGGTCGGTGAGCTCGAAGTGCGCCCACCACAGCCGCTGCCCGGTCGCGATCATCCCCTCACGCCCCGACGACGAGAGCCGGCCGGTCCGGCGCACCGGTCGCATCCTGGTCGGGATCGACGGATCGGCCGGCTCGCTCGGCGCACTTCGGTGGGCGACCGAGGAGGCCGGGGCCAGGCACGCGACCGTCACCGCCCTCATGGTGTGGCGCGGCCTCGACGAAGAGGACGACATGGCCATGGAACTGGCGAGCTTCCCCTCCATCGGACGACAGGACCGCGCCACCGCCGAGACGGCGGCCAAACGCCTCGAGCGGATCGCCTCGGAGGCCGGCGGGTCTCGCGTCTCGGTCGAACCCGTGCTGCTCGAGGGCGATCCCGCCGAGACCCTGTGCCAGCACGCACGAGAGGCCGACATGCTCGTCGTCGGATCGCGGGGCCGTGGCACCTTCGCCGGGCTGCTGCTCGGCTCGGTGAGCTCCAAGTGCGCCCACCACAGCCCGGTCCCGGTGGTGATCGTCCCGACCGGGCGGGACGGAGACAGCGCTCAGCCTCGGGAGCCGACCGGTTCCAGCGGCTGAGCGCCAGGCCAGCGACCCGGCTCCCGCCCGTGCAGGCGGCCGGCCCGGCGCTCTCTCGAGGACCGGGCGGCTCACCTACGGCCCGAGCTGGGCCTACGACGCCAGCCGGCCCGGGCGCGGTCGCGAGAGCGGTCATCACCGGGGGACACGGGTCCCGCCGCGGCACGATTCGCAGAGCTGGCCGGAGGCGCCGGCGACACAACGCGGTGAGCCGGCGCGACCTCGCCACCCGAACGCGCACGATCCGGGTCGAGAGCTCGAGGCGCTGAGGACACGGGCTGTCCGGCCGGGGCCCACCAGCCTCACGAGCTCAGCTCCGGAGGTGCACCTCCGTCAGCCGACGAGGTGCTTGGCGATCACGACCCGCTGGATCTGGTTGGTCCCTTCGTAGATCTGGGTGATCTTGGCGTCGCGCATGAACCGCTCGAGCGGGAACTCCCGGGTGTAGCCGTACCCGCCGAGCAGCTGGACGGCGTCGGTCGCCACCTGCATCGCCACGTCGGAGGCGAAGCACTTGGCCATCGCCCCGAGCTCGCCGAGGTCGCCGTTGGCGTCGCCGGTGTCGATGGCGGCACAGGCCCGGTAGACGAGGCCCCGGGCGGCCTCGATGCGCATCGCCATGTCGGCCAGCATGAACTGGAGGCCCTGGAACTCGGCGATCGGGCGGCCGAACTGCTGGCGGCGCTTCATGTAGCCGATGGCGTAGTCGAGCGCTCCCTGGGCGATGCCGACGGCCTGGGCGCCGATCGTCGGCCGGCTCCGATCGAGGGTGTGCATGGCGATGTAGAAACCCTGCCCCTCCTCGCCGATCCGGGTCTCGACCGGCACCCGGACGTCCTCTAAGAGGACCTCACCGGTCGGGCTCCCCCGGAGCCCCATCTTGTGCTCGAGCTTCGGCACCTTCACGCCCCAGTCCTTCTCGACGAGGAAGCAGGAGATGCCGCGATGGCCCGCCGAGGGGTCGGTCTTGGCGAAGACGGTGTAGGTGTCGGAGACGCCTGCGTTGGTGATCCAGTACTTCGTCCCGTTCAAGACGTAGCTGTCGCCGTCGCGCTCGGCGCGGGCAGTCATCGAGGCGACGTCGGAGCCGGCGTCGGGCTCGGAGAGGCAGTAGCTCGCCTGCGCCTCCCCCGAGGCGATGCGCGGGAGGTACCTGTCCCGCATCTCGACCGATCCGAAGTTGATGACCGGCAGCATCCCGAGCTTGGAGATGAGGAGGGTCACCGCCGTCGAGGCGCACCCGCGGGCGACCTCCTCGATGGCGAGCGCCTGGGTGACATGGTCGGCGCCCTGGCCGCCGTGCTCGGCCGGGACGCCGAGGGCGGGCAGCTCCATCGCGACACAGGCGTTGAAGCTCTCCCAGGGGAACTCCTCGCGCTCGTCGTACTCGGCCGCTCTCGGAGCCACCTTCTCCTCGACGAACTGCCGCAGCACCTCTTTGAATGACCGCTGGTCCTCGGTCAGGTCGAACATCGACATCGCACCACCGCCTGTGCTACTCGGCGAGCCCGCTCAGCTCGCGGAACGCTGCCGGGTCGGCGGCGAGCCGCTCGGCGACCGCCGCCGGCGAGAGGCGCAGCGTCGCCTCCGGCACGAGATCGGCGAGCTCCCGCTGGCGCCAGTAGTCGTGCCCGGCGCCGAGGAAGACCTGCTTGCGTGCCGCGACCACCTCGGCGCTCGCCGTGTCGAGGTAGCCGAACAGCCCGAGCGCCAGCTCGAGGTCGCCCATCACCGGGGCCCGCCCGTACATCGCCGCCCGGCGCATGGCGATCGCCGTGGCGCCGCGGAGGACGTCCTCCTCGTGCTCAGCCTTGCCGAGCACGAGGCGCTCGGCGATGCGCTCCGCGAGCAGCATGGCATAGCCCTGGTCCGGGCCGGCAGCTCCGAGCCCCGGGGATCGCCGGGCACCCGGGCGCGCCCGGAAGTCGGCCGGGCGGTGAGGGCTCCACGCCGGTGGCACCCGCAGCTTGTAGAGCTCCCTCACCTCGTCGTTCACGAGGATTGGGGCAAACTTGGGTTGGGTCACGTGCTCAGTCCTGTCGTCGCCGGCTTCGAGTCGATCGTACCCTCGGCCGCCCGGATGAGCGCCAGTAGGACGGAGTCGACGAGGGCCTGCCACGAGGCCTCGATGATGTTCTCCGAGACCCCGATCGTCGACCAGGTCCCCTCTCCGTCGGCGGTGTCGAGGAGGACCCGGGTGACGGCGCCGGTCGCCTTGTCGGTGTCGAGGACCCGGACCCGGTAGTCGGTGAGGTGGACGTTGCGCAGCGCCTCGAAGGCCGGCTGGACGGCCTGGCGGAGCGCGGCGTCGAGGGCGTTGACCGGCCCGTTGCCCTCGGCGGTGGCGACCACCCGGGTGTCGCCGACATGGACCTTCACCGTCGCCTCGGTCGTGAGCTCGCCCTCGGAGGACCAGGGGTGGACGAGGTCTGGGCTCGTCCCGCCCGTCGCCGCCTCCTTGGAGGCGCGCCAGTCGGTGATGACGCGGTACGACTCGATCCTGAACAGCTCGCCGAGGCCCGACAGGGGGGCGCCGGCAGCCGCCCGCATCACGAGCTCGAGCGAGCCGTCGGCCACCTCGAAGTGGTAGCCGGCGTGCTCGAGGCGCTTCAGGGTCTCGAGCACCCGACCGAGGGCGGGCGAGTCGAGCTCGAGGCCCAGCTCGGCCGCCTTCATCTGGAGCGTCGAGCGGCCGGCGAGCTCGCTCACGACCACGCGGGCGCCGTTTCCGACCGAGTCCGGCGGGACGTGCTCGTAGGCGTCCGAGCGCCGGGCGATGGCGCTCGCATGCAGCCCCGCCTTGTGGGCGAAGACGGCCGAGCCGATGTAGGGCCGCTGGGGATCGAGGGTGAGGTTGACGATCTCGGCGATGTGGTGGGCGACCGGGGTCAGGCGCTCGAGCCGCTCGGGCGGGATCGTCTCCACGCCCATCTTGAGGCTCAGGTTGGCGATGGCGGCCGACAGGTCGGCGTTGCCGGCCCGCTCGCCGTAGCCGTTGACGCACCCCTGCAGCTGGGTGGCGCCCTGGCGGACGGCCGCCAGCGAGTTGGCGACCGCGCAGCCGCTGTCGTTGTGGAAGTGGCCTCCGATCTCGGCCGAGGTGCGGGCCCGCACCTCGGCCACGATCCGCTCGACCTCCTCGGGGAGCGTGCCGCCATTGGTGTCGCAGAGGACGAGGGTCTCGGCGCCGGCGGCCTCGGCCGCCTCGATCACCGAGAGGGCGAAGACGGGGTCCCGCCGGTAGCCGTCGAAGAAGTGCTCGGCGTCGAAGAAGACCCGCAGGCCGTGCGAGCGGAGGTACGAGACGGAGTCGGCCGCCATGGCGACGGCCTCCTCGAGGGAGGTCCGAAGGGCCTCGGTGACGTGCAGGTCGGAGGACTTGGCGACGATGCAGACCGCCTCGGTGCCCGCCGCCACGAGGTGGGCGAGGACCTCGTCGTCCTCTGGGCGGGCGCCCGGGCGGCGGGTCGAGCCGAAGGCGACGAGCGTCGAGGTGGCGAGACGGAGCTCGCCTCGGGCACGCCGGAAGAAGGCCTCGTCCTTCGGGTTGGCACCCGGCCAGCCGCCCTCGATGTAGGCGACGCCGAGGTGGTCGAGCTGCTCGGCGACGCGCAGCTTGTCGTCGACGGTGAGCGAGAGCCCCTCCTGCTGGGAGCCATCCCGCAGCGTCGTGTCGTAGACCGAGACGGCCGGCGGCAGGTGGACGTGGTCAGGAGACATTCTCCACCCAGTCCTTGTACTCGGGCACCTCCCCGCGCACCGTCTTGAAGAAGACCTCCTGGATGGCCTTGGTCACCGGGCCCGGCTTTCCCGAGCCGACCAGCCGGTCGTCGACCGAGGAGATCGGGACCATCTCGGCTGCCGTCCCGGTGAGGAAGGCCTCGTCGGCCATGAACAGGTCGGTGCGCCGGAGCGAGCTCTCGCGCACCTCGTAGCCGAGGTCGCGGGCGATCGTCGTGACGCTGTCGGCCGTGATGCCCTCGAGCGCGCCGGCGGCCGACGGCGAGGGGGTGAGGATCCTGTTGCGGCGGACGACGAAGACGTTCTCCCCGGTGCCCTCTGACAGGTGGCCGTCGGTCGTGAGCATGAGGGCCTCGTCGTAGCCGGCACGGACCGCCTCGACCTTGGCGAGCGAGGAGTTGATGTACATCCCCGTCCCCTTGGCGGCCGTCGGCATCGCCCGGGGGTCGTGGCGGGCCCAGGAGGAGACCTTGAGCCGGATGCCGTTCGCGATCCCC
>JAJZZB010000188.1 GCA_021797795.1 Actinomycetes bacterium | reverse complement strand
CGCAGGCCATGCGCTGGTGGCTACTCCCGCCCCACCATGCCCAGGAGATGAGACTCAGCCCCTTGGTGCCGTCTCCCCGCTGTTCGGAGCTTCTGCTGGCGCCTGTGCGCCGGCTGCGCATTCCGGCGAGTTCGGCCACCCGTTCCGGTTGATTCCGGCCACCTGTTCCGGTTGAAACCGGCCAGGGTGGGCGTCGCCGGTGGTTGTTCTACTTGATGGTGGACCTCCGTGGGGTGATCGGGTGTGGGGATGCCGGACGACGAGGCGTTCGGTGAGGGAACTGCTGGGGTGCCGGACTTCTTCAGTCCGGGTCGTAGGCGACGGGACGGGTCGTGGCGGATGGGACAGTGCCCGTGCGGGCGAGCCTCGGCGTCCGGCAACGGTGACCGGTGCGTGGGCGGTGGCCCCCGGCTCCGGGCCGGCGGCGGCTGTGGGTCGCTGGCGTCGTCGGTGCATGGCGGCTCGTCACCGACGGCCACGCTCGGCTCGCCGACAGCGATGGCCAAGAGCACGACGACGACGAGGAGCAGGAGCATCACGACGGGTCCCCGGCAGCGGGCTCGGGGTCGCGCCGCCGCCGGGAAGGGCCCTTCAGGGCTATCCGGTAGGAGGCCTGGAGGACCCGGTCCAAGATCGCCTCGCCCAACGTCGGGTCGGCCATCGCCTGGTGCCAGTGCTCGACCGGCAGCTGGCTCACCACGAGCGTCGAGCGCCGCTGGGCCCGGTCCTCGACGACCTCCAGCAAGTCCCGGCACATCTCGACGGGGGCCGGGGTGAGCAAGAAGTCGTCCACCACCACAAGCTCGGTGCGCGCCAGATGGGCGAGGAGACGCCCGTAGCGGCCGTCGGCCCGGCCGACGGCGAGGTCTTCGGCGAGGCGCGGGGCGCGCACGTAGTAGGCGGAGTGCCCCGAGCGGATCGCGGCGTGGGCCAGGGCGCAGGCGATGAACGACTTGCCCACCCCCGTCGGGCCGGTCAGCACCACGTTGTGGTGCCGGGTGACCCAGGACCCGGTGGCCAGCTCCATCACCAAGCCCCGGTCGAGCCCTCTCGGCGAGCGCAGGTCGAGGTCCTCGACGGCGGCGGGGTAGCGGAGCTTGGCCGTGCGCAGCCGCATCTTGAGGCGCCGGGTGTCCCGGGCGTCGGCCTCCTTGTCGACGAGCAGGCCGAGGCGGTCCTCGAAGCTGAGCTCGGCGTAGGGACCGGGGTCGCCGAGCTGGTCGGCCAGGGCCCCGGCCATGGTGGAGAGACCGAGCTCGGCCAGCTTGTTCACCGTGGCGTTGGCGAGCATCACGCCTCCTCGGACCAGTAGGCCGGGCCGCGCAGGTTCTCGTGGGTGGGCGGCGGCGGCGCCTCGGCACCCGGCAGCGCCAGGCGGTCGAGGCCTTCGGCGAGGATCGACTTGACCGAGGAGTAGCTGATGGAGCCGATGGCAAGGGCCCGGGCGCACGCGGCTGACAGGCGGTCGTCGCCGTGTTGGCGGGCGAGGCGCCGCAGCCCCAGGCAGGCCCGGTAGGCGTGCTCGGGGTGGGGCCTCGACGCCAACAGCTGCTCGACGAAGGTGCCGGTCGCCTCCGACACCGACTGGCCCCAGGAGATCAACTTGGACGGCGTCCACTCGGCATGCGCCCGGTGGGAGGCCGGCATGTGGGCCGGGTCGGTGACGTAGCGCCGCCGGTCGTAGCAGCGCACGTGCGAGGCCACCCGCCGGCCGGCCTTGAACACCTCGACGGTGGTGGCGGTCGCCCGCAGCTCCAGGCGCTGGCGCACCAAACGGTGGGGCACCGAGTAGTACTTCTTGTCGGGGCCCTCCACGTGGTAGTCGATGCTGGCCGTCACCTTCTTCCACTCCGCCAGCTCGTAGCGGCGGGCGGGCAGGGGGCGAAGGGCCGGGCGCTCGAGCTCGCAGAACAGGTCCTTCCTCGAGGTGGGCTCGCCCCGGAAGGGCCGGGCGTTCACCTCGGCGACCCGCTCGGCGATGGCCGCGTTGAGGTCGGCCAGGGAGAAGAACTGCCGGTGGCGCAGCGGGGCGAGCACCCAGCGCTCGACCGTCAGCACGCCCGCTTCGGCAGCCGCCTTGTCCCGGGGCTTCCTCGTCCTCGTCGGCAGCACGACCGTGCCGTAGTGACCGGCCGCCTCGGCGTAGGTGGGGTTGAGCTCGGGGTCGTAGAAGCAGGCCTTGGTCACCCCCGACCGGAGATTGTCGGGGACCGTCACCTCGCCCACCCCGCCGTAGGTCTCGAAGGCGTGCACGTGGGCGCCGACCCAGCTTTGGAGGTCCTGGCCCCTCGTCGCCTCGACGTAGAGCATGCCCGAGCACCCGAGCACGGCCACGAACACGTCGGCTTCGTGGACCTCGCCCGTCTCGGGGTCGCACCAGGTGGCCTTGTCGCCCGAGAAGTCGACGAACATCCGCTCGCCGGGCGCGTAGGAAAGGCGCATGACGACGTCCTTGGTCAACAGCCAGCGCCGGTAGTGCTCGCAGAACTGGCTGTAGCCCCAGCCCTCTGGGTGCTGCTCGCGCCACTCGAGCCACACGAGGCGCAAGGTGACGTGGTGGCGTCGGGAGCGCACCTCGGTGTGGACCTGTCGCCAGTCGGGGACCGGGCGCTCGGTCGCCGGCGCGGCCTTCGGGAACAGAAGGGCCCACAGCCCCTCGTCGTCGACGTCGTCGGGCAGCGGCCAGGAGAGCCCGGCGGCGTCGGCCCGTCGCAGGTACTCGCCGACGGTGCTCCTCGCCGCGCCCACGGCCGCGGCGATGTCGCGCGCCGACATCCCCGCCGCGTGAAGCCGCAGCACTTCGGTGGTCTTTCGCACAGGTAGCCTCTTTCTGGGCACGCGTCCCCTCCTTCGATGGCAACTCGACAGCAGCCATTTGAGGAGGGCGCGTGCCCTTCTTGCTGGATCTCGGTGAGCTCGAGGCGAAGCCCACCCACCCGCGCGTTCCCTCGCGCTCAGCCGCCCAGCGTCATCTCCGGCAGGTGGCCGGGATCAACCGGAACCGGTGGCCGGATTCGGCCGGATTGGGTGGCCGGTTTGCTCCGGATTGGGTGGCCGGTTTCGGCCGGAACGCGCAGCCATTCGGGTCGCCAGTCCTGAACGGAGCACCCTCCCTGGCGCGAACGACCAGAGTGGGGCTACTCCACCCCCGCCAGTCGCGAACCCCGACTGCTTGGGGTTGTTCTCATGAAGGGTTCTCTCCGGCCGAGGGCCGACGACCGGCTCGCGATGGCGGTAGCGCACCGGTTGACCGAACGGGACAGGTCCATCTGGTGGTCCGAGCGCCACTGCGCCGGCCAGTTCGATCGGATCGCCCTGCCCGATGGGCTCGGGGAATGGGAGGAGTCCGGCAACCGGATCGTCTTCCGCCTGGAGTACGACCGATCGACCGAGGCCCTCGACCGCCTGGAGAAGAAGCTCAAGAGCTACGAGGACCTGCAGGCGGCCTCGGGGCTCGCCTACTGGATCTGCTTCTGCTTCGGCCACCCGCGCCGGGAGGCCGGCGCACGGCGCGTCCTGGCACAAGCCACGGTCCCGGTGGCGTCGGCCGCCCTGGCGCCGACCCAGCGGCCACACGAGGCCATCTGGGCGCCGCTCGGCCCCGAGGGGGTGCGGCGGCTACGCCTTGCCGAGCTGGCCACCGTGCCCATTCCGGCCGAGTCCGAGGAACGGATCGCAGAAGCCCAGGGGTACCGACGCCGGGCGGCCGAGCAGTGGCGACGCGCGTAGCGGACTATCGGTCCGCTGGGGCGAGGACGACCGGCAGTGCCGAACCACGCCGGCGATCAGGCCAGACGACTGGGTTCGGAGTGCGCGCCGGCTGGCCACTGGGCGATCAGCGAGTACCGGTCGCCCCGGATGAGGCTCCGGCGCCACTCCATGGGGATCTGTCCGACGACGGCGAGCCGTTCGATCGAGAAGGCCGCCGTCTTGGGGGGCAGACGCAATAGCTTGCGCTCGGTCGGCTCCGGTATGACGGGCCGGATGCGCTCCCAGCCACCGGTGATGCGCACGGCGCAATGGCTGGCGAGGACGTCGTAGAGACCCCCGGAGGAGAGATCGGCGCCGAGCAGCGCCCCGGTTTGATGAGGCGGCAACCAGGACCGGTCCCAGGCGATGGGCTCGGCGCCAGCGAAGCGGAGCCGCTCGATGAACACCACCTCGGCACCGGCGTCCAGGCCAAGCTGTCCGGCGACCTCGGCGATGGCGGGGCGGCGCTCGGCGGCGAGGACCTCGCTTCGCTCCTCGATGCCCCCGGCCCGGACGGTCGAGGCCAGGCTGTAGAGGGAGTGGAGGGGCTGTTCAAGGATTGGTTGGGCAACTGAGCTGCCGCGTCCTCGTTGGCGGACGACCAGGCCCTCTGCGGTGAGGTGGCGGACGGCTTCTCGCACCGTCTGGCGACTGACGTCATAGTCCCTGGTCAGCTCCTCGTCGGTCGGGAAGCGGTCCTCGAACTCGCCGTGCACGAGGCGCTGGCGGAGATCGTCGGCGATCTGGGCCCAAAGAGGCAACGGGCTCGACCGGTCGAGCGTGCCCACGGCGTCAGACCCCGGCCAGGAAGAACGAGCCGACGAGCACGATCAGCACGTAGAGGGTGACGATCGCCATCGGCGGGTCCTTCTCGTAGAGGAAGGACACCACGCCGACCGCCACCCGCAAGATCGGGGTGAGGATCAAGATCAAGACCCCGAGGACGACGATCCCGCGCCCGTCCCCTTGGGCGATGGAGTGCCCGAGCGAGGCGAACGAGTGCGGGAACGGCGTCGCCTTGGAAGTGAGCTCCTTGTAGGAGAAGTGCCCCCGGATCGGCAGGTAGGCGCCGTGGTGGGCGAACATGAGCCCGAGCCCGGCGGCGATGACGGCCACGCTCACGACGACGCCGATCCGCAGCACGAGGCTGATCGCCAGCTCGACCCTGCGGACCTTCTCTGCCATGACGGCAGCCTCTTCGGGGCTGAGCTGGCGGCGGCGGCCCGAACCGCCCAGACCCTCCGTGGCTGGCGCAGGCGCTTGGGAGGCAGGTGGCTGCGGACTGCCGGCGGGAGGGCTCGCATCGGTCACGGGAAGATCCCCTTCTGGAGCATCTCCAAGGAGATGACGACGAGGACGACGACGAACACGAGCCGGACCGTCTTGCTCGTGACCCGGCCGAGGACCCGGGCGCCGAAGGTCGCCCCGAGCAGCACGCCGGCGGCGACAGGGGCGGCGATGATGGGGTCGATCTGGCCCCGGATGAAGTAGACGCCGGCGCTCGCCGCTGCGGTGACCCCGATCATGAAGTTGCTGGTGGCCGAGGACACCTTCATGGGCAGGTGCATGGCGCTGTCCATGGCCGGGACCTTGAGGGCCCCCGAGCCGATGCCGAGCAACGCGCTCACGAGCCCGGCGGCGTACATGAGCGCGAGGCCGGGCTT
>JAJZZB010000187.1 GCA_021797795.1 Actinomycetes bacterium | reverse complement strand
ACCGACGTGGCGAGTCGGCGCACCGACTCGAAGCTGGACTCGTCCCAGTCGGGGTCGGCGGCGATCTCGATCGCCACGTCGAGGCCGATGGAGCGGGCGAGCCCGAGGGCCCTCCGGTCGGTGTCCTCCGAGCTCTGGTCGCAGAGGGCCTTCAGCCCCTCGCCGCCGAGCGCCTCGAGGCCGGGGAAGAGATCCATGAGCCCGAGGCGCCTCCGGCGCCGGACGACCTCCTCGTTGCGCGCCAGCCCGTCGCAGCGCGTCTCGAGGCAGCACTCCTCGTGCTCCGAGCACATGAGCCCGCTCGGGTGGGCCGACAGCACCTTCATGGTGAACGGGTTATCCCCCTCGGGCCGCCCGGCCAGCGGGTACGGAACCTGAAGATTCCTGAAGGCGAGCCGGCACGATCGCGTCGTTCCTGGTCAGCCGGCATCGCCTCATGGTCGGAGGACATACCCGGTTCCCCGCACGGTGTGGACGAGCCGCGGGCCGTGCGCCTCGAGCTTGCGGCGGAGCGCGCTCATGTGGACCTCGACCAGGTTGGGAGAGAACTGGGCGAAGCCCCACACCTCCGAGAGGAGCGCCGTCTTGGAGAAGACCCGGCCCGGTGAGGCGGCCATGGTGGCGAGGAGGCGGAGCTCGGTCGGGGTGAGCCCGACGGGCGAGCCCGCCCGGTAGGCCCCCGCCCCCGCCTCGTCGACGACGAGGTCGCGGACCCTGAGCGTCCCGGCCGTCCGTCGCCCCGAGCGCCGGAGGACGGCCCCGACCCGGGCGGCGACGATCGCCGGCGACGGGGGGTGCCCGACGCAGTCGTCCGCACCTGCCTCGAAGGCAGCCAGCGCCTCGCCGTCGGTCGGCGAGGCGACGAGGTAGACGAGAGGGAGGTCGCCTGCTCCGCGCAGGCGCCCGCCGAGGGCGAGGGCGGCCGGCCCCGCAGGCCGAGCGTCCACCACGGCGAGGTCCGGCCTGAAGGTGCGCTCGCGCCGGACGGCGTCCTCGCCGCCGAGGGCTTCCTCGACCTCGTAACCGGCCGACGCCAGCCCTCCCGCCAACCCCGCCGCGAGCCGTCGGTCGTCGCTCACGACGAGCACCCGGTGGCGAGCCTCCATCCTCGTGTCGATACCCCGGGCGCCCCGTCCGCCCACGCCTGGCCGGCGCGAGCCGTGCCGGAGGCTTCGGGTGGGAAAGGACAAGGTCGTGGACGAAGGCGCGCCCGGCGGGCTCGAGGGGATGGCGCGCCACCCCTTTGAGTCCATCGCCGAGCGGCTGCGCCCGCGCGTGGAGCAGGTCACCGAGACCGTCGGCGGCCCGGCACGACGCCGCGCCGTCGTGCTCCTCGCCTCGATCCTCGCCCTCGACGCCGCCGACCAGGGAGCCATCGGCGCCGTCGCACCCGACCTCGAGAAGTCGCTGTCGATCTCGAACGTCGAGATCGGCCTGCTCGTCACGGTCACCGCCCTCGTGGGCGGGATCTTCGCCATCCCCATGGGCAGCCTGGTCGACCGGGTGAACCGGGTCCGCCTGGCGGCGCTCGTCATCCTCGGGTGGGGCGTCACCCAGGCGGTGAGCGGCCTCGCCGTCTCCTACCCGATGCTCATCGTCACCCGCCTGGCGCTCTCGGCGGTGACCGCTCTCGCCGCCCCTGCGGTCGCCTCGCTCACCGGCGACCTCTTCCCTCCCGAGGAGCGGGGGCGGATCTACGGTCTCGTCATCACCGGCGAGCTCGTCGGCGCCGGCTTCGGGGTGCTCGTCTCCGGGCTCGTCGCGGGCTGGTTCGGCTGGCGGCCGGCGATCGCCCTCCTCGCTCTGCCGAGCGTCGCCCTGTCGTGGTTCCTCTGGCGCCGGCTGCCCGAGCCCGCCAGAGGCGGCTACAGCTGGATCGAGCGCGGCGACGAGGAGATCACGGCGGCCGACGAGGTGGACGCCGAGGCGCAGCCACCGCCGGTCGCCGGTCGCCGCGCCCCCGCCGGGCAGGAGGAGGTCTCGGTGCGCGAGGCGGTGGCGACGGCGGGCATCGAGCCCGAGCCGGAGATCGTCGTGCGCGAGGACCCCTCCGGCTGGAGCCTTCGCCACGCCGTGCGCTACGTCCTCTCGGTCCGGACGAACGTCATCATGATCGTCTCCTCCTCGGTCGGCTACTTCTTCTTCGCCGGGCTCGAGGTCTTCGCCGTCCTGTTCGTCCGCGGGCAGTACGGCGTGAGCCAGGTGGTGGCGACCCTTCTCGTCGTCGTCGTCGTCGGGGCCGGCGCGGTGGTCGGCGTCATCCTCGCCGGGCGGACGAGCGACCGGATGATCGGCAGGGGGCGGATCACCGCCCGCCTCGACGCCGGCATCGTCGGCTACTGCGCCGCCGGCCTCTTCTTGCTCCCGGTTCTGCTGACCCACGACCTGGTGCTCGCCGTGCCCTTCATGTTCCTGGCCGGAGCGGCCGTGGCGGCGCCGAACGCGACCCTCGACGCCGCCCGCCTCGACGTCGTCCCCTCCCAGCTGTGGGGCCGGGCCGAGGCTGTCCGCACCGTCTTTCGCACGTTCCTCGAGGCGGCCGCCCCTCTCTCCTTCGGCGTCGTCTCGGAGTTCTTCGGCGCCAACAAGGGCGGCTTCGGCGTCGCCGCCAGCGGGACCAGGTCGCCCGCCGGCTCCCCCGCCCAGGTGACAGGCCTCGACAGCGCCTTCCTCATCATGCTCGTCCCCCTCGTGCTGAGCGGCCTCGTCCTGATGCTCGGCCGCCGCTCGTACCCGGTCGACGTGGCGTCGGCCTCCCGCTCCCAGCGGGAGGTGGCCGGCCTGGCCGGCTCTCCCGTGGGAGCCGACCTGGCCGCTCCCCACGGCGGTGCCACCGCGAAGCCCGCAGCTGCAGGTCCGGCCGGGGCCAGCTGAGGCGCCCCCGGGGAGCACGGCGGACGGGATGTGGGGCTCCTCTTGGATCGGCTGGGGGCCTTTCGAGCTGTTGCCGGGCACACACCGCATCCCGACGCCGGCAACGGCGGCTCCCACCTCCCCGCTCCCGGGATGTGGTGCGTCGCGCTCGGTCTCCCCACGGCGAGGTGCCTTCCGCGCCGTCCTGCGCCCGGCGGGCACGGTCGGTGCGCTCGGCTCCCTGTGGCGGGGAGCCGGCTCGTGGCGGTCGCCTTTCACGGGCAACCCCGACATCCGAAAGGCGTACGGCCGGTCCTCGTGGCCTCCGTCGGCTCCGCCGTCCACACCGCCGCCGCCGACCTGTTCGTCGAGGCGGCCGTCGACCGGACCCTCCTCCCGCTCGCAACACGGGGCGGGAGGCGAACGTGCCGGGCCGGTCGATCACCCGGCCCGTCCAGTACCCCGAGGCCGTGCCGGGCGTGGAGGCCGGTCGACGACCAGCCCACGACACCACTCGCTTCGAGGTCGTGCCGTCGGTTCCCGGGCGGGGCGACCCGAGGGCCGAAGGGCTGCTCCCGACCGGCTCACGGGGGCGGGAGCCGCCCTGTGGCGCCCGCCCCGGCCGGGCCACCTGCTTCCCCCGGAGCGGCCGCGTCTCCGGTGCGGAGAGTCGGGCCGCTGCCTGGGTTCGTTTCGCGATCGCGCAGTCGGGGGAGGGATGACTGCGTGGGTGCCGCTGCCGTCGTCGCGTCCGGGATGAGGCGGGCGGACGGCGAGTCCAGCTGAGCGCGCGGGACTAGCGGAGGAGGGATGCAGGTACGACGCCGGTCCTCCCGGCTGCTCCGGCCCTTCGAGTGGCTCGACGACCAGCTCAGAGTCTCCAGGGGTCGCCAGCTGCTCAACCACATCTTCCCGGACCACTGGTCCTTCATGCTGGGCGAGATCGCCATGTACTCGTTCATCCTGCTCGTCCTCACCGGCGTCTTCCTCGCCCTCTACTTCGTCCCCTCCGACGCGGTCGTCACCTACAAGGGCTCCTACGCCCCGCTGTACGGCCTCAAGATGTCGGAGGCCTACCAGTCGGTCGTCAACCTCTCGTTCAAGGTGCGGGCCGGCCTGCTCATGCGCCAGGTCCACCACTGGGCGGCCAACATCTTCATCGGCGCCATCGCCGTCCACATGATGAGGGTCTTTTTCACCGGCGCCTTCCGCCGGCCGCGCTCGATCAACTGGCTCGTCGGGGCGACGATGCTCCTCCTCGCCATCTTCAACGGCTTCCTCGGCTACTCGCTCGCCGACGACATGCTTTCGGGGATCGGCGTGCGGATCGCCTACTCGATCACCGAGTCGATCCCCGTGGTCGGGAGCTACCTGGCGACGTTCCTATGGGGCGGCAACTTCCCCGGGCACGTCATCGACACCCGCTTCTTCCTCTTCCACGTCTTCATCCTGCCGATCCTCATCGCCGGGCTGCTGTCGGTGCACCTCATGCTCGTCTTCTTCCAGGAGCACACCGAGTTCAAGAAGAAGGGGGCCTCGGAGAGGACCATCACCGGCACACCGCTGTTCCCCGGCTTCATGGCGAAGTCGATGGGCTTCATGTTCATGTGCTGGGGCGTCATCACGATGCTGGGCGCCTTCGTCCAGATCGACCCGATCTGGCAGTACGGGCCCTTCGTCGCCTACAAGGCCTCCGACGCCGCCCAGCCGGACTGGTACATGGGCTGGCTCGAGGGGGCGCTTCGGATCTGGCCCCCCCTCGAGACGGTCTTCCCGGGCCACATGATCCCCGCCGTCTTCTACCCGGCGGTGCTGCTGCCCTTCCTCACCTGGGTGCTGATCTACTCCTGGCCCTTCTTGGAGGAGCACTTCACGGGGGACCGGCGGCACCACAACCTGCTCGATCACCCGAGGGACCGGCCCTTCAGGACGGCCTTCGGCGTCTCGGCGATCTCCTTCTACTTCATCCTGCTCGTCGCCGGTGGCGACGACGTCCTGGCGCACTTCTTCCAGGTCTCCCTGAGCGACGTCGTGTGGGGCTTCCGGATCTCCGTCCTCGTCCTGCCGGTCGTCGCCGGCGCTGTCACCCACCGGATCTGCATCGAGCTGCAGCGGGCGGCGCCGCGGACCAAGCGCCCGCGCTACGTCGTCGTCGAGCGGGCCGAGGCCGGGTACTACGCGACGGCCGAGGGCCTCCCGGTCCCCGGCAAGGAGGAGCTCGAGCCGATCGAGGTGGGCATGCTCGGAGACGAGGCCGCCGAGCAGGTGAAGGAGACGCCCGGGGCCCGCTTCGACCTCGAGACGGCGAGCCAGCGCCAGTCGCACCGCCGCTGATGCTCGCACTGGCGGCGGAGCCTGTCCGCCTGCAGGTGCTCCTCACCGGGTTCGAGACCTCGAGTGGCGCCCTGGCGGCCGATGCCGCCATCGGCCTCGTCGCCCTCTGGTACGCCGCAGCCGTCGTGGCGCTCCGCCGCCGTGGCCGGCGATGGCCGGCGCTCTCGGCTGCCTGCTTCGGCGCCGGCCTGGCGCTCGTCTTCGTCGGGATCAGCTCGGGCCTGGCGGCCTACGACAACGTCAACTTCTCCGCCCACGTCGTCCAGCACGTCGTGCTC
>JAJZZB010000186.1 GCA_021797795.1 Actinomycetes bacterium | reverse complement strand
CGGGCACGACGGTCACCTCCCGGAGGGCTCGGCCGGCCCCTTCTCCGGCCACCGGCCGGATCGAACTGCCCTGGCGCAGGGAGCGGTGCCGCCCGAGACAGCCAGGTCGCCAAGCGGCGAGCCCATTCGAGCCATTGAGCGCGATGGTGCCCACGAAAGAGGGTTGACGACCCGATGCGATACCTCACCCAGTGGTCGTTCGATCCTTTCGTCGTCGTCGCCGCGGTCCTCGTCGCGTGGCACGAAAAGGGACTGGCCCATCTAGCGCGTCGATCGCGGCCAGCGCGCGCGGCGGAGAGGCGCCGGCGCTCGCTGCTCTTCTATGGCGGGCTCGCCGTCTTGCTCCTGGCGGTCGCCTCGCCGATCGACTACTGGGCCGACGACTACTTCTTCGTCCACATGATCGAGCACATCTTGATCATGTTCTTCGCCCCTTTCCTGATCGTGGCCGGCGCTCCATGGCTCCCGCTCCTCCACGCCCTTCCGGTGAGCGTGCGGCGCCGCGTGGGGCGGGCCGTCCTCCTGGGATCCTGGGCGAGGCCCCTGCGGGCGCTCGGGCGGCTCCTCACGGGCGGCGCCGTCGCCGTCGTGGTGTTCAACGTCGTGATGGTCGTCTGGCACCTACCCGGCCCTTTCGACCTCGCCGAGACCAACCAGGGCGTCCACATCTGGCTCATGCACGCCAGCTTCTTCGTCTCGGGAGTCATCTTCTGGCTCCAGATCATCCCCTCGTACCCGCTCAGACCGAAGCTGTCCGCCATGGGGAAGATCGGTGCGTTGGTGTCGACGAACGTCGTCATGTTCGTTCTCGCCATGGCGCTCAGCATCTTCACGTCACATTCGTGGTACTCGGTCTACGACCACGTCCCTGGAGTCTCGTTGTCGCCCTTCGTCGATCAGCAGATCGGGGCGGCCATCCTGTGGATCTGCGGGGACTTCTGGGCGCTCCCGGCCCTCATGTGGGTGATCCGAACGGCGGTCGAAGAGGAGAGTGCGGGGACCGCGCTCGTCGACCGGCTGCTCGTTCACCGGGCTCCGCTCCATTCGGTTCCGAAGATGCCCCGTGCGTAGGGTGCCACGACAGAAGCTGGGGTTCAGCCATCTCGGGCGCGGGCCCCGCCAACGGCTCATGAAAACGTCTGGAAGCGACGTCATGACGGTGGCTCCGGCGTGCTCGTTGGTGCACGAGGCGGTCTCTGCCGTCCTCGACGCCGACCATCGATGGTGGTGCCGGCGGCCGTGACTTCCCAGCAGCTCGTCGACGAGGTGACCTCGGTCGGGTGCTCGACCGAGCTGATCGGCGCCGACTCGCGCCAAGCCCAGGCCCGGGCGACGGCGCGGGACGAGACGGGCGATCGGGTCCGGCGGTTGCGGCGGCGCCTCTTCATAGCGGCGGTCTTGTTCATGCCGCTGTGCGACGCTTCCATCGTCCTATCCGTCGTCCCCACGGTGCGGTTCCCCGGTTGGCAGTGGCTGCTCATTGCCTTGGCCGCACCCGTCGTCACCTGGGCGGCGTGGCCGTTCCACCAAGCCGCCTTCCAGCACGCCCTCCACCGCTCGTTCCCGATAGACACGCTCGCGTCGCTGGGCGTCGTCGCGTCGACGGCGTGGTCGATCTTCGCCATGTTCTTCGAGGACACCGCCCGCACGGGCCACTCGGTCGCCTACCTGCTCATCCACGACTCGGGCGGCTCCATCTATCTCGACGTGGCGGCAGGCGTGACCACGTTCCTCCTCGCTGGCCGCTACTTGGAGGCCCGGGCGCGCCAGCGCAGCGGCCGCGCCCGGCGGGCCCTCGCCGAGCTGGGTGCAAAGGAGGTGTGCGTGCTCGACACCCGTGGCGAGGAGCGCCTGCGGCCGGTGGCCGAGTTGCGCCCCGGCGACCGCTTCGTCGTCCGGCCCGGCGAGAGAGTGGCTACCGACGGCGTGATCATCGACGGGCGCTCGGCCATCGATCGAAGCCTCGTGACCGGCGAGTCCGAGCCGGTCGACGCCACCCCCGGTGATCCGGTGACCGGTGGGGCGGTGTCGCTCACCGGACACCTCGTCGTTCAAGCAACCAAGGTGGGCGCCGAGACCCAACTCGGTCACATGCTGGCCCTGGTGGAGCAAGCGCAGAACGAACAGGCAACGGTGCAGCGCCTGGCGGACCGGATCTCGGCGGTCTTCGTTCCGGTCGCCGTCTCCCTGGCGCTCGTGACGCTGGCGGGATGGCTCCTCAGCGGCGCCGGCAGCTTCACGGCGTTCAACGCCGCACTCTCGGTGCTCATCATCGCCTGCCCCTGTGCCCTCGGGCTGGCCACGCCGGCAGCGCTCTTCGTAGCCTCGGGTACCGCTGCCCACCAGGGCATTTTCTTCAAGAACGACCAGGCGCTCGAGGCTTCCCGGCACATCGATACCGTGGTCCTCGACAAGACGGGGACGGTAACCGAGGGCCGCATGGTGGTCGTGGACGCCGCTTGCGCTGACGGCGTCGACCGTGCGGAGCTATTCGAGCTCGCCGGCCCTCTCGAGGCAGCATCCGAGCACCCGGTGGCTGCGGCCATCGCCGCCGCCGCCAGCGCCAAGGTGGACCACCTCGCGCCCGTCGGCGCCTTCGTGTCGGTACCGGGGCTCGGCGTCATCGGGCAGGTCGACGGCCATCGCGTTTCTGTCGGCCGTGTGGCCATCGCCCCGGGTGCCGTTCCCCAAGCGCTGGCGGCACGGTGCACCGAGTGGGAGGGGCTTGGGCGCACCGTCGTCGTCGTCCGTCGAGACGGCGAGGTAGTAGGGCTGATCGCAGTGGCCGACGGCATCCGGCCATCTGCCGCCAGCGCCGTCGCCCAACTGGGGGCGCTGGGCTTGCGCTGCATTCTCCTGTCGGGCGACAACGAGCCCACGGCGCGAGCCGTCGGGGGCGCCGTCGGCATCGACGAGGTGGTGGCCGAGGCGCTGCCGGCCGACAAGGTGGCCATGATCCGCGCCCTCCAAGCGGAGGGCTGCACGGTGGCGATGGTCGGTGACGGCGTCAACGATGCCCCCGCCCTCGCCACTGCCGACCTCGGCCTGGCTGTCGGGTCGGGTACCGACGCGGCCATCAACGCCGCCGACCTCATCATCATCCGTGATGACCTGACGATCGTGGCCTCGGCCATCTCCTTGGGTCGGCGCACCCTGCGCACGATCCGCTCCAATCTGGCCTGGGCCTGTATCTACAATCTGGTGGCGATTCCCGTCGCTGCCTTCGGTCTCCTCGACCCGCTCATCGCCGGCGCGGCGATGGCCATCTCTTCGGGATTCGTGGTCTGGAACAGTTCCCGCCTGCGCCCCCGGCCGGCATCGGTCATCCGCACCGGAGGACGCCCCCGACCGACGGCCGCGCCGGCACGCAACTCCGGTCATCTTCCGGGCCTGGCCGGTGGCTGAACGGTCCGCTGGGTGATCGCAGAGGCGGCTCTCTGGTTGACAGCCGCGCGGTCGGCGGGGTCGCCTTCGCCGTTGCCAGCGACGGTGGCCACAGGTGACCGGCCCGCCGCACGCGACGACTGTGAACCCCTCGCAAACTGCGCTCCGAATACGTCTCATCTTCGCCGGATATTCACCGCCGCTCGATACGGTCGGAGGTAGGCGAGCGAGAGGAGGATGCCGGTGAAGTCTCAAGGTGTGACCCGGTGGGTGATCGCAGGCGCGTCGCTCGGGCTGTCGGCTGCGCTTTCAGCCGGGGTCGCCTTCGCCGTTGCCCCTGGTCCGACCACCCCCACGCCTTCGCAGGCCACCTCGATGACCACCCCGCCGAGCGCTGCTTCTACGTCGAGCACCGGGTTCCCCATGGGATCGCTGGGCGGCGCGACGGGAATGATGGGCGACGGGGCGACGGCTTATGGGGCGATGGGCTCCTCGATGACCGGTGGCGGCGGCGCCAGTGGGGGTGCCATCACCAACGCAAGCCTCGCGGCCCTGGTGAGCCGCGGCGAGCAGGGGGCGAGCGTCGACCCGACGGCGAACACCGTGACCTACAAGGGCCAAACCGTCACCCTGGTGGCCCTGGCCTCGCCCGACGGCAAGCCCAACATGACCTGGGAGATCGACGGACTGGTCAACCCGACCGTCATGGTGCGGCCCGCAGCACAACTCGACGTGGTGCTCGTGAACACCGACTGGGGCTACATGCACGGCTTCGAGCTGACCACCACCCCGCCGCCGTATCCGTACATGGCGATGGCCGGCGTCGCGCCCAGCTTCTTCCTGATGCCGCTCCCGCCGCGCACGGCGAAGGACACCGCGACGGCGAGCTACTACACCCGCAGCGCCAGCTTCACCACCGCTTCGGGCACCTACCACTACCTCTGCCCGGTGCCCGGCCACGCGGCTGCGGGCATGTCCGGCATGCTCGTGGTTCGTTGACCGCCACTATCCTGGTGATGTGGTGATCGGCACCGTGAGGTTCGCTGTGCTGCGGAGATGGACCGGAAATGCCCCGGCGTAGGGATAGGGGGACGACATGATGGTCTTTGGCCCGCTGGCGATGCTCCTCGGCTTCGTCGTCGTGGTGCTTGGCGTGGTCGTGGTGCTGCGATTCGTCCTTGGCAGCTTCGGCGGCAACACCTTGGGCCGTTCGTCTGATGCCGCGAGCCAGGGAGCGCGCCTCGAAGCGCCGCGAGACGAGCGCGACCCGATCGAGATCGTCCGCGAGCGCTACGCCCGGGGCGAGATCGATCACGACGAGCTGGAGCGCTACTTGGACAACCTGGTCGTCGACGAGCGACCCGGCCGCCCGGGCCACACCCCTCGGGGGTAGGTCCGAGGTGGCGGACCCGGGGTTCCAGCGGCGCATCGCTCGAACTGCCGTGGGGCCGTTCAGTGGCGGTGGGCCGTGGGTTTCGAGGCGGTGCGCATCAATCTGGTGATGCCGGCCGTCAGTGTGTCGGAGCTGAGGGCGCCGACGTGGCGCTCGAGTATCTTGCCGTCTGGGGCCACGAACACCGTGGTGGGAAGGCCGAAAAGCCCGTAGGCGGTGGCGGCGGTCCCGTGGGGGTCGTACGCCGAGGGATACGTCACCCCGGTCTGGCGTAGGAAGGACAGGGCGGCGCCACTGGTGTCGTTGGTGTCCACGCCCAGAAAGACGACCCGACCGCGGACGCGGCGGTAGGCGACTTCGAGGAGGGGCATCTCCTTGCGGCATGGGATGCACCACGAGGCCCAGAAGTTGACGAGCACCGGCCGCCCCCGGAACTGGCTGAGGCTGAGGGTCCGCGTCGGGTCGGTCAGGTCGGGCAGGGAGAACGCCGGGGCGGGGCCGCCGCCGAAGGTGGTCAGCTGCGGGGCACCACCCGACCCACTGGCGTTGTCGACCAGGCTCGGTCGGACGACGAGGGCGACGGCGGTCGCGGCGAGGACGAGCCCGATCGCTACCTTCACTCCCCGACGCCACCGGCGCCGCTTCCGACCAACCAAGCCGGCCGCCTTTCCGGAGTCGCCGGTGCCGGAGTGGTCTATGTCGAT
>JAJZZB010000028.1 GCA_021797795.1 Actinomycetes bacterium | reverse complement strand
CGGCCTGCATCAGGTCGTGCCTGAACCCCAGGTGGATGACGCCGTCGGCGGCCGAGGCCGCTGCTCTCAGGGTGTCGCCGTCGTCGAGGTCGCCTCGTCGGACGCCGGCGCCGGCGGCCGCCAGTTTCCGTGCGGCGGCGTCGGAGCGGGCGAGGCCGACGACCTCGTGGCCGGCGGAGAGCAGCTCTGGCACCAGGGCCGAGCCGATGTGACCGGATGCGCCGGTGACGAACACACGCACGGAGACCTCCTCTCGAGCGAGCGATGACCGGTGCCGACGTCAGTGCGCCTGCCGGAGCACCGGGGCGACCTCGTCCTCCGCGACGCACCCGATATCCGAGGTGCCCGCAGAGCCGTCGGTTCCACGGGATGTGGGCGAAGCTCGAAAGAGAGAGGACCGCCGGGCCTTCGAGACGGCCGGTGCTCCGGCGTGCCCGATTGGGGCGCGACCGGTCGCGGTCCCTCGATTGCGGACACCACGCTGACTTGACCGATCTCGGCACCCTCGCCGGTCGAGGACGGTCCCGGCAGGCCACCTCGGGGCGCTCGCGCTCGACAGCTCGCCCGGCGGCGAGCCCGACGTCGCAGGGCCGGTGGGTTCTCCGCCGCTGCAGGACGGACTCGGGCGCTCGGCGCGTCGGGAGGCTTGTGCGTGGGAACCCTCGGTGGTGTCCCCAGGACCAGACCGGGTTCGCCGAGAGGCCCGGACCGGTCACAGGCGGCCCCGCGCCGACCTCCTCGCACCAGAGCTCAGCCGGGCCTGGTCACGTCTGCCACCCGCGCGGCGAGGAGCCCGAGCAGCTGCGAGGCGTCGAGGTGGAAGTTGGCACCCCGCGCTCCCGCACCGATCGCCACGGTGTGCTCGCCGGAGATGGTTGCGTCAGCGACCACGGGCCAGGACTTCGACGAGCCGAAGGGCGTGATGGCTCCGCGCTCGTAGCCGGTCGCCTCCTTCGCCTCGGCCACGTCGGGGAGCGACAGGCGCCGAGAGCCGAGCGCTGCCCGCAGCTTCGGCCAGTCGATGTGGCGCCCACCGGGAACGAGGACGAACACGTAGTCGTCCTCGCCTCGGCGCACCACGATCGTCCGGAGCAGCTGCTCGAGGCGGATCCCCTGCAGCGCCGCGCTCTCTTCGGGGCCCGACGGGGGACCGGTCTCGACGAGGCGGTACTCGAGTCCCGATCCCTCGACGGCACGCACCGCCGGAGTGTCGAGGCCCACGGCGACACCTTAGGGGAGGGTGTCCGCCCCGGCGCCTGATCGTGTCACCGGCCCGGTGTCGTGCTCGCCCGCAGGCCACGGGACCCGCCTGGCAGCGCGCCGGCGAGGGACCCTCACCGTGCAACCGCGGCGGCGCAGCGCATGGCCAGCGTGCCAACGGCCGCCCGCAGCTCCTCTCCTCCCTCGACCCGGAACGGGAACGGGATGCCCGCCAGCCACTCGCCGGCGTACATCGTCGGGTTGTCCGTGCTCCCGACGAGCACGCAGCCGTCCCGGTGCGCCTCCAGGCGGCCCATCGTCGGCCGGACCCACGGCGAGACATCCGCCAGCGGTGCCTCGAAGACGACGCGCGTCGCGAGCGCCCACCCCTCACCGAGGTTCTGCTCGAGGGCCGCCACCGGGTCGAGGTCCTCCGGTGGCGTGAACGAGAGCGGGGACTCCACGGCGGCCTGCACCCGATCGATGCGGTAGGTGCGGAGGGCGCCCACGCGGTGCGAGTGGCAGAGAAGGAACCAGCGGCCGTGGCGGACGACGACCGCCCAGGGGTCGACCTCCTCGCTCCACTCGTTGCCGGCCTCGCTCCGGTACCCGAGCTGGACGCGGTGGTGCAGGGCAACGGCGACGACGAGGGTGCTCGTGACGGCGGGGTCCGGACGAGCCGGGCGAGGTTCCGGGGTGGCCGCCGCGTGCCGGCGCAATCCGGCCGCCTGTCGGCCCACGTTCTCGGGGAGCGCTCGGATCAGCTTGTCGAGCGCGGCGCCGAGGGGGTCCTCGCTGTCGGTCGCGGCCGGATGGGCCTCGAGCACCGCCATCACGAGCCCGAGCGCCTCCTCCTCGCTGAAGACCACGGGCGGGAGGCGTGTCCCGCGCCCGAGCCGGTAACCGCCGTAGCGACCCCGGGTCGACTCGACCGGTACGCCGGCCTCCCGGAGGATCTCGATGTACCGGCGCACGGCCCGCTCGCTCACCCCGAGGCGCTCTGCCATCTGCTCTGCCGTCGTTCCTGGGGCGACCCGCACCAGCTCCAGGGCCTGGAGCGCCCGGGCGGTCGGGCTCGACGGCGGCATCGCCGTGCGAGGTTAGGTCAGGTTCGGAGAATGCGGAAGTGATCCGTCCGGAATCGGCTCTAGCGTCGCGGCATCGGGCCGACAGGGGACTCCCGGCCGGGGCGTCGCCGGCCGCGGAACCGAAGGGAGTGGAAGGACCATGGACATCCTCCTCATCGCCGGGCTCTGGCTGGATGCCTCGGTATGGGACGAGGTCGCGCAGCGCCTCTCGGAGCTCCGGGACGATCCCGTCGCGGTCCCGCTTCCCGGCCAAGGGGCGCCGCCCGACAGCGCCACGCTCGAGGACCAGCGCCGGGCGGTGCTGGCGGCGGTCGACGCCGCTGCGGGCCCCGTCATGGTCGTCGGGCACTCGGCTGCCAGCACGCTCGCGTGGATGGCGGCCGACGCCCGGCCCCACAAGGTGGCCCGTGTCGTGATGATCGGCGGATTCCCGTCCGGCGACGGCGAGCCGTATGCGGGCTTCCTCCCGGTGACAGAGGGGGCGGTCCCCTTCCCGGGCTGGGAGACCTTCGAGGGTCCGGACTCCGCCGACCTCGACGAGCCGCAGCGGGAGGCGATCGCCGCCCGGGCGATCCCGGTCCCCCAAGCCGTTGCGAAGGGGGTGGTCCGCCTCGACGACACGGCACGCTACGACGTCCCCGTCACCCTCGTCTGCCCCGAGTTCTCGCCGGCGCAGGCCAAGCAGTGGATCGAGGCCGGCGAGGCGGGTGTGGAGATGACGCGGGCCCGACGGGTCGACTACCTCGACATCGACTCCGGCCACTGGCCGATGTTCACCCGTGCGGTCGAGCTCGCCGGGCTTCTTCACGGGCTCGTGGCGCCATGAGCGGCGGGGAGGACCTCTGGCAGCCTCCGCCCTGGGAGCCTCCGATCGCAGGCAGCGAGGTGGAGCAGCTGATCGGCGCGATCGAGCGTCAGAGGACGACGTTCCAGTGGAAGACCGAGGGACTCGAAGCGTTCGATCTGCGCAAGAGGATGGAGACGTCGGCGCTCACCCTCGGGGGTCTTGTGAAGCACCTGGCTCTGGTCGAGGACTACGTCTTCACCACCAAGCTGACCGGGGCACCGATCGGGGAGCCGTGGGAGACGCTCGGCTGGGACGGCGACGACGGCGACTGGGAGTTCACCTCGGCTGTCGAGGACAGCCCTCGTGATCTCTACGGGCTGTGGCTCGGCGCCGTCGGGCGCTCGCGGGTGCGGCTCGAGGAGGCGCTCAGGCGGGGCGGTCTCGACCAGCCGGTCCACATGGGCATCGGCAACAGCCATGCGAACCTGCGCCGGCTCCTGTGCGATCTCCTCGAGGAGTACGGACGCCACACGGGCCACGCCGACCTGTTGAGGGAGGCGGTCGACGGCCGCGCCGGCGAGGACCCCCCGGCCGACTGGCGGCCGGCGCCGCTCGACGACCGGTCCCCGCCTGCCCGAGGCGACTCCGGTGCCTGATCCGAGGGCACGTGGGCTCCTCAGCCGGCCGCCTCACACAGTCGGTCGGCTCGAGGGAGCCACCTGGGACGCGTTCGCCGACCTCGTCGAGCGGAACAACGGGATCTACGGCGGGTGCTGGTGCATCCCCTACCACGTCGAGCACCAGCGCGGCGTGAGCGACCCGCGGACGCTGAAGGAGGAGCTCGTCCGGTCGGGCCGCGCACGTGCCGCCCTCGTGTTCGACCGCGACGGGGCCGCCCAGAGCTGGTGCCAGTACGGGACGACCGGCGAGCTCGACCTGAAGCACGGCCGCGAGTACCGAAAGGACCCGCCACCGCCGGCATCCTGGCGCATCACCTGCATCTTCGTGGACAAGCGCCACCGTGGACAGGGCTTTGCCCGGGCCGCCCTCGAGGGCGCGCTCGTCCAGATCGCCGAGGCGGGAGGCGGGCTCGTCGAGACGATCTCCGAGACGACGTCGGGCCGCAACGCCCAGGGGCGCTTCCTCTTCAGCGCGACCGCCGAGCTGTTCGAGGACCTCGGCTTCGCCCGCGTCCGGCAGGTGGGCAAGCACGCCTTCATCCTGAACCGCGAGATCGAGCCGGGACCGGTGGCGCCCGGTGCCGACCACCCGAGCGCCATGGCCTGAGCGCCCAGCCCGCCTGCGGTGACGACCCCTCCCCCGGCTGCGGCGTCGATGGTGCGCCGCCGGAGGCCCGTCTCGGTCCCTGCGGCCGGCCAGCACGAGGGCTACCGGCTCACGCTGCCCGCCCCGAACGCCCATGCGCTGTCGAGCACCGGCGCGATCAGGGGGAAGAGCACGCCGAGGACGAGCAGCTGTCCGGGGAGCTGTCCGGCGCTCCGGACGGCACGTCCGTTTCCATCTCGACGCCGGACTGGGCGAGGGGCACACCCGCGAGGTGAAGGAGATCCTCCTCGCCGCGCTCGACGCACGGGAGCTCTCTGCGCAAGCTCAGGGCTGTCGCCTCCGACCTCGCCGAACGGATCGAGCTGCTCGCCGATGGGCGCATCCCCACGACGCCAACCGCCGGCGAACGCCCCTGGCGAGGGGCCGCCACCGGGGGCGCATCGTGAGCGCAATCCGGACCGCCGCCCAGAGGGCGTCGGTCCGATCGACTTCCCTCATCGGGCATGCCCGGGCACCCGACCCCGGTACCGTCGGCCTCTTCGCCCGAATTCCCCACCGTCGTCACGGTTCACATGTCGACGAGGGACCGGCCACGCCCAGGTATCCAAGTACGCGGGCAGGGGGGCGTGCCCTTCGATGGCAATGGGAGCAAGCGCGCACCTGCGCGGACGCCCTTGTGCCCAGAGTCCCTCGTCGGGCTTGTCAGTCGATGGCTGCTGACCCCTGCATGAAGATCCCGTTGTGGATGAGGAAGCCGCGGAGCTTGTTGGCGAGGACGATGCTGTCGCGCCCCGTCGCCCCCTCGGAGGCGACGAACGCGGTGATCGCCTCGTCCGTCTTGCGGCGCCCGACGGCGCTGATGGCGGTGGTGCCGGACTTCGTGGACCGCAGGCACTGGGCGACGAGCTCGTCGGGGTCGGTGTCGATGGATGCGCAGAAGCGCTGGAGCATCTCGAGGTCGGCCGTCCGTTCAGCGGTCGCGACCGCGTCGCCCGACCGTCCCAGCCACCGCCGGACGGACGGGGCCGCAGCGAACCCGGCCATGGCGTCCGCAAGGCCGGTGACCGCGGTCGATCCGGCCTCGCCCGGCTCGCCGTTCCCTGTGCCGGCCGCTCCCGCCCGATCTCCGTCGGAGTGGGCGGCGCCGCTCATTCGGGCAGCCCGTACATGCGGGAGAGCATCTTGACCTCCTGGGCCCGGTAGGGGAAGGGCCCGGGCGTCTGGAGCATGCCCTCGCGCTTCAGCCGCTCGGTGACCTCCGGGTCCTCCTCGAACGGCCGGGAGGTGTGGCCCTCGAAGAACAGGGTGGAGATCGGGTTGCGGGGGCGCTGGCCACCCGCCTCGGGTTCCTCGGCCGGGTAGCCGACCAGCTGAAGCCACACCGGGAACCAGGTGTCGGGCACCCCGAGGAGGGACTTCATCGTCTCGTTGGCCGTGAAGGCGTGCATGCAGGTGCCGAGCCCCTGGTCGACGGCGGCGTTGAGGGCGTTGCAGATGGCGATGCCCGTCTCGACGGCGCCCATGAACAGGACGGCGCTCATGTCCTTGGAGATGGGCTCCAGGACCTGGGGCCACAGGAAGTCGTCCACGTAGGCGCGGGACCACCCGTGTGCCGCCGACAGGGCGTTCTGGTCGACCAGTGCCTTGAGGCGGTCCTGGGCGCCCTCGACGTAGTTCATGTCGATGTACCAGAAGATGTAGGTGGGAGCGAGGTCCAGATCGGCGGTGGTGGTCGGGTTGCGCAGCGCGTCCCGGGTCTCGGCGTCGAGGTCGTCGCGGTTGACGACGATGGCCCGGAAGTAGTCGGCGTTCATCGAGCGCGATGCCCGGTTCGCCGCCTCGAACATCACCTGCAGCTTCTCGCGCTCGACCGGCCGCCAGGACTTGAAGAACCGGATGCTTCGCCTGGTCCCGACCACCCGATTGAATTCCATGGTGTTCCCTCCTTCTCGGTGGTGCTCGCTGGTTTCGTGCGCTGCTCGCTGTGGCTGCTGGGTGTCGTGGCGCCCGCCGGAACCCGGCCTGCGGCCGGCCGGGCCGATCCGGTCAGCCCTCGAGGATGGTGATGACGGTGGCGGCGGCGTCCGCGCCGATGAACCCGCCGCCGTTCTCGGCGAGCGCGATCCTCGCCCCCTCGACCTGCCGCTCGCCGCACCGGCCCCGGAGCTGGTCGACCAGCTCGACCAGCTGGCCGCACCCGGTGGCGCCGATGGGATGGCCACGGGAGAGCAGCCCGCCGCTCGTGTTGACCGGGATCCGGCCGCCGAGCTCGGTCGCCCCTGTCGCGAGCAACTTGGGCCCCTCGCCGGGGCCGCACAGGCCCATCTCCTCGTAGAGGAGGAGCTCTGCGGTGGCGGCGGCATCGTGGACCTCGATCACGTCGAGGTCGTCGGGCCCGGTGCCGGCGGCCTCGTAGGCACGGTGTGCGGCCCGCTCGGCCACGCTCGGCTCGTCGAGCCGCCGGTCCCGTCCGGAGGCGATCACCGACGCCCGCACCCTCACGCCGGGCACACCGAGCTTGGCCGCGGCGTCGGCCGACGCCAGCACCAGCGCAGCGGCCCCGTCGGCGATGGGGGAGCACATGAGGACGGTGAGGGGATCGGAGACCATCCGGCTGGCCAGGACCTCGTCGACGGTCACGACGTCGCGGTACTGCGCCTTCGGGTTGAGAGATGCGTGGCGGTGGTTCTTCACGGAGATCTGGGCCAGGTCGGCCGGGGTCCCCCCGCTGTTCTCCAGGTACCTGCGCGTCATCGCCGCGTAGACGTCCATGAAGGGCGAGCTGTTCATGGAGCCGCCGCCCCCCGATCCACCGCCGTTCCCGGTGGCCGCCCTGCCGTCACCGTCCTTGCCGTCGCCCTCGGTGTCGCCACCCGCTGGTGCCGGCGACCACCCGAGGAGGACGGAGGTGAGCAGATCGCGGGCGGCCGGCATCTCCTCGAGGTCGAGGGCGGTGCCGATGGCGGCGAAGGAGCGGATCTTGTCGGCGTGGGTGAGCTTCTCCGCTCCGACGGCCAGGGCGATCTCGGCCGAGCCCGAGGCGATGGCCTGCCATGCCAGGTGGAAGGCGCTCGACGCCGACGCGCAGGCGTTCTCCACGTTGACGATGGGGGAGCCGAGGATGCCGGTGTGGTGGAGGGCCGACTGGCCGCGGATCATCTCCTGGCCCTGGAGGATCCCGCCGACCGCATTGCCGAAGGTGGTGAATTCGATCTGCCCGGGGGCCACGCCGGCGTCGGCCATGGCCTCGCCCACTGCCTCCTCGGTCAACGACCGGACGCTCCGGTCGAGGAACTTGCCGAACTTGGTCATCCCGGCCCCGACGACCATGACGTCAACCATGATGCTCCTTTACGGTCGCGCCGGCTGCCGGCTCGGTCGTGCCCTCGGCGGCGAGGCGGTCCCAGGTCGCCGGGGTGATGCCCCGCTCCTTCAACACGCCGTACTGCACCCGCTCGGTCCCGGTCTTCGGGAGCTCCTCGACGATCTCGACGTAGCGGGGCTCCGCGTAGCGGGCCACCTTGCCCTCGCAGAAGGAGGTGAGGTCCCCGGGCGAGACGTGTGCACCGGGCTTGGGCACGACGACCAGCTTCACCTCGTCCTCGCCCAGTTCCGACGGCACCGCGTGGGCGGCCGACTCCTGGATGGCCGGGTGGCCGTTCACCACCGTCTCGATCTCCCAGGCGGAGATGTTCTCGCCCAGGCGGCGGATCGACTCCTTCTTCCGGCCCCGGTAGTAGTAGAAGCCGTCGGCGTCCTGGCTGGCCAGGTCGCCGGTGTGGAACCAGCCGCCGCGGTAGGCGGTCTCTGTGGCGTCGGGGAGCCCGTGGTAGTGGGTGAGCTGGCCCTCGGGGTGGCGGAAGACGAGCTGGCCGGTCTGCCCCGCCGGCACCGGCTTGTCGTCGTCGTCGACCACGGCGAACTCGACGCCGGCGACGGGCTTGCCCATGGAGCCGACTCGACCCTCGGTGTTGAGGAGGATGCCGGGGGCATCGACCATGCCGAACCACTCGACGAGGCGGAGGCCGAACCGCTCTTCGAACGCCTCCCACCTGTCGGGTGGGCAGCCGGCCGACAGCACGGTGCGCACCGGGTTGTCGGCGTCGTCGGGGCGCTCGGGCTGCTTGAGGAGGATGGAGATCATGCCCCCCAGTGCGTTGAACTCCACGGCGTCGAAGCGGCGGCAGTCGTCGAAGAACCGTGACGCGCTGAAGCGCTCGGCCAGGGCGAAACGGGCATCGAGGACCATGGACCCGATCATCGAAACATACAGGGCGTTGCCGTGGAAGAGGGGCAGCGGCGTGTACATCGTCTCGCCCGGCTGCACGCCGGCGGCACCGAGGAGCACGCCGATCGGGCTGGCGTCGTAGCTGCTCGTCACCACCCCCTTGGGGGGGCCGGTGGTGCCGGAGGTGTAGAGCATGGCGGCGGCAGCGGGGGCGTTCTCGACCTCGATCACCGGGTCGGCGTCGGAGCCCGACAGCAGGCGATCCACGTCCCAGTCGATGCCACCCGCGGCCGGGCCGCCGACGACCACGGCGTGGGTCAGGTCGGGGCAGTCGGAGCGAGCCTCCTCGAAGCTGGAGCGGAGCGAGTGGGAGACGATGGCGGCGCTGACACCGGAGTCGGCCAGGATGTGGTGGAGGGTGACCCCCCGCTGGGCGGTGTTGACCGGCACCGGGCCGGCGCCCATGAACAACAGGCCGAGGTAGGTCCAGATGAACTCGGGGCAGTTGCCGAGGAGGATGGCCACCCGGTCGGCGGGCCGGACGCCGAGCTCGAGCCAACCGTTGGCGGCCCGGTTTGCGTAGCGGACGACCTCGGCCCACGTGTAGGTCTGGTCCTCGACGGCGAGCCAGACGCTGTCGGGGTGGGCCCGAGCCCGCTCACGGATCACCATCTCGATGGCCGACTGGGCCCGGGTCATCGGCCGGCTCCCGGCCCGGCGCCCGCCCGGGGGGCCGGCACCGCCTCGGACCGACCCGGTGGATCGGCCGCGGGACCAGCGTTCAGGTCAGCACACATAGGAGTCCACCAGCTGCCGGGCGGCCACCAGGCCGAGGAATTCGTTGACGCCGTCCTCGATCAAGGACGCCCGTGCGTCACGGAGGAGCTTCTCGACCAGCACCCCCTTCGCCATGCCGGTCCCGCCGTAGATCTGGACGGCGTCGCTGGCGAGGCCGAAGGCGGCGTCGGTGCACGTCACCTTGGAGCTGATGGCGTGGGCCAGGCCGCCGATGCCCCCCAGCTCGGAGATGCCGATCATGACCGACCGCGACACGGCCCACGCCTGGCGGTAGCGGAGGAACATCGAGAAGAGCTTGGACTGGACGAGCTGGTGCTCGGCGATCGTCTTGGTGCCCTGGACCCGCCCCCTGGCATAGGTGAGGGCCTCTTCGAAGGCGGCCCGGGCCAGGCCGGTGAACACCGCGCCCATGCCCGAGTTGGCATGGGAGAGGGTCAGCTCGAGGGCCGTGGGGTAGAGGTCGGGGTCGGCCAGCAGGCAGAACCCGGGGACCCGCACCTCGTCGAAGAAGATCTCGCCCTGGTTGAGGGCCCGCTGGCCGTGCTTGTCGAGCGGTGCCCCCCGGCTGACGCCGCTCAGGTCCAGGGGCACCATGACCACCGCCCCCCCGGCCATGCCCCGCTGTTCCTCCATGGTGCAGAAGAGGAGGGCGTGGGTGGCGATGGAGCCGTTGGACACCCACGCCGACTTCTGGCCGCTGACGATGATGTCGTCACCGTCGCGCCGGGCCCGGCAGGCACCGGCCCCGGCCGGGTCGTTGAACTCGGCCCGCCCGACCCCGAGGGTGTCGGACCCGTGGCCCGGTTCCGTGATGGCCCAGCAGCCGATGTAGCGGGCGTCGTGGTCCTCGATGAACGGCCGGATCATCTCGTCGACGAGACGGTCGTTGCCGGCCACGAGCGCCACCTGGGCGGCCAGCTGGAAGGGCATGGCCGCGACCCCGAGGCTGATGGCGAGGTCCGAGGCGGCCCATCCCATCTCGACGAACACGGCGTGCGAGGTGGCCGGGTCGAGCTCGAGACCGCCGTAGGCGACAGGCAGCCCGGCGGCGTGGCTCCCCATCTCGTACCAGGAGCGGTAGACCTTCCACAGCTGAGAGTCCTTGTCGATCACCTCGGCGGGGGAGAGCGCGTCGAGGTGCATGCTCACCGGCCGAAGGACATCGGCGCCGAAGCGGTGGACCTCGGCGCGCAGAGCCTCCTGCTCCTCCGACAGACCCGATGGGATCTCGGCGTACATGGCATCCCCCCTGTCGACCGAATCACCTGCACGAACAGCGACCGCCGGACCCGGCACCATGAGATGAGACGGCCGGTCGGGGACCCGCACGGCGTGTCCATCAGGGGCCGGAGTGGCGGCTCCACCCGAACCTTGCAGCTTCTTGACTGCTCAGTCAAGCCGGTTCATATATGTCAGGTGGATGGCTTGCATATCGGGGGAGCGGTCGGGTCGATCGAGGCTCGGTTGACAGGACATCCAGGTCAGTGGGGTAGAGGCCTGCCGCGCCGTGCGGCAGGAGCCGGTGCGTGGCAGCCGGTACGGTGCAACGGTTCTCGGTGGTGGGACCGGTGACCGGGGGCCACACCGTGCTCCTCACCGGGGGGCTCGGCGGCGCCCATCTGGCTCCCGCCCTCGCCCGGGCTCTTGGCCCGGCGCGGCTGACGGTGGTGGTCAACGTGGGCGACGACCTCGACTGGCATGGCCTGCGCGTCTGCCCCGATCTCGACACGGTGCTCTACGCGTTGAGTGGGCGGTTGGACCGGGAGCGGGGGTGGGGCCTTGTCGACGAGACGTTCACCGTGCGGGCAGCGCTCGAGGCGCTGGGGGCGCCGGAGTGGTTCAGCATCGGTGACCGCGACCTGGCCACGCATCTGATGCGGTCGGAGATGCTGGGCAGTGGCCGGTCGCTCACGGTGGCGACGGCGGAGATCGCCGCCCGGCTGGGCGTCAGGGAGCCGGTCGTGGTGCCGGCGTCAGACGTGCCGTGCCCGACCCGGATCGGACTGGCGGACGGGGGATGGTGTGGCTTCCAGGAGTGGTACGTGGGGATGGGGGCGACGGTTCCGGTGCGGGCCGTCGAATGTGCCCACGGCCCGGCGGCGCCCGCCACCTTGGAGGCGCTGTTGCGGGCCGATGCCGTCGTGCTCGGTCCGAGCAACCCGGTGACGAGCATCGGCACGGTCCTCGCCCTCGACGGCGTGCGTGAGGCGGTGGCACGGGCCGGCACGGTGGTGGCGGTCTCGCCGGTGGTCGGGGCGGAACCGCCGACGAGCGCGGTCGCTCACCACACGATGGCCCGCCGCCACCTGCTGGCGGCGAGCGGGGACGAGGACTCGGTGGCGGGGGTTGCCCGCTACTTCGCTCGCCATCATCCCGGGCTTGTCGGCACCTTCGTGCTCGACGCCGGCGACGCCGCCGATGCAGAGGCGGTCGCCGCCACCGGGATCGTGCCGGAATTGGCGCCCGTGCTCGACCCGGATGGGCTGGCCCGGCAGGTGGCGGCGGCGCTCGCTCGTAGCGAGAGGCGTCCGGCTGCTGTCGCGGTGCCCTTGGCTGGTCTTGGTTGATCGCTTGCGGGAGCTCTGCTCGCTGTGCGGTGCTCCCACCGTCGGTTCCCGTTCGGGGACGACCTCCCCGCCGCCGCCCGGGCAGCACGCCGGCAAGGGAGCGCGAAGGGTGCTTAGTGCGTTGACAAACCCAAGCGGTAGGCGCCTGGGAGATTCACCGCAAGTACGGCATCGCGAACCGGGCAGCCTGGTACATGTGCCACTGTGTCCGTGAGGCGATGATGCGCCGTGACCCGTCTAAGGTCGTCGGCACCATCGTGGCCGACGAGACGTGCATCGGTGGCGACCCGCAGAACCGCCACTACTACGACCGCCAGAAGAACAAGCACGCGGGCAAGACCGACAAGATCCCGGTCCTCACCATCATCGACAGCAAGTCGGGCGAGGCCCGCTCGCAGGTCGTGGCAGACGTGACCGGGCGCTCGCTGCGCCGTGTCATCTCCGAGAAGGTCGAGATGGCGCAGTTAGCGCTCCACGCCGACTCCTGGAACGGCTACACGACGCTCGGGCAGGAGTTCAGCGACCACCAGGCCGTCGACCACCGGGTAGGCGAGTACGTGCGCCACGGCTGAGCACGAACCGCTGCGAGGGGTTCTTTCCCCAGTTGAAGCGCAGCGTCGACGAGACGCACCATCACGTGAGTGCTGAGCACCTGCCGCGGTACCTGAGCGAGCTCGACTTCCGCTACTCCACGCGGAAGATGGACGACACGGAGCGAATGTACCTGCTCACCAAATCAACGGCGGGGCGTCGACTGCTGTACCGCCCAAGCGGGCCGTACACGGTCGCCTAGGAATGGACTGGTAACGTACAAAGCAAGTGCTGGCGTAAAGGGTCGCTTGGGTCGGGAGCGCACTTAGCCCCCAGTTTGCGGTTGATCGCGATCATGGCTGCGTTGTCACGATGCACAATCGACTCCACCTGACCTACCCCCTCAGTTGCAGCCAACTCCTTCAGCGCCTCTTTGAGCGCCCTGCCATACCCCCGGCCCTGATGACCATGAGCCACCGCTAACAGGAGGCACTCCCATACGCCTGAATCGTGTCTCGCCTCCGTCCATGCGATCACTCCGATGAGGGTGACACCATCAAACGCGCCAAGCGCACGCACGCGCCCCTCTGCCAGTTCCTCTGACAGATGCCCCCGGATCACGTCCTCAACTGGCACGGTCCATGGCTGTCTGAACCGCCGACAGGAGAACTCCGTCAGGCGCGGGCCATCCTCACCCGAGAGTTGTACGAGGTCCACCCCCGGAAGCGGCCGCGCTCCCTTATCCGAGGCGTTTGAGCGCCTCTAGACGCTCTGGCGTTCTTTGCATCGGCCGCAGGGAGTACGCGTCCGGATTGGATCGCACAAGCTCCCGAGCTTGTAGGTCATCTAGGCGCTGCTGGCCACGCATGGCTGCACTGACAACTGCACCCAGGAACCCAGACGCGGCAGCAACCAACGCCGGCGAGGGCCAACTACGAATCTCGGGGCGACGTTGCAATACTGGCCCGATGGCGACGCGACGCTTCGCCTTCACCACGTTCGACATCGTACCCATCCACCCTCTCCCGCTCCCAGTGGCAATTCTCGTCTTGGCGTCAGAGTTGCTGGTACACCCAGTTTGACACGGGAGCATTGAACGCCTCGTGGGCAAGCATGAGGACGACAGCGCCCCCGAGTCCCTCTGTTGCGGCTCTGCCTGCGATCTTGGTGACCACGAACAGCGTGCCGCAGCCGACGATGGATGCTCCGAGCACCTTCGCGATGCGCTTCTTGTTCATCGGTACAATCTTACGACCGAGGAGAACCAGAAAGCTTGCATCCTCGGGTGCTGGCCAGACGTCACTCCCCCTGGCCAGACTCCTCGTCACCAGCCTCGGGGTTGAGCAGCATCCGCAGGGCCTCCTCTGGCTCCAAGTCCACGTTGACCCGGTGCTCCTGCTCCCAGGCCTCGTCTGCGCTGAGATCGCTCACGGGACCAGCCTACGGGGTGTCCGTGAGCAAGCTGACCAGGAACGAGGACCGGTCGATGCCGCGGTACGAAGCCAGGGCCTCCGCTACCTCCTCAAGGGCGGTTCCGCCGCTGGCGTGATCCGCAGGCCAGGGACACCGGTAACGGTAACGGCCCACAGTCCGCTCTGGTCCCTCCGCGCATGCGCTCTGAACATCCGGCGGTGAATTAGCTGCACATCAAGCGAGCCCCGCGCCGACCGAGGAAGCGAGCTCGCTGTTCTGGAAACGTACTGTTTGTGGACAAGACACGTACTTCTCGCGCCCACCCATTGCGCGGGCTTTGGTCTTGAAACAGACACCCAACCCCCCGCCAGGAAAGTCCTGGCGGGAACATTAGCCCAGGTCGGAAGTGCTTGGGTTTGTCAACGAAGCATCGCGCGAAGCTCCCGGTCGATGGGACCGACCGGCGCGGCACGGTGGCCGTGACGCCCGTGGTTCTCCCCCCGGACGCCGGCCCGGCCGGGCCGGCTCGTCTGCCGGTCGCCCTTCGACAACGGTGCCGCGTGCCGCCTGCCCGACCGTCGGCTGTCCTCCAGGAGCCTCTCGAGCTCAGCGCTGCGGGCGTCCCGGACGGCGGGCGATTCGTCGCGTGCAGCAAGGCCCTCGGTGGACCTCGGAGCGCGCTCCCAGGCGGACGACCCCGCCGTCAGCTCGGCGATCGAGCCCGGCCTCGGCACGTGGGGAGGGATCGCTCGTCGGAACTCCCAACGGAGCGCACGGTCCCCGGCAAGGGGGTGGACCCCGCCATCCGGGTACGGACAGGGCTCTTTCCTCTGGCTGCTGGGGTCACGTTCGGCGCCGGCGTCGCCGCAGGCGAACCGGCGGCCCGCCGTACCGCAGCCGGCGGCGGGCCGCTCCCGATGCCTGCAGTCGTCCTCGTCGGAACTGTAGGGTCCCTACGGCGAGCGACCAGAGGGGGAGCCGGTGACCACCGTGAGGCGTCTCGGGCCTTCGAGCAGGCGGCCGACAGCCCCGGTGTCGCCCGCCCGGCTCGTCGCCGAGCGATGGCCCGACCGACCCGGACAGATCGGAGCGCACGACGATGAGTGACACCTCGCCCACCAAGGTGATCGACGCGATGCTCGCCGACCTCGGCGACTGGCGCGGCGAAGCTCTCTCGAGGCTCCGGGCGCTCGTGAAGGAGGCCGACCCCGACGTCGTCGAGGAGCTCAAGTGGCAGAAGGCGAGCACTCCCGACGGCGTCCCGGTGTGGTCGGACGCCGGCATCGTCTGCACCGGCGAGGTCTACAAGGAGCACGTCAAGGTGACCTTCGCCAAGGGCGCCCTCCTCGAGGACCCGCACGGCCTGTTCAACGCCAGCCTCGACGGCAACCTCCGCCGTGCGATCGACGTCCGTGAGAGCGGGCGCCTCGACGAGGAGGCGTTCAAGGAGCTCGTCCGGGCGGCGGTGGCGCTGAACAGGGCAACCGGGCGCCGCCGGTGAGCTCCGCCGGGCGAGCGGGCTCACGTCGGCCTCGGTGCTGACCCCGGGTCTCGGGCGCATCTGTTCGCGAGGCCTCACGAGCCCGGCGGTCCGCTCGGACCGGCCTGACAGGCGCGAGCCGGAGCCCTGTCGTCCGACCGGCTCAGTACGAGAACCCGCCGCGGGCGGCGATCTTCTCGCTCGCTCCGCGCAGGTCCTCGGCTGCCTTCTCGGGCGACACCACGTTGATGAGCACCCCGGTGCCGAGCTCGAAACCGGCACGGGTCGTGAGGTTCGGGAGGATGTGAACGTGCCAGTGGTACATGCCCGTGGCACGGTAGGGGGCCGAATGGAAGACGATGTTGTACGCGATGTCGCCGAGGTGCTCGGTGAGGGCCTGAAGGGCGGAGCGGACCGCTCTGCCGACGGCCACGATCCGCTGGGCGGTCGAGCGGTGCAGGTGGGCGCCGTGCTCGCGCGGGACGATCAGCATCTCGTAGGGGATGCCGCTCCAGAACGGCGTGAAGCTCACCGTCTCCTCGCTCGTCTCGAAGATGCGGTAGCCGACCCGCTCCTCGGAGGCGGCCGCCGCGCAGAGCAGGCAGCCGCCGGCGAAACGGGCGAAGCCCGCCTGCTCCTCGGCGAGCTCGCGGGGGACGAAGGGGATGCCGAGCAGCTGGCCGTGCGGGTGGGCGATGGAGGCTCCCGCCTGCCGGCCGTGGTTGATGATCATCTGGCTGTAGCGGAGACCCGGCGTGCTCTGGTGCTCCTCGACCCGGTCACGGATCGCCGCCATGACGAGGGCGCACTGCTCGTCGGGGAGCGAGGCGAAGGAGCGGTCGTGGTCGGGGGAGAGCACGAGCACCTCGTGGATGCCGCTCGCCGGTGCCTCGGTGAACACTGGCCCCCGGTGCTCGACGATGAACGGTGCGTCCCCCCAGAAGGCCGGGTAGCGGTTCGGCAGCACCCGCACCAGCCACTTGCCCGACGGCCCGGCCGGTCCGTAGACCTCGAGCGCCGGCAGCGTGTCCCCCTCGTTCCCCGGGCAGAAGGGACAGTGCTCGAGGTCCTCGACATCCGGCGTGGGCTGGCGGGGCAGGAAGGTCGCCCCCTGGCGCTGGGAGCGATCGGTCGAGACGGCCACCCACCGTCCGGAGAGAGGATCGAGCCGAAGCTGGTTCACGCTCCCCGAATTTCCCTTCCCGATGCTGTGCGGACGCTCTCGGCCACTGTGAAGAGGGTACTCCTGTGGCGCGGCTGAGTCGTGCAGCCTGATGCCGGGGCCGCTCTACGACGTCCTGTTGATCCTGCACGTGGCGACCGCCTTCATCGGGTTCGGCTCCATCGCGATCGGCGGCCTGTACGCCCGCCGCGGCGCCGCCTCGCCCGCCCCGGGTGGTGAGGAGCAGCTCGTACGCTTCTTCGCTCCCGGCATCGACTGGCCCGCCCGGCTCATCTTCGTCGTCCCCGCCCTCGGGCTCGCCATGCTGCTCGGCGGCGACCGTCAGGCCATCGGTCAGCCCTGGCCGTGGCTCGGGCTCACCATCTGGTCGCTGGCGGCGGGGGTGGCGACGGCCCGCACCTGGCCGGCCGAGCGAAGGGCGCAGCGAGCCCTCTCGGAGCACACCGCCGGCGATGCGGACGGTCTCGCCCACTTCCGCCTCGCCTGCAGGCAGATGGAGGCGGCGGCAGGCGTCGTGGCGCTGTGCTTCGTGGCCGTGGTGGCGCTCATGATCGTCCAGCCGTGATCGCAGTCTCGTCCTCCCACTCGGTAGATTGGCGGGTCGTGGCCGCGTCGGATCCCCTCTCGGACTGACGGTCGCGGTGCCCCGTCCCTCGCGTCCCGAGCGCACCCCTGCGGCGCCGGTGACCTTCGCCGGCCGGGGCAGCCCGCGCCGGCCGGCTGCCAGGCCGGCGCCCCACACGGTCCGCCGGCGAGGGCGCCGGTGGAGGTCGCCGGTGCTCCTCGTCGTCGTTCTCGTCGCGGCCGGCGTGGCCGCCTGCACGACGATCCGCCGCGTGATGGCACCGACGACGTCGACGGGGACAGACGGGCCGCCCTCGACCACGACGACCTCGACGACGCCGGCGCCGGCTCTTCCCGGCAGCTTCCGGGTGGGGCTCACGACCTTCCACTGGGTCGATCCGAGCCGCAACACCGTCAACCCGGCGACCGGCGCCGACACGATCCCCGGGCGCGTCCTCACCACCCAGGTCCGCTACCCGACGGCGTCCGGCTCGCTCACGAGAGAGAACCGCAACGCCGCGCCTGACCGCCAGTACGGCCCCTACCCGGTGATCGTGTTCGCCCACGGCTTCGACGTCAGCCCCTGGTACTACGCACCCCTCCTCGACAGCTGGGTGCGGGAGGGCTTCATCGTCATCTCGCCGATCTTCCCAGACGAGTCGACCGCCCTCGTCACGAGCGTGGGCGGTCCCCAGTCGCCGCAGGGCTACCACGCCGAGCTCGACCTCGCCAACGAGCCGGCAGACATCGCCTTCGTGCTGCGGAAGTTCGACGCCGTCGCCGCCAGCGGCTCGGGCAACCGCTTGTCCGGGGTGGCGGCGACGAGCGACGTCGGGCTGGCCGGCCAGAGTGACGGCGCCGAAGCGGTCGCCGCCCTCGCCTACGGGACCAACGCGGCGGACCGCTCGGCGCTCGCCGCCATGCCCGTCGCGCCCCGGGCGGTCGAGGTCCTCTCCGGGGAAGCCCTCCAGGGGAGCTACCCGGCCACGAACGCCTCCTCGCCGCCCGTGCTCCAGGTGCAGTCGGCGGCCGACACCTGCAATGCCCCGGCCGAGGCGGCCTCCCTGTTCGCCTCCCTCGAGAACGCTCCCGTCCACCTCTTCGAGACCCTGCAGGGCGCCTCCCACCTCCAGCCCTACACCGGCCTCATCCCGGGCCCGAACCCGTACGCTCCCGTCGTGGACAAGGTGACGACGGACTTCTTCCGGCTCGAGCTCGGCTGGAACCCGGGCGGCCTCTCGCTCGGCGCCGTCGAGGCCGCCGGCGCCGTCTCGCACGTCTCGGCGGTGACGGCGACGCCCCCCGGCTTCCCCAACAGCCCGAGCACGTCCAAGCCGGACTGCACCGGCTTCCCCGTCTCTGGTCCGACCACCACGACGACGAGCGTGCCGGCGGGCCAGTGACGGTCTACCTCGACCACGCCGCCTCCACCCCGCTGCGGGCCGAGGTGCGCGAGGCGATGGAGCCGTACTTCTCCCAGACCTTCGCCAACCCCTCGGGGGCGCACCGAGGGGCCAAGGCGGCACGCAGAGCGATCGACGACGCCCGCGAGGCCATGGCGGCCGTCCTGTCGTGCGAGCCCTCCGAGGTGATCTTCACGAGCGGCGGGACGGAGGCGGACAACCTGGCGGTCACCGGGACGGCGCTGCGGGCCGTGGCGGAGGGCGGCTCACCGCTCGTCTGCTGCTCGGCGGTCGAGCACCCCGCCGTGCGGGAGCCGGTCCGCTTCCTCGGCGGTCTCGAGCTTCCGGTCGACGCTGCAGGGGTGCTCTCGCTCGACGCCCTGGCCTCGGTGATCGGAGAGGCGGGCGACCGGATCGCTCTCGTCTCGGTCATGGCTGCCAACAACGAGACCGGCGTGGTGCAACCGCTCGAGGACGTCGCCGGCCTCGTCCACGCCCTCGCCCCCGACGCCCTCGTCCACACCGACGCCGTCCAGGCCTTCTGCTGGCTGGACATCGCCGAGCGTGCCGCAGGCGCCGACCTCGTCTCGGTGACGGCCCACAAGTTCGGCGGCCCGAAGGGCTCGGGCGCCCTCGTGGCGAGAGGCGGCGCCCGCAGGCGGCTCGCGCCGCTCCTGAGGGGCGGCCCGCAGGAGCGCGAGCTGCGGGCGGGGACGCCGAACGTCCCCGGCATCGTCGGCCTCGCCGCCGCCGCCGAGCTCGCCCACCGCGAGCGGGAGGCGGCCTCCACCCGGGCGAGGGAGCTCTCCGGGCGCCTCCTCGACGGGATCGCCGCCGCCGTGCCGGGGGCCCGGCTCGCCTCGGCGGAGGCCGAGCGCCTGCCCTCGATCGTGAACGTCGGCCTTCCGGGGCTCTCCTCCGAGGAGGTGCTCGTCCTCCTCGACGAGCTCGGTGTGGCCGCCTCGGCCGGCTCGGCATGCGCCTCGGGCGCCCTCGAGCCGAGCCCGGTGCTCACCGCCATGGGCCTCTCGCCGGCCGAGGCCCGGACCCACGTCCGGTTCTCCCTCGGACCCTCGACGACGGGGGAGGAGATCGACGCCGCCGTCCACGCCCTTGCCGAGACGGCAGCCCGGCTTGCGCCGTCGCGCTGACAGTCCCCGAACGGCGATCTGCGAGACTTTGCCCATGGCTCGGGTACTCGTCGCGCTGTCGGGCGGCGTCGACTCCTCGGCGGCCGCCGCCCTCCTCCTCGATGCGGGCCACGAGGTCGTCGGGGCGACGATGAAGCTCTGGGGCGGCGAGTCGGACTCCGGCTGCTGCTCGGTCTCCGACGTCGAGGACGCCCGGCGGGTGGCCGACCGGCTCGGGATCGACCACCACGTCTTCAACTTCACCGAGGAGTTCGACCGCCACGTCGTCGGGCCGTACGTGGAGGCCCACGGCGAGGGCCTCACCCCCAACCCGTGCGTCGAGTGCAACCGGCACCTCAAGTTCGATGCCTTCCTCGCCCGGGCGATCCGGCTCGGCTTCGACGCCGTCGCCACCGGCCACCACGCGAGGATCCTCGCCGGCGACGGCCGCCCCCGCCTGCTCCGGGGCCGCGACCCGAACAAGGACCAGTCCTACGTCCTGTCCTGCCTGAGCCGCCCTGAGCTCCAGAGGGTGCTGCTCCCCGTCGGGGAGCTCACGAAGGACGAGGTGCGCCGGCTGGCCGCCGCCAGGGGGCTGTCGACCGCTGGCAAGCCAGACAGCCAGGAGGTCTGCTTCATCGCCGGCGGCTCCGGCCCGCTCGCACGGCGCCGCTTCCTCGAGCCGCGCCTCGCTCTCCACCCGGGCGTGGTCGTCGACGGCGGCACGGGCGCCGTCCTCGGCGAGGTGCCCGCCGTCGAGCTCGTGACGGTCGGCCAGCGTCGCGGCCTCGGGGTGGCGGTCGGCTCCCGGCGCTTCGCGGTCGAGGTCGACGTCCCGGGCCGGCGCGTCGTCCTCGGCGACGAGTCGGCGCTCACCGAGCGCGAGATCCGCCTCGAGCGCCGCACCTGGACAGGCGCCCCGCTCGCCGAGAGGAGCGAGGTCGTCGTCCAGGCGAGCGCCCACGGGGCCACCACCCCGGCGGTCGTCACCGCCGGCGGCGTCCGCCTGCTGGCGGGTCGCCGCCGGGTGGCGCCGGGCCAGGTCGTCGCCCTCTACGACCCCGAGACGGCGAGCGAGGTGCTCGGCTCGGGGGTGGCGAGCCCCCGGACGGCGCCATGACGGGCGGCGGGCTCGATCCGAGCACCCCCGTCGGCCCCGATCCCGGCCTCGACGACGCCGAGCGGGCCCGCGAGCTCCGGGAGCTCATCGCCCACCACTCGATGCGCTACCACGTCCTCGACGACCCGGAGATCCCCGACGCCGACTACGACGCCCTCGTCGACGAGCTGGCTGCCATCGAGGCCGCCCACCCCGAGCTCGTCACCGAGACCTCGCCGACCCGCACCGTCGGTGCGGCGGGGGCGACCGGCTTCGCCCCCGCCGCCCACCGGGTCCCGATGATGAGCCTCGACAAGGTCGTGAGCCTGGACGAGCTGCTCGCCTGGGGGGCGCGGACGAGGCGCCTGCTCGAGCTCGACGACGAGGCCGCCCGGACCCTCCGGCTCGTCTGCGAGCCGAAGATCGACGGCCTGTCGATCTCGATCACCTACGACCACGGGCGCTACGCCCGGGCCGCCACCCGCGGCGACGGCCGGGTCGGCGAGGACGTCACCGACAACGTCCGCACCCTCGCCGAGGTCCCGCTCGAGCTCGCCCTCGACGGGGGCGAGGTTCCCGAGGAGCTCGAGGTGAGGGGCGAGGTGTACATGGCGATCGCCGCCTTCGAGGAGCTGAACGCCCGCCAGGCGGCCGCCGGGGAGAAGATCTTCGCCAACCCGCGCAATGCGGCGGCCGGGTCCCTGCGCCAGAAGGACCCGAAGGTGACGGCCGGCCGGGCCCTGTCGATCTTCACCTACCAGGTGGTGAGCGGGGACCGGACCCGAGAGGCGCCCTCTGTCGACCAGGTCTCCGGCGAGGCGGCGGTCGAGCTCGAGACCGATGCTGCCATCGGGCACCAGTCCCAGTCGCTCGCCTTGCTCCGTCGGGCCGGCTTCCCGGTGAACCCCGAGATCGAGATCGTCACCGGCCTCGAGGCCGCCTACGCCTACTGCACCGCCGTCGAGTCCCGCCGCCACCAGCTCGGCTACGAGATCGACGGCGTGGTGCTGAAGATCGACGATCTCTCCCTCCACCGCCGGCTCGGGGCCACCTCGCACGCGCCCCGGTGGGCGGTCGCCTACAAGTTCCCGCCCGAGGAGCGCTCGACGGTGCTCCAGGCGATCATGGTCTCGATCGGGCGGACCGGGCGGGCGACTCCCTTCGCGGTGCTCGCGCCCGTCAGGGTCGGGGGTTCGACCGTCTCGCTGGCGAGCCTGCACAACGAGGACCAGGTCGCCCTGAAGGACGTCCGGCCCGGCGACACCGTCGTCGTCCGCAAGGCGGGCGACGTCATCCCCGAGGTCGTCGGACCGATCCTGTCCGAGCGGCCTGAGGGCCTCGAGCCGTGGCGCTTCCCTGCGACCTGCCCGGTCTGCGACGGCGCCCTCGTCCGCCTCGAGGGCGAGGCGGACACCTACTGCGTCAACTTCGACTGCCCCGGCCAGAAGGTCCAGCGGATCGCCCACTTCGCCTCGCGGGGGGCGATGGACATCGAGGGCCTCGGCGAGCAGCGGGTCCACCAGCTGATCGAGGCGGGCCTTCTGGCCGACGCCTCCGACCTCTACAGCCTCGGGCCCGAGCAGCTGACCCCGCTCGAGGGCTTCGGCGCCGTCTCGGCTGCCAACCTGCTGGCGGCGATCGACGCCTCGCGGGGCCGTCCGCTCCCGAACCTCCTCGTCGCCCTCGGGATCCGCCACGTCGGCGGCACGGTCGCCCACGCCCTGGCGACCGCCTTCGGCGACCTGGACGCGATCATGTCGGTCGGCGAGGAGGAGCTGGCCGAGACACCCGGCATCGGAGGGATCATCGCGGCGAGCGTCGCCGCCTTCTTCCGCACCGGGCGCAACCGGGAGTTCATCGGGCGGCTCGGCTCGGGCGGCGTCTCGTTCGGGACGAGGGTCGTCTCGCAGCACCCCCAGGTGCTCGCGGGCAAGAGCATCGTCGTCACGGGCGCGCTCGAAGGGTTCTCGCGCGAGGGGGCGGAGGAGGCGATCACCTCCCGCGGCGGGAAGTCGCCGGGGTCGGTCTCGGCGAGGACGACGGCCGTCGTGGTCGGCGCCTCTCCCGGGACGGCCAAGGTCACCAAGGCAGGCGAGCTCGGCATCCCCCTCCTCGACGAGGGGGGCTTCCGCCACCTGCTCGAGACCGGCGAGCTCCCGTGAGCCCCGGCCGTTAGCCCGTGGGAGCGAGCCCCCTCCGGCTCGGGCGACGTCGCGGCCTCGTCGTGGCCGTCGTGGCGGCCGTCGCCTTCGTCGTGGCAGCGGCGGTCGGCTACCTCGTCACCGAGCTGGGCTCACGGGCCCATGTCGACACGGGCACCGGGCCGGCCGGGTCGTTCGAGGGCTCGCTGCCGGCCTCGGGGGCCCTCGTGCCGGTGTACGACCTCGCCTCCGACCCGGTCTTCCCCACTCTCGCGACCGGGTACGCCATCGAGCGCCACACCCAGGCCGGAGTGACGACCGAGCAATTGGCGAGAAGCGAGGACGGGGGGCGCAGCTGGCACCTCGTCGGTCCCTTCCCCTTCTCGAACGGCTACTCGCAGGTGCAGTTCTCCTCTGCGGCGACCGGCTACGCCTTCGGACCGGCCGGGCTGGCCCTCACCGCGAACGGGGGGAGCTCGTGGGCCGAGGGGCCCTCCTTCGGGGGCCGGCTCGAGCGCCTCGTGCCGCTCGGCCAGGACGTCTGGGCGACCTATGCGGTCTGCCACGGTCCGGCCGAGCCGGCGACGCCGTGCGGGGTCCGCCTCGCCGTCTCGCTCGACGGCGGCCGGCACTGGAGCCTCGCAGCCGCGCCCTCGGGGCTGGCCGAGGCCTACAACGGCGGCGACATCCTCGCCCGGGTGAGCCTGGACGAGGCCTACGTCGTCTCCTACGGCGCGACGGGCGGAGGGGGGCTGGCGCTCACGACGAACGACGGCACCAGCTGGACGCCGCTGCCGGATCCGTGCTCCGCCTGGCCGAGAGCGGACCTGGCGGCCGTCGGCGGAGGCCGGCTCTGGATGATCTGCGGCGGTCGCACGGTGCCGGGCGAGAACGTCTCGGCCAAGGCCGTCTTCGTCTCGCGGGACGGCGGCCGGCACTTCACGCCCGTCGCCTACACCGGCTTCGGCCCGACGGCCGGGCCGCTCGCCGGCCGGACCCCCTTCGGCCAGCTGGCCTATGCGGGGCAGCTCTCCCAGCTCGCGACGATCTCGCCCGGCACGGCGTGGATCGGGGTGAGCGGGGTGGGCGTCCTCGTCACCTCCGACGGCGGGCGGGTCTGGACGCGGGCCGAGGGGGTGGTCGACACCGGCAGCGACAGCGGGGTGGGCGTCACCTTCAACGACGCCTACCACGGGTGGGCGATCGAGTTCGACGAGGGCGTGTGGCGGACGGTCGACGGCGTCCACTGGCGACTCATCGACGGCCGCTGAGGCGCTCGCGTCGGCCGGAGGGCGTCTCCGCCAGGCCCGCAGGGCTTCGATGTTCCCGGCGCCGAGGAGCTGCCGGCCGGATCCGAGGGCCCACGGCGGGGGTGCTGGCCTGTCGAGGGGCTGGTTCCGCCGGAGCCACGCACCGCTCGTCAGCCCGGCGCACGCACCCTGTCGGAGCCCGAGGCGGACGAGCCGGGGGGCAACCCGAGAGGCCGCAGGCCGATGGAGTCGTCGAGGTCGAAGGCTCGAGGGCGCCATGGACGGCGAAGACCGAGAGGACAGCGCCCGGAGCTCACCTGCACAGCCGGTTGAGCAGCTCCTCGGCCCGTCCCGACACCCCGGTGGCTCCACAACCGGGAGAGCCCCCGTTTTCTGTCCTTTGGCAAGTAGTCTCGTGACGATACTCATGTCGAGCATCGCAGAACAGGTCGGGCGCGTCGTCGGAGACCGCTACCGGCTCCTCGCCCCCATCGGCTCGGGTGCCTCGGCGCAGGTCTTCGCCGCCGAGGACACGCGACTCGGCCGGCGCGTCGCCGTCAAGGTGCTCCACCCGGCGCTCGCCCGCGACGAGTCGTTCCTGCGGCGCTTCAGGGCCGAGGCGCGCCTCGCCGCCTCCCTCGACCATCCCCACGTCATGCGGGTCTTCGACTGGGGCGAGCAGCAGGCCGGCCCCTACCTCGTCCTCGAGCTCCTCGCCGGCGGCAACCTGCGGACCTTGCTCGACTCCGGGGTCCGGCTCACCCACGCCCAGGTGGCCTCCTTCGGCGCCCAGGCGGCCGCGGGGCTCGCCTACGCCCATCGCCGCGGCATCATCCACCGCGACATCAAGCCGGGGAACCTCCTCTTCGACGACGAGGGCCACGTCCGCATCGGGGACTTCGGCGTCGCCAGGGCGATCGCCCAGTCGGCCCTCACCGAGCCGCTCGGGATGGTCTTCGGGACGGCCCGCTACTCCTCCCCCGAGCAGGCGCGTGGCGACGCCCTCGACGACCGCACCGACGTCTACTCGCTCGCCCTCGTCCTCTACGAGTCCCTGACGGGGCGGGTGCCGTTCTCCTCCGACACGGTGGCTGCCACCCTGGCGGCGCGGCTGGACGCCATCCTGCCGCCGGCCCGCGAGCTCGGCCCACTGGCGCCCATCCTGGCGGCGGCGGCCATCCCCGAGCCGCTCGCCCGGCTCGACGCCGCCGGGCTGGCGAGCGAGCTCGAGCAGGCCGAGCGCGTGCTGCCCCCGGCGGCCCCCCTCCCACTCGTCCGCCTCGAGCTCGGCCCGCACGCCGCCGGGCTCGCCGACCGGGACCCGACCGCGGTCGATCCCGGCCGTCCCTCGGCCACGATCGCCTATCCCGCCTTGGCGGGTGCCGCTCTGGCCGGCCTCTCCGAGCCGGTGGCAGGGGACCTGACGACCCTGGGCCCGGCGGGCGGGGCACTCGGCGCAGAGCCGCCCCCGGGTGACGCTCCCGGCGAAGAGGCCGCCCCCCCGCCACGCCGGCGCCGTCGGGCGGTCCTGCTCGTGGTCGGCCTCCTCGTCCTGCTGACCGGGATCGTCGCCGGCGCCCTTGCAGCCGTGGACCACTACGTCGTCTACGGCCACGTCGTGCCGAAGGTGGAGGGGGACCCGGTCGCGGTGGCGCGCGTGATGGCGCACGACGCCGGTCTCCGCCTCGAGGTGACGGGGTCGCGCTACGACCTCGGCGTGCCGAAAGGCGACGTCATCACCCAGTCGCTGCGTCCCGGGCGCCGCGAGCGCGCCGGCACCCTCGTCGCCGTCGTCGAGTCGAGAGGGCCCGCCCCGGTGCCGGTTCCCTCTGTCACCGGCGACACCGAGGCGGCAGCCGTGGCGGCCGTACGGGCCGGGCACCTGAAGCCCGTCGTCCGCACCGAGTACTCCGAGACGGTCCCCACCGGCCGCGTCGTGAGCGAGAGCCCCGGGGCGCACTCGCCCCCGCTCGCCCGGGGGTCGGTCGTGACCCTCTACGTGTCGAAGGGACCCCACCCCCGGATCGTGACCGCCGTGGTCGGGCTTCCCTACGCCACCGCCGCCGCCGACCTCGAGGCCATCCAGCTGAAGGTGGCCAGGGCGCCCAGCCGCTACTCGACGACCGTGCCGGCCGGCGACGTCATCTCCGAGACGCCGGGCGCCCATTCGAGCGTCAGCCGGGGGACGACGGTCACACTCACGGTCTCGCTCGGGCTCCCGTACGTGAAGGTCCCCCAGCTGTTCGGCCAGAGCGTCAGCTACGCCGAGCACGCGCTCACGACGCTCGGACTGAAGGCGAAGGTCTACGGTCCAAAGCACGGCTACGTGGTCTACGAGAACCCCGGTGCCGGTCAGTCGGTCCGGATGGGCACGACGGTCCAGATCGCCACGGTGTAGGCCGACACCCCATGGGGTGTGCCGCCCGTCTTGCGGCGGAGGCGGGCGACCTGACATGTTGAAGAACGGGTCAGCTTCAATTCGATGCGCCGCCGTTGACGGAAGGACATCATCATGGGTTCGCTGGACGGAAGGGTTGCGATCATCACGGGGGCCGGGCGCGGGATCGGCCGCGAGCACGCGCTCCTGTTCGCCTCAGAGGGCGCCAAGGTCGTCGTGAACGACGTGGGCGGCGCCCTCGACGGCTCGGGAGACGACCGGACTCCGGCCGAGCAGGTGGTGGACGAGATCAAGGAGTTCGGCGGCCAGGCGATCGCCAACGCTGACAACGTCGCCGACTGGGAAGGCGGCCAGCGCCTCGTCAACTCCGCCATCGAGGCCTTCGGCGACCTGCACGTCCTCGTCAACAACGCCGGGATCCTGCGTGACCGCGTGCTCGTCAACATGACCGAGGAGGAGTGGGATGCCGTCATCCACGTCCACCTGAAGGGCCACTTCATCCCGACGCGCTGGGCGGCCACCTACTGGCGGGAGCAGTCCAAGGCGGGCAAGGAGGTGAAGGCGGCGGTCGTCAACACCTCCTCCACCTCGGGCCTGCTCGGCAACCCCGGCCAGGCCAACTACGGGGCCGCCAAGGCGGGCATCGCCGCCTTCACGATCATCACCGCCCAGGAGCTCTCCCGCTACGGGGTGCGGGTGAACGCCATCGCCCCGGCGGCGAGGACGAGGATGACCGAGTCGACCCCGGGCCTGTCCGACATCGTCCAGCCGCCGTCGGACGCCGGCACCTTCGACGCCTGGGACCCGGCCAACGTCTCGCCGCTCGTCGGCTACCTCGCCACCGAGCAGTGCCCCTTCACGGGCAAGACCTTCTTCGTCCAAGGCGGCAAGGTTCAGTTCTTCCAGCCCTGGACGCTCACCAAGGAGCTCGACAAGAGCGACCGCTGGAGCATCGCCGAGCTCGCCGAGCAGGTGCCGGGCATCGTCTCCTGACGCCGCCTGATCGGGCGCGTAGTCTCC
>JAJZZB010000027.1 GCA_021797795.1 Actinomycetes bacterium | reverse complement strand
ACCTGTTCGACCTCGACGCCTACGCTCCCACGCGGTGAGTTAGGTAATACACGTTCGGGCGCCGAATACCGTCATCTACCAGCACAGATGCCCGCTCCTCAGCTGCGAGCCCGGAAAGTACCGCTAGCACCGAGGAGCAGGGGCAGTGACTTGGGTCACTTCTCCGCTGGACTTCCGCGGCAAAGTCAGGCACACACGTCTCTCGGGCGCCGGCGACCTCGGACGCGATGACCGCCGAGCAGAACGCCACGACTCCCTTCACAGCGGTCGGCCGTCATCTCGAGCACGGCGCTCGTCCAGGCGAACAGCCACCGTCGGCAGCTAGACCGGCAGGTTCACACCGGGCTCGGAGCGCTGGCAGCGGCCTTCTCACCGCCTTGACAGCCGGCCGGGCGAACTGGTCTTGTCGTGCGATGCCGGGGAACCAGGGGGGAGGGGCTCGGGTCGAGGGTCGCCTCGGCCTTGCCGAGCTCGCCGAGGCCGTGACGGGCGGGGCGGTCGACACCGTCGTCGTGGCGATGACCGACATGCAGGGCCGTCTCCAGGGAAAGCGGGTCGACGCCCACTTCTTCCTCGAGGAGGTCGCCGAGCACGCCACCGAGGCCTGCAACTACCTGCTCGCCGTCGACGTCGAGATGAACACCGTCCCTGGCTACGCCCTCACCTCCTGGGAGCGCGGCTACGGCGACTTCGTCATGAGGCCCGACCTCGGGAGCCTCCGGGCGCTCCCCTGGCACGAAAAGACGGTGTTCTGCCACGCCGATCCCACCTTCGCGGACGGGCGCCCGGTCGAGCCGTCCCCCCGGCGGATCCTCGCCCGCCAGGTCGCCCGCCTGGCCGAACGCGGCCTCACGGGACTCGCCGGCACCGAGCTCGAGTTCCTCGTCTTCGAGGAGAGCTACGAGGAGGCATGGCGCCGCGGCTACCGGGAGCTCACACCGGCCAATTCCTACAACGTCGACTACTCGATTCTCGGCACCTCCCGGATCGAAGGGCTCCTCGGCCGGATACGCCGGGAGATGCGGGCGGCCGGCATGCAGGTCGAGTCGCTGAAAGGCGAGTGCAACAGGGGACAGCACGAGATCGCCTTCCGCTATGACGAGCTCCTCGCCAAGGCTGACGAGCACGTCGTCTACAAGACGGGGGCAAAGGAGATCGCGGCGACCGAGGGCCGCTCGATCACCTTCATGGCCAAGTTCGACGAGCGGGAGGGCAACAGCTGCCACATCCACCTCTCGCTCCGGGGCCCATCCGGCGAGCCGGTGCTCGCCGGGGAGGGCGGCCACCAGCTGTCAGAGACGGGCCGGCACGTCCTTGCCGGCCTCGTCGCCACCCTCGCCGACTTCACGCTCCTTCTCGCCCCGAACGTCAACAGCTACAAGCGCTTCAGCCCGGGCTCGTTCGCCCCGACCGCCGTCGCCTGGGGACCCGACAACCGCACCTGCGCCTACCGGGTGGTGGGGGAGGGCCCCTCGCTCCGTTTCGAGTGTCGGGTGCCGGGCGGCGACGTCAATCCCTACCTCGCCCTCGCCGCCCTCGTCGCCGGCTGCCTGCACGGGCTCGACGAGCGCCTCCCGCTCCCCGAGCCCGTGAGCGGGAACGCCTACACGGCCGGGCTCGAGCGGCTGCCGGCCACCCTCGGCGGTGCGGCGCGGCGCTTCGGGGAGAGCGCGGTGGCACGGGCAGCCCTCGGCGACGAGGTGGTCGAGCACTACGCCAACATGGCGGCGGTCGAGCTGGCCGCCTTCGAGTCGACGGTCACCGACTGGGAGCGCGTCCGCTCCTTCGAGCGCCTCTAGTGCCCGGGCTTTCCCGGCCCGCGACCGGGCCGGTACAACTGTGGCCGTGATCCGCCGCCTCACGAGCCCTGTCGACGAGCGCCCGATCGCGTCCGTCGAGGAGCTCGACCTCGAGGCGACCGATGCCGCCATCAAGCGGGCGGCGGCCGCCGCCCCCGGCTGGGCGGCCGTCTCCCCGGGCGACCGGGCGAGGCTGCTCCATCGGGCGGCCGGGGCGGTCGACGGGGCGCTCGAGGAGCTCGCCCGCCTCGAGGTCGCCAATGCCGGCCACACCATCTCCAACGCCCGCTTGGAGGCCGCCAACGTCCGCGACGTCCTCGCCTACTACGCCGGGGCGCCCGAGCGTCACACCGACCGCCAGATCCCCGTCGCCGGGGGCGTCGACGTCACCTTCCACGAGCCGCTCGGCGTCGTCGGGGTGATCGTCCCCTGGAACTTCCCGATGCCGATCGCATCCTGGGCCATCGCCCCGGCGCTGGCTGCCGGCAACTGCGTCGTGGTGAAGCCGGCCGAGCTCACCCCGCTCACCGCCCTTCGCATCGCCGGGCTGTGCCACGAGGCGGGCATCCCCGAGGACGTCCTGCAGGTCCTGCCGGGCGAGGGGCCGGTCGTCGGCTGGCGCTTGGTCACGAGCGAGGCGGTCCGCAAGGTCTGCTTCACCGGATCGACCGGGGTCGGCAAACAGATCATGGCCGGCTGCGCCGACCAGGTGAAGCGGCTCACCCTCGAGCTCGGCGGCAAGAGCGCCAACATCGTCTTCGCCGACGCCGACCTCGAGCGTGCCGCCGCCAGCACTCCCGCCTCGGTCTTCGACAACGCCGGACAGGACTGCTGCGCCCGCTCCCGCCTGCTCGTGGAGCGACGCGTCTACGACGCCTTCTTGGAGCTGCTCGAGCCGGCGGTGAGGGCGTTCAGGGTGAAGGACCCCTTCGCCGACGACGCCGAGATGGGTCCGCTCATCTCGGCCGAGCGGCGCGGCGCGGTGGCCTCCTACCTCGACGGCGACGCGCCGGTGGCCTTCCGGGGGAGCGCCCCGAGCGGCCCCGGGCACTGGTTCGCGCCGACGGTGCTCGCACCGGTCGAGCCGACGTCCCGTCTGGCCCGCGAGGAGATCTTCGGGCCGGTGCTCGCCGTCATCGCCTTCGAGGACGAGGCCGAGGCGGTCCGGATCGCCAACGACTCGGACTACGGCCTCTCGGGCTCGGTCTGGAGCCGGGACGTCGGGCGGGCCTTCCGGGTCGCCCGGGCGCTCGAGACCGGCACCCTCTCGATCAACTCGCACTCCTCGGTCCGCTACTGGACGCCCTTTGGTGGCATGAAGCAGTCCGGCCTCGGGCGCGAGCTCGGCCCCGACGCCCTCGCCGCCTTCAGCGAGGAGAAGAACGTCTTCGTCGAGACAGGAGGGTGACCGACACCGTGGGACGACTCGAGGGGAAGGTGGCCGTGATCACGGGCGGGGCGAGCGGCATCGGGCGCGCCTCGGTGCGCCGGTTCGCCACCGAGGGTGCGAGGGTGGTCGTGGCCGACCTCGACGAGGCGGGCGGGAGCGCCCTCGCGAGCGAGGTGGGCGGGCTCTTCGTCCGTGCCGACGTGACCGATCCCGGCGACGTCGAGGCGATGTACGACGCCGCCGTCTCGCACTTCGGCGGGCTCGACGTCTGCTTCAACAACGCCGGCATCTCGCCCCCCGAGGACGACTCGGTGCTCACGACCGACCTCGGCGCCTGGCGGCGGGTGCAGGAGGTCAACCTGACGAGTGTCTTCCTCTGCTGCAAAGCGGGGATCGCCCGCCTGCTCGAGCACGGCGGCGGCAGCGTCATCAACACCGCCTCGTTCGTCGCCCTCCTCGGGGCCGCCACCTCCCAGATCTCCTACACCGCCTCCAAGGGCGGGGTGCTCGCCCTCTCGCGCGAGCTCGGCGTCCAGTTCGCCCGCAGGGGGGTCCGGGTGAACGCCCTCTGCCCGGGGCCGGTCAACACGCCGCTGCTCGAAGAGCTGTTCGCCAAGGACCCCGAGCGGGCGGCCCGGCGCCTCGTCCACGTCCCGATGGGCCGCTTCGGCGAGCCGGAGGAGATCGCGGCGGCGGCCGCCTTCCTCGCCTCCGACGACGCCTCGTTCATCACCGCCTCGAGCTTCGTCGTCGACGGAGGGATCCACGCCGCCTACGTCACACCCCTTGAGGAGGAGTAGCCGTGTCCCGGTCGCGTCCCGTCGTCGGCGTCACCTGCTACGAGGAGACGGCCTCCTTCGGCAGCTTCGAGCTCACCGCCGCCCTGCTCCCGGCGCGCTACGTCCGAGCCCTCGAGCGGGCCGGGGCGAGCGTCCTCATCCTCCCGCCCCAGCACCTCGCCCCCGACGAGACGGCCGAGCTGTGCGCCCGCATCGACGGACTCGTCGTCGCCGGGGGGGCGGACATCGACCCCGCCCGCTACGGTGCCGACGCCCATCCTGAGACGGTCGTCGCCGGGGGGGCGAGGGACGCCCTCGAGCTCGGCCTCGTCGAGGCGGCGGCCGAGACCACCCTTCCCACCCTCGCCATCTGCAGGGGCCTGCAGGTGCTGAATGTCGCCCGGGGGGGAAGCCTCCTCCAGCACCTGCCGGACGTCCTCGGCCATGACCTGCACTCGCCGGTCCGCAACGGCTACGCCGACCACGACGTGAGGCTCGTCCCGGGCAGCCGGCTGGCGTCGCTGCTCGGCTCCGGCGAGGCGGGCGCGCCGACCCACCACCACCAGGCGATCGACATCCTCGGCGAGGGGCTCGTCGCGACCGCGCACGCGGACGACGGCGTGATCGAGGCCGTCGAGGACCCCTCTCTCCCGTTCCTGCTCGGGGTGCAGTGGCATCCCGAGGTGGGACAGGACCCGTCCCTGTTCGAGGCGCTCGTGGCCGCCGCAGCCGAGCGGTCCTCCAGCCGGGGGAGCGTCGGGCGCTGAAGCTCGTCGTCGTCTCGCACTCGCGCTCGGGCCACACCGCCGAGCTCGCCTCCCTCGTGGCGGCCGCCGCCGAGGAGGCCGCCTCGCCGGGCAGCGAGGTCGTGACCCTCGACGCCTTCGCGGCCGGTCCGGCCGACGTCCTCGGCGCGAGCGGCGTGATCCTCGGCACGCCCGCCCGGTTCGGCTACATGAGCGGGGCCATGAAGGACTTCCTCGAGCGCATCTACCACCCCTGTCTCGGCCAGACGGCGGGCAAGCCGTGGGCCCTGTTCGTGAAGGGCGACACCGACACCGCGGGGGCGGCCGCCAGCGTCGAGCGCATCGTCACCGGGCTCTCCTGGCGGCGCGTCCTCCCCGTCCTCGAGGTGGTGGGCCCGATCGACCACGAGGCGGAGGAGGCGGCGGCAGAGCTCGGGGGCGCCTTCGCGGCGGGCCTCGAGGCGGGGATCTTCTGACGGGCCGGCGGAGCCCCGGACCCTACACTGAGGGGGTGCAACCCGACGGCGGCCCCCTCCTGCCCAAGGAGCCACCGGGGGACGAGCTGGCGGCGGGCGGCGACGGGGAGGAGGGCCTCGACCGGGTCCTCACGGTGCCGAACCTGCTCTCGGTCGGCCGCCTGGCGCTGCTCGCCCTCTTCTGCTTCCTGCTCTTCGGCGTCCACGAGCGGGTGGCGGCCGTCATCGTGCTGGCGCTCGCAGGCACCACCGACTTCGTCGACGGCTACGTCGCCCGCCGCTTCCACCAGGTGAGCACGATCGGCAAGGTGCTCGACCCGACGGCGGACCGCATCGTGCTCGGCACCGGCGTCATCGCCATCGCAGTCTACGGGGCGGTGCCGGGCTGGCTGGCGGGCCTCGTCCTCGGGCGCGAGGTCGTCGTCTCGCTCGCCGTCGTCGTCCTCGCGGCCCTCGGGGCCCGCCGCATCGACGTCCTCTGGGTCGGAAAGGCCGGCACCTTCGGGCTCATGGTCGCCTTCCCGCTCTTCCTCCTCGCCGACGCCGGGAGCACCTGGGCCCACGTGCTCACCGACGTCACCTGGGCGCTGCTCGTCCCCTCCCTCGCCCTCAGCTTCCTCGCGGCGGTCTCCTACGTCCCCCTCGCCCGCCGGGCGCTCCGGGCGCGCCGCCAGGGGGGCGCCCCGCTCGCCGCAGGAGGCGTCCCGGTCCGATGAAGGCGGTCATCATGGCGGGGGGCGAGGGCACGCGGCTCCGCCCGCTGACGGCCAACCAGCCGAAGCCGATGCTGCCGATGGTGAACCGGCCGATGGCCGAGCACGTCATCGACCTGTTGAAGCTGCACGGCTATGACGAGATCGTCATCACCGTCGCCTTCCTCGCGAGCACGATCCGCACCTACTTCGGCGACGGCTCGGAGTTCGGCGTCACCCTCCACTACGCCACCGAGGAGACGCCGCTCGGCACGGCCGGGTCGGTGCTGAACGCCCGGGAGCTGCTCGACGAGCGCTTCCTCGTGATCTCGGGCGACGTCCTCACCGACATCGACCTGAGCGAGCTCGTCGACTACCACGAGCGCCAGGGCTCGGTGGCGACCCTCGCCCTCAAGTCGATGGAGAACCCGCTCGAGTTCGGCATCGTCATCACCTCCGAGGACGGCAGGGTCGAGCGCTTCCTCGAGAAGCCGGGCTGGGGCGACGTCTTCTCCGACACGATCAACACCGGCATCTACGTCCTCGAGCCCGAGGTGCTCGACTGGATCGCCGAGGGCCGGCCCGTCGACTTCTCCGGCGAGGTCTTCCCGGCCATGCTCGAGGCGGGACGGCCCCTCTACGGCTTCGTCTCGGGCGGCTACTGGGAGGACGTCGGCACCCTCGAGGCCTACCTGCGCGCCCACACCGACGTCCTCGACAAGAAGGTCGAGGTCGCCATCCCCGGCTTCCCCCTGCACGACGACGTCTGGATCGGCGAGGGCGCAGAGGTCCACCCCTCGGCCGTCGTGCGGGGGCCGGCGATCATCGGGGACAACTGCCGGGTCGGGGCGGGGGCCGAGATCGGCGCCCACACCGTGCTCGGCTCGAACGTCCGCATCGGCGAGAACACCGTCCTCGAGCGGACGGTCATCCATGACAACACCTACCTGGCCGGGGGGGTGACGGCGCGGGGGGCGGTCATCGCCCGCTCGTGCGACATCCGGCTCGGGGCGCACCTCGAGGACGGCGTCGTCCTCGGCGACGGCTGCCGCGTCGGGCGCCACGCCGTCATCGGCGCCGGGGTGAAGGTCTACCCGAACAAGACGATCGAGCAGGGCGCCGTCGTCAACTCCTCGCTCGTGTGGGAGACGAGGGGCTCGCGCAGCCTCTTCGGCCGGCTCGGGGTGACCGGCCTCGCCAACGTCGACCTGTCGCCCGAGCTCGCCATGCGAGTCGCGATGGCCTACGCCACGACGCTGCCGAAGGGCACCACCGTGGCCACCTCGCGGGACTCGAGCCGGGCGGCCCGGGTCCTGAAGCGGGCCGTCATGGTCGGCCTCACGGCTGCCGGCTGCAACGTCGACGACCTCGAGGCGGCGACCGTGCCGGTCACCCGCTTCCACGCACGCACGGCCGCCGTCAGCGGCGGCATCACCGTCCGGCTCCTGGCGGGCGACCCGCAGTCGGTCTCGCTCCGCTTCCTCGACGGCGAGGGCGTCGACCTCGACGAGCCCACCCAGCGCAAGATCGAGCGGCTGCACGACCGGGAGGAGTCCCGCCGGGTTCTGGCGGCCGAGATCGGCGACATCTACTTCCCCTCCCGCACGGTCGAGATGTACACCGCCGAGCTGATGGCGAGCGCCCAGCTGGAGGCGATCCGGCGGGCGCGCTTCAAGCTCGTGCTCGACTACGCCTTCGGGACGACGAGCTTTGTCATGCCGAACATCCTCGCCAAGCTCGGGGCGGACGTCCTCGTGATCAACCCGCACGTCTCGACCCCGGGCGTGCTGAGCTTCGACCGCGTGGTGCACGCCGGCCGGCTCGGCGAGCTCGTCCGCTCCTCGGGCGCCCACCTCGGGGCGATGTTCGACCCCGACGGCGAGCAGCTCACCCTCGTCGACGACTCGGGACGGATCCTCTCGGACGAGGAGGCGCTGTGCGCCATGGCGCGCATCGTCGCCGAGGACGCCGGCAAGGGGGTCGTCGCCATCCCCGTCGACGCCCCGCACGACGTCGAGCGGATCGTCGAGGACGCCGGTGCGGAGGTGCTCTGGACCAAGCTCGCCGCCTCGGACCTGATGGCGGCCTCGAGCGACCCGGAGGTCGTCTTCGCCGGCAACACCCAGGGCGGCTTCATCTTCCCCTCCTTCCTCCCGGCCTTCGACGCCGTGGCCAGCTTCGTCCGCCTCCTCTCGCTCCTCGCGACGAGCGGTCGCCGGCTGTCGGAGACAGTCGCCTCCCTGCCGCGCCCCGAGCTCGCCCGCCTGGAGGTGCCGACCCCCTTCGAGGCCAAGGGGCTCGTGATGCGGACGCTGCTCGAGCGCGCCTCGGCCCGTGAGATCGTCCTCGTCGACGGTGTGAAGCTGATAGACGAAGAGGGCTGGACTCTCGTCGTCCCCGACACCGAGGGCCCGGCGACGATGGTGACGGCAGAGGCCGACACCGCCCAGCGGGCAGAGGAGCGGGTCCGGGCGATGGCCGACCAGATCGGCTGGATCATCTCCGAGACGAACGGCTGAGCCGGCCGGCGACTCGCCGGCCGACCGAGACAAGGAGGAAGGATGGACGTCCCCGAGGAGCTTCGCTACACGAGCGACCACGAGTGGGCCAGGACCGAGGAGGGCCGCATCCGGATCGGCATCACCGACTTCGCCCAGGACGCCCTCGGCGACGTCGTCTTCGTCGAGCTCCCGGCGGCCGGCACGGCCGTCGAGAAGGGAGGGCCGCTCGGGGAGGTCGAGTCGACCAAGTCGGTCTCGCAGATCTACGCGCCGGTGGGGGGGACGGTGGTCGAGGTCAACGGCGACCTCGCCGAGGCGCCCGAGAAGCTGAACGAGGAGCCCTACGGCTCGGGCTGGCTCGTCGTCATCGATCCCTCCGACGCGAGCGAGCTGGACGGCCTGCTCGATGCCGCCGCCTATCGCGCCTCGACCGAGTAGCGCGGCGGCGTGCCTGGCGGAGGGCAGGAGCGGGGCGTCGTGACAGCGACTAGCTTGGGGCGGGTGTTCTGCAAGAACTGCGGTCACCGCAACCCCCCGGAAGCGAACTTCTGCTCCTCGTGTGGAGCGGCGCTCGCGAGCGGGGCGGATACGACCGTCTCGTTCATGCCCGAGGAGCCGACCGACTCCGGCGAGATCGAGATGACGGTGCCGCTTGCGGACATCCAGGCGGGAACCGGCCTGCTCGTGGTGAAGCGCGGGCCGGACGTGGGGGCGAAGTACGTTCTCGGCACCGACGTGACGAGAGTCGGGCGGCACCCCGAAAGCGAGATCTTCCTCGACGACATCACAGTCTCCCGCCGGCATGCCGAATTCCTCCGCAAGGGGGGCACCTACGTCGTGAAGGACGTCGGTTCGCTGAACGGCACCTACGTCAACCGGGAGCGGATCGACGAGGCCGTGCTCGCGAGCGGGGACGAGGTGCAGATCGGCAAGTTCAAGCTGGTGTTCCTCGCAACCGGCCAGGCCTGAGCCGTGGGCGAGCGGTCCTATCTCTCCATTGGCGACGTATTGGCCCTGCTGCGCGAGGAGTTCGCCGACATCACGATCTCGAAGATCCGCTTCCTCGAGAGCCGCGGCCTGCTCGTGCCGGAGAGGACGCCGTCGGGCTACCGCAAGTTCTACGACCACGACGTGGAGCGGCTCCGCTGGATCCTCCGCCAGCAGCGCGAGCACTTCCTCCCCCTCAAGGTGATCAAGGGCCGCCTCGAGGGGGCCGAGGCCACGTCCGCCCGCGAGTCGCTGTTCGATTCGGGCGAGACACCCCCGGCGACGATCGCCGGCTCGAGCCGACCCGGCCGCTCCGCCGTCTCGTCGGCGAACGGGAGCGCCCATCCCTCCTCCGGACGGGTGCCGGACGGGGAGCTCGCCGCCCGGGTGGCGACGATGCAGCGCCGCGAGGGGCCCGGGCGCCACGAGGGCGCCGCCTTCGCCGAGGCGAGCCTGCCGGGCCGCCACGAGGCCGCCGGGAGGGACCGCCCGGTCTCCGAGCCCGGAGGGGCGAGCATCGCAGACGAGCCGGCGCCGGCCGCCCCGCCACCACCACCGCCCCCCGACCCCGAGGTGCCGAGCACCCCCGCACCGGGGGCGTCGGAGCTCGCAGGCCCGCTCGCTGGCACCGGCTTCACCGCCGGCGAGCTCGCCCAGGCGAGCGGTCTCAGCGTCTCCCAGGTCGAGCAGCTCGAGAGCTTCGGCCTCATCGAGGGGCGCGACGTCGCCGGCGTCCACTGCTTCGACGAGGACTGCGTGGCCGTCGCCACGCTCGCCTCGGGCTTCGCCGCCTTCGGCATCGAGGCGCGGCACCTCCGGCTGTTCAAGCATGCCGCCGAGCGCCAGGCCGGGCTCTACTCCCAGGCGATCATGCCGCTGCTCCGCCAGCGCAACCCGCACGCCCGTGCCCGGGCGCTCGAGGACCTCGGCAAGCTGGCGGGGCTCGGCACCTCGCTGCAGGCCGCCTTCGTGAAGGCCGTCCTGCACGACCTCACCGGATGAGCGGGCTCGAGGTGCCGGCCTCGCCGGCGCTCGGGCGCGAGGAGCTCGCAGGGATCGTCGACCGGCTCGGGCGGGCGATCTCGCGCGACCACGCGGACGGCCTCGTCCTCGTCGGGCTGCTGAAGGGGAGCGTCTGCCTCATGGCCGACCTCGTCCGGCGGATCGAGGTGCCCTGCTCGATCGACTTCCTCGCCCTCGCCCCCTACGGGGCGGGCGGCCAGCGGGTCCGCCTCTCGAAGGACCTCGACGTCGACGTCACCGGCCTCTCGGTCGTGCTGGCGGTCGACATCGTCGACCGCGGCCTCACCGTGAGCTACGTCCACCGCCTGCTCACCGAGCGGGGCGCCCGCTCGGTCGACGTCTGTGCTCTGCTCGACCGCCGGGTGAAGCGCCTGCTTCCCGTCGAGCTGCGCTACGTCGGCAAGACGATCGGGGAGGAGTACGTGGTCGGCTACGGGCTCGACATCGAGGAGCGCTTCAGGAACCTCCCGCGCCTCGAGGTCGTGGATCCAGAAGAGGTGAGGAGGGCGCCGGCGGCGAGCGCCAACCGTCTGTTCCGGGGGTAAGTTCGCGCCATGGTCGAAGTTCGACTCTCAGCGGTCCGAGTCGACCTCCAGTCGAGCACCCCTGTCGTGCTCCTGGAGGAGACCGAGGGCGCACACCGCTCCCTGCCCATCTTCGTGGGGGCCAACGAGGCGACCGCCATCGCCTTCGCCCTGCAGGGGGTCGAGCTCCCGCGGCCGATGACCCACGACCTCATGACCCAGCTGCTCGAGACCTTCGGCGCCCGCCTCGATCGCGTGGTCGTGACCAAGCTCGTCGAGTCGACCTTCTTCGCCGAGCTCCGCCTGATCGGGACGGCCGGTGACCACGCCATCTCCTGTCGGCCCTCGGACGGCATCGCCCTGGCGCTGCGGACCCATTCGCCGCTGTACGTGGCAGACGACCTGATGGACGCCGAGGGCCTCGTCATCGAGCCGGACGAGGACGACGTCTCCGACAACGCCAACCCCGAGGAGATCGTGGGGGAGTTCCGCGAGTTCCTCGACCGGGTGCGCCCGGAGGACTTCAGCGGCTGAACCTCGAGCCCAGGTTGATGGTCACGAACCCGACCCGGCGGTCGACGTTGACTCTTGCGCCGTCGCACCGTAACCTACTCACGAAGGTGTAACTACGACGCTGTCGTCCCGGGCGGCCGCCCGGTCTCGGCACACCAGGCGAGGGGGCGCGATGCGCGGAGAGATCCCCAACAAGGGCTACCGGGGTCCCCAGGTCTGCAAGATCGTCGGGATCACCTACCGCCAGCTCGACCACTGGGACCGGACGGGGCTCCTCAGCCCTTCGCTCGCAGCCGCCCGGGGGAGCGGGACCCAGCGCCTCTACTCCTACCGGGACGTCGTCGTCCTCCGGATCATCAAGCAGCTACTCGACTCGGGCGTCACGCTGCAGCGCGCCCGCAAGGCGATCGAGTTCTTCCGCGACTCCCTCGGCGAGGACCTGGCGGCCGCCAACCTCGTCCTCGGAGCCTCCGACTCGGTCCTCGCCCGCGACGGGGACGAGCTGCTCGACCTGCTCCGCGGCGGCCAGGGGGTCTTCAACGTCATCCCGCTGTCCGGCGTCGTCACCGACGTCGAGGCGGCCATCCGCGAGATCGGCGGCGGGGAGAGCGCGGCGCCGGCCGAGCCGGCCGGGAGGGCGGCGGAGACTCGTTGACGCGCTTTGCCCACGACACCGAGCGCTTCTTCGCCGAGCTGCTCGACTACTACGGGATCGCCTGGGAGTACGAACCGGTCGAGTTCGTCCTCTCCTGGTCGCCCGACGGGCTCCCGACCGGGGGGTTCCGGCCGGACTTCTACCTCCCCGGGCACGACCTGTTCGTCGAGCTCACCACCTTGCGCCAGGACCTCGTGACGGAGAAGAACCGCAAGGTGCGCCAGCTCGCCCGTCTCTACCCGAGGGTGAGGGTGAAGGTGCTCTACCGGCGCGACGTCGAGGAGCTGTTCGCAAAGTACCCGTGGTGCTGCCCCATTAGATTGGCGGGGTGATTCTTCGGCGCACCCTCCTGTTCGACGAGCACGTCCGGTCCGCCGCCAAGCTCGTCGACTTCGGCGGCTTCGAGATGCCGCTCAGCTACCCCGAGGGGACGATCGCCGAGCACCTCGCCTGCCGCCGGGCGGCCGCCGTGTTCGACGTGAGCCACCTCGGCACCGTCCGGGTCGAGGGCGAGGACGCCTTCGACCGCCTGCAGGCCATGCTCTCGAACGACCTGCGCAAGATCGGCCCGGGCCGCGCCCAGTACACCCACCTGTTGAACGACGAGGGCGGGGTCCTCGACGACATCATCGTCTGGTGGGTCTCGCCCGGGCGCTTCGACGTCATGCCGAACGCCTCGAACACCGAGCGGGTGCTCGAGCGCCTCGGCGGCACGGACGTCACCGACACCCGGGCGGTCCTCGCCGTCCAGGGGCCGACCGCCAGGGAGGTGGTCGCCCGCATCTCACCCGAGGCGGCCGCAGTGAAGCGCTTCCACGTCGGCACCTTCCGCTTCGAGGGGGCGGACTGCCTCGTCGCCGGCACGGGCTACACCGGCGAGGACGGGCTCGAGTGCGCCGTCGGCCCGAAGGGCGCCGTGGGCCTCTGGCGGGCTCTCGTCGACGCCGGGGCGAAGCCGGCCGGCCTCGGTGCCCGCGACACTCTCCGGCTCGAGGCCGGGCTGCCGCTGCACGGCCACGAGCTCGGCCCGGGGATCAACCCGCTCGAGGCGGGGCTCGGCTGGGTCGTCGGCTGGGACAAGGACCACTTCGCCGGGCGGGATGCGCTCGCCGCCATCCGGGCGGGCGGGGGCCCCTCCCGGCACCTCGTCGGCCTCCTCACCGACGGCAGGCGCCCGCCCCGGGAGGGCGACCGGGTGCTCGAGGCGGACGGCGACGAGATCGGGGCCGTCACGAGCGGCAACTTCTCGCCCGTGCTCGGGCGCGGCATCGCGCTCGGCTTCGTGCCGGCCTCCACGAGAGAGGGGGCACCGCTTCGCGTCGAGCTCCGCGGCGGTGCCGTGCCCGCCCGCGTCGTCCGGCCGCCCTTTTTCCGACTCGACCCCGACGGAGCAGACACGTGAGCGCACCGTTCGTCCCCCACACCGGTGACGAGATCGCCGAGATGCTCGGCTTCCTCGGCCTCTCCTCCCTCGACGAGCTCTTCGAGGCGGTGCCCGCCGCCCTCCGGCTGGCGGGCGGCCTCGACCTGCCGCCCGGCGAGAGCGAGGCCGACGTGGTCGACCGCCTCGACGAGCTGGCGGGCCGCAACCGGGCGGTCGGCCGTTCCCTCGTCTGCTTCGCCGGTGCGGGCGCCTACGACCACGAGGTGCCCGCCGTCGTCCGCTCCCTCGCCTCGCGCTCGGAGTTCGTCACCGCCTACACGCCCTACCAGCCCGAGGTCGCCCAGGGAGTGCTGCAGGCCATCTTCGAGTACCAGACGATGGTGGCCCGCCTGGCCGGCCTCGAGATCGCCAACGGCTCGCTCTACGACGGCGCCGCCTCCCTCGTCGAGGGCGTGAACCTGTCGGTCGCCGCCACCGGCTCGCACCGGGTCCTCTGCTCGGCCGGGGTCAACCCGCGCTGGCGGAGCGTGCTCGGGACCTTCGCCCGGGGACCGGGCCACGAGGTGACGACCGTCCCCCTCGCGGGCGGCGTCACCAACTGGGCGGCGGTCGCCGGGGACGGGCCGGCGGGGGCGGTCGTGGTGGCCCTCCCGAACTTCCTCGGCTGCCTCGACGACGTCGCCGGCGCCAGGGCGCTCGCCGAGGCGACCGGGGCCCGCCTCGTCGTCGCCATCGACCCGGTGGTGGCCGCCCTCCTCACGAGCGCAGGCAGCCTCGGGGCGGACGTGGTGATCGGCGAGGGGCAGCCGCTCGGCACCCCGCTCAGCTTCGGCGGCCCCTACCTCGGCCTGTTCGCCTGCCGGGCGGCCGACGTCCGGCGGCTGCCGGGACGCCTCGTCGGCGAGACGGTCGACGCCGAGGGCCGGCGCGCCTACGTGACGACGCTGCGCGCCCGCGAGCAGGACATCCGCCGGGAGCGGGCCTCCTCGAACGTCTGCACGAACCAGACGCTGATGGCCGTCACCGCCGCCATCCAGCTCGGCTGGCTCGGGACGGCCGGCCTGGCCGAGGTGGCACTCGGCTCGGCGCGTGCGGGTCGCTACGCCCACGAGGTGCTGTGCGCCCTCGACGGCGTGGAGCCGATCTCGACCGCCCCCTTCGTCCGGGAGTTCGCCCTGCGCCTGCCGGTTCCGGCCGAGGTCGCCGTCGACCGGCTCGCCGAGGAGGGCTACCTCGCCGGCGTGGCCGTCCGGGAGGGCTTCGAGGGGACCGAGGCTGAAGGCGCACTCCTCGTCGCCACGACCGAGCGGCGGACCCGTGCCGAGATCGACGGCTTCGCCGCCAGCCTGGAGAAGGTGATCCGATGACGCCCCCCGAGACCGAGACCCACCCGACCGGCCCCCTCCCCGGCGGGCGGGCGCTGTCGGCGCCGCTGCTTGGCCGGGAGGACGAGCCCACCTTGTTCGAGCTCTCCTCGCCCGGCCGCCGGGCGAGCTCGCTGCGCACAACCGGACTGCCGCAGTGGGGCGCCGACGAGCTCGTCCCGGCCTCGTGGCTTCGGACCGAGCCCGTCCCGCTCCCAGAGGTCTCCGAGCGGGACCTCGCCGCCCACTTCACCAGGTTGAGCCACCGGCAGTACTCGGTCGACCTCGGGGCCTACCCGCTCGGCTCCTGCACGATGAAGTACAACCCGAAGGTCTGCGACGAGGCGGCCGCCCGGGCAGGGTTCGCCAACGTCCACCCCGCCTCGCCGCCCTTCCTCGTCCAGGGCTGGCTCCAGGTCCTCTGCGAGCTCGAGGAGATGCTCTGCGAGGTGACAGGGATGGCCGCCGCCACCCTGCAGCCGGCGGCCGGGGCGGCCGGCGAGCTCACCGGCCTGCTCCTCATGCGGGCCTACCACGCCGCCCGGGGCCAGGACCGCCGGAAGGTCATCATCCCCGACTCCGCCCACGGCACCAACCCCGCCTCGGTCACCCTCGGTGGCTACGAGGTGACGACGGTCGGCACGAACGCGCGGGGTGGCGTGGACCTCGACAGCCTGCGGGCCGCCCTCGACGAGGACGTCGCCGGCATCATGCTCACCAACCCGAGCACCCTCGGGCTGTTCGAGGAGGACATCTCCGAGATCGCCGCAGCCGTCCACGAGGTCGGCGCCCTCCTCTACTACGACGGTGCGAACCTGAACGCCATCCTCGGCGTCGTCCGCCCGGGCGACATGGGCTTCGACATCGTCCACCTCAACCTCCACAAGACCTTCGCCACCCCGCACGGCGGCGGGGGGCCCGGGTCCGGCCCGGTGGCCGTGAGCGCACGGCTGGCCGACTACCTGCCGGGGCCGCGACCGGTCCGTCTCGAGGGCGGCGGCTTCTCGTGGGCGACGCCCGAGCTGTCGATCGGGAGGCTGCACTCCTGGCACGGGAACGCCCTCGTCCTGCTCCGCGCCTGGATCTACCTGCGCCTGCACGGCCCGGACGGGCTCCGGCGGGTGGCCGAGATCGCCGTCCTCAACGCCAACTGGCTGAGAGAGCGCCTCCGGGGCACCTACGATCTTCCCTACGACCGCCCCGTCATGCACGAGTGCGTCGTCTCGGCCGCCTCCCTCGAGCGGGAGACGGGGCTGAGGGCGATCGACGTCGCCAAGCGCCTCCTCGAGCTCGGCTTCCACTCGCCGACGGTCTATTTCCCCCTCATCGTCGAGGAGGCGCTCATGATCGAGCCCACCGAGACCGAGAGCCCCCAGACGGTCGCCGCCCTGGCGGATGCCCTCGTCCAGGTGGCGGCCGAGGCACGGGCGGCCGGCGACGCCGCCTCGGCGCGCCAGGCGCCGCGCACGACCCCGGTCCGCCGGGTCGACGAGGCGAGGGCGGCCCGCCGGCTGGTCGCCACCTACGATCAGCGCCCCTGAGGTCCCGCTCCTCGAGGCGGCCCGCCGCCGCCTCGAGGCCGCCGCCGGCGCCTGCCCGTACGCAGAGCTCGAGCGGGCCGCCCGCGCCCTCAGCGAGGGCTACCGGAGCGGCGCCGCCCCGACCGCCATGTCGCCGGCCGCCGCCCTCGCCTACGGGGTCACCCGCTTCCCGGCGACGGCGGCGGCGGCGCGGGCGGCGCTGCTCGAGCTGCAGGCCAGCATGCCCGGCTTCGAGCCGGCCGAGCAGCTCGACCTCGGGACCGGCCCCGGGGCGGCTCTCGTCGCCGCCCGGAGCCTCTGGCCGGGGCTGCGGCAGGTCGGCGTCGAGCGGGACGGCGAGATGGCCCGCCTCGCCGCCCTGGCGGCCGGGCCGGGCGCCGTCCCCGAGCTCGGCAGCCTGCAGGCCTTCGCGCTGGCGGCGCCGTCGTCGGCCTACGACCTCGTCACGGCCTCGTACGCCCTCGGCGAGCTCGGAGAGTCGGAGGCGGATGCCGTCCTCGAAGCCGCCCTCGGAACGGCGCGGAGAGCCGTCCTCGTCGTCGAGCCGGGCACCCCGGCCGGCTTCTCGCGGATCGTCCGGTGGCGGGCGGCCGCCCTGTCCCGGGGGGCGCACGTCGCCGCCCCCTGCCCGCACGAGGCCGCCTGCCCGATCACAGACGGCGACTGGTGCCACTTCTCGGTCCGCCTCGGGCGCTCCCGGCTGCACCGGCGCCTCAAGGGGGGCGAGGCCGGCTTCGAGGACGAGAAGTTCTCCTATCTCGCCCTCAGCCTCGGGCCGGGCGAGCCGGCGCGGCCGACCGCCCGCGTCGTCCGCCACCCCGTCGTCGCCCCGGGGCGGGTCGGGCTCACGCTCTGCCGGCCCGACGGTTTTTTCACCGAGACCTTCCGGCGGCGCCAGCCCGGCTACCGGGAGGCCGTCTCGGCGCGCTGGGGCTCGCGGCGCTGAGCGCTCACTCGAGCAGGTCGGGCTGCTCGGTCACGATGCGCTGGTAGAGGGGCTGGAAGCTGAACCACCCGGCGAGGTGCGAGCCGACCTGGCTGGCCGTCAGCGCCGCCATCTCGGGCTCGATCCTCTTCGGCGTGCCGGCGGACTCGGCGAGCAGCTGGACCTGGCAGGAGCGCTCCATCGTGATGAACCACCAGGCCGCCTCGTCGACGCTGTGGCCGACGGTCAACAAGCCGTGGTTGCGGAGGATGACGGCCTTGTTGTCCCCCAGGCTGTGGGCGATCCGCTTCCCCTCCTCGAGGTCGAGGACGACGCCGGTGTAGTCGTCGAAGACGGCGTGGTCCTCGTAGAAGGCGCAGACGTCCTGGGTGATCGGGTCGAGCGGTCGGCCGAGCGTCGACCAGGCCCGGCCGTAGGTCGAGTGGGTGTGCGCGGCGGCCACGACGTCGGGCCGGGCGGCGTGGACCTGGGAGTGGATGGCGAAGGCGGCCTGGTTGAGCGGCTGGTCGCTGTTCACCACGCTGCCCTCGTGGTTCACGAGGATCAAATCGGAGACCTTGATGTGGCCGAAGTGCATCCCGAAGGGGTTGACCCAGAAGTGGTCGGTGAGCTCGGGGTCCCTCGCTGTGATGTGGCCGGCCACCCCCTCGTCGAAGCCGAAGCGGGAGAAGAGCCGGTAGGCGGCCGCCAGCTTCTGCTTGCGCTCCAGCCGCTCCCTGGCGAAGTCGACCTGCTGGACCCCGGTCTCGTCCCCGAGCGTCTCGGCCATGGCTGTCCTCCTCGCTGTGGCGTGCCCGGCCGAGGCTAGTGGAAGACGTTCGCCACCCTCGCCACGACGAGGGCGGCGGTGACGAGCGAGATGGCCGACTGGAGGAGGAAGGCCATCTTGGCCCAGCGCGAGAGCGGCATCGTGTCGGTCGGGCTGAAGGCTGCCGCGTTCGTGAAGGACGTGTAGAGGTAGTCGGCGAACTCCGGCTCCCAGTCGGGCGCCGCCATCTGGGGGGTGGACTGCTGGGGGAACATGAGGTCGGGATAGGGGTGCAGCCCCCGCGCCCGCGAGGCCGGCCCACCCCGGTCGAACTCCCAGTACCAAAAGCCGAAGGCGATGACGTTGGTCCCCCAGATGGCCCCGCCCGAGGCGAGAAGCGGGCCCGGCGTGTTGCCGACCGTCCCGGTGATGAGCCCGTGCAGAAGGAGCACCAGCGAGACGGCGTTCGCCAGGCTGATGGCGGCGACGAGGAGCAGCGTGACGGCCCGGATGGCCGCCGACCTGCGCACCATCCGCCCGGGGTCGGCCACCACGAGGCCGACGAGGATGGCCGCCTCGAGGGCGGGCATGAGCAACAGGGGCCGGATGGCAAAGCGGCTCGGGAGGGCGAACTGGAGCCCGATGGCGGCGAGGACGGCGACAGCCATCTGGATGCGGTGCTCGCCGCGCGTCGGGCGGCGCCAGGCTGGCAGGCCGGCCCCCGCGGTCCTCTGCTCGGCGGCGGATCTGCCCGACATGTCCCGGCAGCGTACGCACTCTGCGCCCCGCCGGCGCCGAGGGGGGCAGGAAAAGGACCGGTAACCTGTGGCCGTGCGCCTGCAGTGGTTCTCCAAGCGGGCCCTCCGCCTACACGGAGCCCTCCTCTTCGTGGTCGCCGCCTGCCTCGCCCTCGGATGGTGGCAGCTCAGCCGGGCGCTGTCGGGCAACGGGCTCAGCTGGGTCTACACCTTCGAGTGGCCCTTCTTCGCCGCCTATGCCGTCTACATGTGGTGGAAGCTCCTCCACGAGCCGCTGACGGACACGCGGGCGGGCGAGCTCGAGTCGAGACGGGCCGCCCGGCCGCCGGGAGAGGAGATCGCCGAGGTGCTCGGGTCTCTCGACTTCGATCCCTACGACGAGACGGACCCCGAGCTCGCCGCCTACAACCGCTACCTCGCCAACCTGCACGCCGGCGACCGGTCGGGGGCGCCCGGCCGGCGGTCGAGGGGTCAGGCGTGAGGAACACCGGAGGGCTGTACGGCCGGCTGGCGCCGGGGGTTCCCCGGCGGGTCGCCGGGGCGCTCGCCCGCTACCGGATCATGGCCTTCGTCGTCGGCGCCATGCTCTTGTTCCTCTGCGCCGTCGCCATCCCGCTGCAGTACGCGGCGGGCGAGCCGACCGTCGCCAACGTCGGCTTCACCGTGCACGGCGTCATCTACATCGTCTACCTGCTGAGCGTCGCCGACCTCGCCCGCCGGACGAGGCTCCGGCTGCTCGAGCTCGTCGGGCTGGTCTGCGCCGGCTTCCTGCCCGGCCTCGCCTTCTACGTCGAGCACCGCATGAGCCGCCGCCTGCTGGCGGCTGCCGGGGCCGAGCCGGACGATGCCACCGGCGTCTCGTCCCGGGCCTCGGCCGCGAGCCGGCGGGCGGCTCAGCCCGGGAGCTCGCCGAGGAGGTAGGCCACCACGTCGGCGGCGCCATAGGTGGGCGAGGCGGCCGTGAGCGCCGGGAGGAACGAGAGGTCCTGGCCGATGGTGACGATGGGCGGCTCGCTCGAGCCCGAGCTCCGGCGCTGGCCGAGGCCGGCGGCCGCCAGCAGGGCGTTGCACAGGCAGCACCGCCCGGTGGTGTCCTCTCGTCGCCCCCCCTTGCGCAGGTAGGCCGCCACCGGCTCGGCCGGGCAGCGGTAGCCCGTCCGGCCGTCCGGGCCGCGGTAGGCCTGGCGGAGGTAGCCGGCGTCGCAGACCCTCCTGCGCTCGCTCGAGGCGCCGTCCTCCGAGAGCGTGCCGGCGAGCTCGGCGACCTTGAAGGGAAAGCCCGTCGGCGAGACGACCGGGTCGGTGCGCACCCTGAGCGAGCCGTCGAGGGCGCCCTCGACGACGGCCCGGCGCAGATCGGGGGCGAGACCCGACTCCTCGCAGAGGGCGAAGGCCGAGCCGACCTGGACGCCCGCCGCCCCTCCGGCCCGCGCCTCGCAGACGGCGTCCGGGCTCGCCCGCCCGCCCGCCAGCCAGAACGGCAGCCCGAGCGCCCGGAGCCGCTCCAGATCGACGACGTCGCGGGGCCCGTAGACGGGCTCGCCCCTCCCGTCGAGCTCGAGGGGGCCGCGGGGCGGGACGACGTGGCCGCCGGCGACCGGGCCCTCGACGACGAAGCCGTCCGGGCGTGTCCGGGGGTCGCGGGCGAGGAAGGCGGCGAGGACGTGGGAGGCGATGACGGCGAGGAACCGTGGCCGCCGGGGCGGGAGGCCGGCCGGACCGGCGTAGGGCGTCACGTCGAGCGGGCTGGAGCCGCCGCCGAGGACGTCGACGGGCAGGCCGGTGGGCTTCCCGGCGGCAAGGGAGTCGATCACGCTCGGGAAGGCGGTCGGGATGCCGGCGCCGACGAGGACGTAGTCGACGCCCGCCAGCATGGCGCCGTAGAGCGCGGCGGGGTTGGCCATCTGGGTCTTCTCGAGGTAGTTGACCCCGACGACCCCGTCGTGGCCCTCCTTGGCGAGGTAGATCTCGGCAAAGTTGGCGGCGACGGCGAGCTCGGTGCTCCCGCGCTCGGGGCTGAGCGAGGGGCGGCCGACGTTGCGGAAGGGCGCCCTCTCGCCGATGCCGCCGGCCACGAAGTGCCGGGCGAGGACCCGTTCGGCCACGGCCCGGACGGGGAAGGCCGAGAGCGCCCGGCGAAGGTGGCCGCCGGGGTCACCGAGCTGCAGCCGGCGGGCGACGAGGGCGTCGAGGGCGACCCCGGAGACGACGCCGAGCTGGCCGGCGAGCGAGACGGCTCGGGCGAGCGGCCAGCCCGAGACGCCGATGCCCATCCCGCCCTGGATCACGACCGGGAGGCCGGCCATCCCGACTGCGCTCACCGGCGACCGGCGCTGACCAGGGACGCGCAGGCGCCCGGCCCGCCGGTCCCTCCCGCGATCACGGCGCGCCTCATCGCCGGCGAAGACTACTCAAGTTCCCCACTTCATGTGGAGTCAGGGGCTCGGGGAGGGTCCGCCGCCGCCGCCGGCGAGGCGTGGCTCAGGCCTCGCCCCGGTCGCCGGAGAGGTCGAAGATGTCCGCCAGCTCGGCCGGGACCGCCGTCTCGAGCTGGTCGTAGCGACACGAGCGGGGCTCGCGCTCGGGCCGCCAGCGGCGGAAGGTCGTGGCGTGGCGGAAGCGGTCGCCCTGGAGGTGGTCGTAGGCGACCTCGCAGACGAGCTCGGGGCGCAGCGCCTCGAAGGAGAGGTCCCGGCCGGCGTTCCAGCGGCTGTTCACGCCTGGCACCCGCGCCGGGCCGCCGTCGCCTGCCGCCACCCAGGGATGGCCCTCGCCGGCGCCGGCGCGGTAGGCCTCGAGCTCGGCGACGAGCTCGAGCCGGCGGGCGTCGGTGAAGGCCGAGGTGACCCCGACGTGCTGGAGCCGGCCGGCGCCGTCGTAGAGGCCGAGCAGGAGCGAGCCGACCCTGCCGGCCGTCTTGTGCCAGCGGAAGCCGGCGACGACGCAGTCCGCCGTCCGCTCGTGCTTCACCTTGGTCATGGCCCGCTTGTCCTCCAGGTAGCCGAGCCCGGCCGGCTTGGCGACGACGCCGTCCAGGCCGGCGCCCTCGAAGTGGGAGAACCACTCCCGCGCTACCTCGAGCGCCCGCGTCGCCGGGGTGACGTGGACCGGCGCCCCGGCCGAGCCGAGCGCCTCGAGAAGGAGGCGCCGGCGGGCCTCGAAGGGACGCTGGCGGAGGTCCTCGTCGCCGAGGGCGAGGAGGTCGAAGGCGACGAAGGAGGCGGGCGTCTCGGCCGCCAGGCGGGCGACGCGGGACGCTGCCGGGTGGATGCGCTGCAGGAGGGCGTCGAAGTCGAGACCACCGTCGCCGGCGATCACGATCTCGCCGTCGACGACGCAGCGCTCGGGCAGGCGGGCCAGGCACTCCGAGACGATCTCGGGGAAGTAGCGGGTGAGGGGCCGCTCGTTGCGGCTGCCGAGCTCGAGCTCGCCGCCGTCGCGAAAGACGATGCAGCGGAAGCCGTCCCACTTCGGCTCGTAGAAGAAGTCGCCCTCGGGCAGGGCGTGGGCCGCTCTGGCGAGCATCGGGGCCACGGGAGGGTCGACCGGGAGGCGCATGTCAGTCGTGCGGCCCGAGGCTGTGGGCCGTCCCCTCCGAACAGCCCTCGGGCTCACCCCGACCCGAGACGAAGAAGACGTCGCAGCACACGACCTGTCCGCCTCGCTCCTGGCCGGGCGCGGCGAGGCCAGCCCGCCGCAGGTGGGAGTCGGGATCGCTCGTCTTCTCGTGGGCTTGGGATGAACCCTCGGGGTGGACCGGCCACCGCCGCGTGCAGCCCGCCATAGGCCCCTGTCTAGCTCACTGGCTCCCAGTGCGATGTGCGTCCGTGCCTTGGCGCGCCTCGCCGGGAAGATCGACCAACGCCCGCGCGCTGGGCCAGGGTTGCACCCCAGAAGACGCGTTCCGGCGGCTGGCGATGTCCTGTATCGCGGAGGCCCTGGTGCGCTTGGCGCCCGACCCCGACGACAGAGCTGGGGCTCAAGGACGCCGCGGTCGACCTCACGGACCCTCGGGGGTCGCCGGGCCGCGGACCGCTCGCTGTGCGAGACCTGTTGCACGAAACCTCGACAGGTACCTGCAGGGCTTCCCCCGCAGCGCGGTCGACATGGCTCTCGCGATGGACCGCGAGGTCGGCGACCCGGCTGCCAGACATTGGTGGCCACGCTGTCGCCCGTGGTGAGCGGGCTTCCGAGCAGCGCCCTCGCCGTCCCACGGTCCCCAGGGCCTGAACGGGAGTGTCGCCGGCCGGAGGCGGCCCCAATGACCCGGCCTCCCGGACGCCATCGACAGGGCTCACCCCCGAGCGATCTGCAGTACGTGGAGAACGTCGTCCATGACCGCGTTGCGCATCCCGCGGGAGAGGTCGAGGATCCGGGAGTGGCGATACCAGGGCGTGAGGTCTACGCCGGTGCCGACCGCTCCAAGACCGATAGCGCCGACCGCCTCGATGTCGGCCGCCACCTCGGCCAAGTGGTCGTCAATGACACGGTCGTCGTTGGCAAGGGCCGTGGCGCTGTCCATAGGGCTGCCATCGGAGACCACCAACAGCACGGCGCCGGGTGCCGCCCGCGCCTCGGCGCGGCAGGCCGCCCACGCGACCGCCTCGCCGTCGACGCTCTCGCGGTAACGCTCCTCGTGCAGCAGCGTGGCGATGGGGCGGCGCGCTTGGCGCCATGGCGTGCCCGACTGCTGGAACACCAGGTAGGTGACCTCGTTAAGTCTTCCTGGCCGCCGGGGGCGGCCGGCTCGGAGCCAGTCGCGGCGTGCTCGCCCGCCGTTCCAGGCCCCGGTCGTAAAGCCGAGGATCTCGCAGTCAGCTCCGACGAGGTCGAGTGCCCGGCTGAGGACGTCAACGAGCACCGCCACTGCCTGGGCGTGCACCTTCATTGAGCCCGAGCAGTCCACGAGGATGGTGACGTCCAAAGCGGCAACCGGGTCGTGGCGCTCGAGCTGGAAGATGCTCGCCTCCCCGGGGGAGGTGACGAGCCGGCTCACGAGGCGTCCGTCTACCTGGCCCCGCTCCTGGGCAGACTCCCACCCGGACAGCACCGGCTCGGGGCGCAACGCCAGCAGCCGACGGCAGATGCGCCCGAGATCGATGCCCTGCTGGGCGACCAGCTGGTCGAGCCGGTGGCGGTACGCCTCGACCAGCATGGGTCGCAGGCCCTCTGTCGCCGGCAGAACCTGGTCGTAAGCCGTCGTGAAGGCGCCGTAACCGGTGCCTCCTCCGCCTGGCGCCGGGCCGGTTCCCGTTGCAGCCGCCCCGTCGCCCGCCCCGTCGTCGAGGTCGGCGAAGAGCGTGAACCTGGGCGCGGCACGATCGGTCGGCGACGCCCCATCAGCCGGCCCGAGCTCCGCAACCTCGGGGAGCATTGCCCGCACCGTCCGGGCGACTGCCAGCGCATGGTCGCCGTAGAGCGCCTGGTCGTGGCGATGAGCTGCCATCCCGGTCACATACCGACCGATGATCGGTGCCAGGGTGAACCGCGGGCTCTCGAGCAGATCCTCGGTCTCGGCCAAGTAGGGCTCGCGGCAGACACGGACGCGACACATCTGGGCCGTGGCAAAGAGGAGGAGACCGCTCTCGGTCCCGGTGAGTCCCGAGCGATGGAACGCGAGGGACCACTCGCGGTGCCGATGACGGAGGTTGGCGACCATGCCGGTCATGGTTGGGTCGACCAGCGACTCCACGCGGTACTGCTCGAACAGGTCGAACAGCAGGCGGGTCGTGGCGTCCGCGGGACAGCGTCGCTCATGGGCCGCCAGGTCCGACCACCGCAGCCGAAGCGCCATCGCGTCGGCCGCCCCGCGAAAAGACCCGAGATCGTCGGCCGCCGGGTCCGGGTGCACGTGGGCGGCGCGGAGGGACAGCCTCCGGCCGTCACGGAAGAGCTGCCGGCCCCGCAGGTGCACCCGGACATCGCCGCTCAGTGCCCGAATGGCCACCGCGCACAGCCAGTCCATCTGCTGTTGTCGGTGTGCCTGCGCGACGGGCGCCTGGATCGGCGCGTTCGTCACCTCTGCCACCCGGTGGTCACCGGGCGGCGACCGCCTGGGCCGTGTCGAGTAGCTCGTCGCCAAAGCACCGCTGGAAGAGCTCGTTCACCACCCGGCGCTCGGCGGTGTCACACCGGTTGGCGAACGACAGTCGGAGCGCGACGCCGACGTCGCCGAAGAGCTCTAGGTTCTCGGCCCACGAGATGACGGTGCGGGGGGACATGAGCGTCGACAGGTCGCCGGCCCGGAAGGCCTCTCTCGTCAGGCGAGCCATGGCCACCATGGAGCTGACAAGTGGCCGATGGTCCTCGCCGGCCAAGGCTGGGACGCGGGCCCGAACGATCCCGATCTCGGCCTCGGCGGGCAGGTAGTCGAGGGTGGCGACGACGTCCCACCGGTCGAGCTGGGCGTGGTTCAACCGCTGGGCGCCGCGGTAGAGACCGCTCACGTCACCTGCACCCGCGGTGTTCGAGGTGGCGAACAGGCGGAAGGCGGGATGGGGCTGGAGCACCTGGTTCTCGTCGAGCAGGGCGAGCTTGCCGTCACGCTCCAAGACCCGCTGGATGACGAACATCACCTCGGGGCGCCCGGCGTCGTACTCGTCGATGACGAGGGCGACCGGGCGTTGCAGCGCCCATGGGAGGATGCCCTGGCGGAACTCTGTCACCTGCCGGCCGTCACGGACCACGACGGCATCGCGCCCAACGAGGTCCATACGGGTGATGTGGCCGTCCAGGTTGACGCGAACGCACGGCCAGCGCAGGCGGGCCGCCACCTGCTCGACGTGCGACGTCTTCCCCGTGCCGTGCATTCCCTGGACGAGCACGCGCCGGTTGTGGGCAAAGCCGGCTAGCAGGGCAAGGGTGAGGTCGCGGTCAAAGCAGAAGCAAGGGTCGACCTCCGGCACGTGCTCGCTCGCCTCCGCGAAGGCCGGCACGACGAGGTCGCTGTCGATTCCGAAGGTCCGGCGGACCGACACGGTGCAGGTCGGGCCATCGTCCGCGGGTGGGCGCGCAGCCGGTCCGCTCACGGTGCGCCTTTGCCACTGGCAGACCCGCGACCGCTCGCCGGGACATCGGCCTCGATGTCGCCGACGGCGATCGCCGCCCGCCGGAGCGCCGGTAGCAGCTCCGGCGCCCGCTCGGGCGGGAACCGGACCACCGGAGCCTGCGCCGCGATGCAAAGAGTGGAGCGCCGGCCACGCCCGAGGCCGGGGACGAGCACCGCGACGCAGATGAGCCCCGGGAGGAATTCCTCGTTGTCCATTGCGAACCCCTCATGGCGGACCCTGAGCAGTTCCTCTTCGAGGTCGCCGAGATCCGTGATGGTATTGTCGGTACAGCGCCACAACGGCACATGATCGAGCAGCTGGCGGCGCTGGGCGACCTCCATCTGCGCGAGCAACATCTTGCCACTGGCAGTCGCGTGGCACGGCACACGCGACCCGGGGCGGAGGTGGAAGCGCAGCGGCTCGGGTGTCTCGACGCGGTCGAGGTAGACGACCTCGTCGCCCGAGAGCGCGGTGATGTTGCAGCTCTCGCCGATCTCGTCGACGAGGCTGCGCAGCACGGCGTGGCGGGCACCGTGGTAGCTGTCGTTCAGGAGCAGCTGCTCCGCCAGGCGCCGGAGGCGCACGCCTGTCGTGTAGTGCCTGCCGTCGCCTTGGCGCTGCAGTATCCCAGCGCCCTCGAGCTGCTGCAGCATGCGGTGAACGGTCGGCTTGGGCTGGCCCGTGGCCTCGACCATCGACTGCAGCGTAAATGGCCGGTAGCTGTCTGCCACAGCCTCGAGTAAGCCGAACAGCCGCAGCCCCGGGGTGGCGTCACGCCTGCTGTCGCCCTCCGCTGGCACCAGCGGCTCGGCCCTGCGCAAAACCACGCCGAGCGTCCCGTTCCTGCCCATCTGGCCTTGACCCACGGCAGCCATACCCATAACGTACCACTGAAGTCTCAAACATAAGTAGTTTTCGTCTCGAAAACCGGAACGTTCGATCGCCAGAGGAGGACCCTGATGACTGGCAGTGCAAGCGCTCAGCGCGGCCCCGTCGAGGGTGTGCAGCAGATGACCCCGTCGGAGGCGCTGGTGGAGACCCTGGCGGCCAATGGCGTCACGGACATCTTCGGCATCATGGGCTCAGCCTTCATGGACGCCATGGACATCTTCGCCCCGGCAGGGATCCGGTTCATCCCGGTTGTGCACGAGCAGGGCGCCGCCCACATGGCTGACGGCTACAGCCGCGCGAGCGGTCGCCACGGCGTGGTGGTCGGACAGAACGGGCCCGGCATCAGCAACTGCGTCACCGCCATCGCCGCCGCCTACTGGGCGCACAGCCCGGTCGTCATCATCACCCCGGAGGCCGGCAGCATGGGCATGGGGTTGGGAGGGTTCCAGGAGGCGAACCAGCTCCCGATGTTCCAGGAGTTCACCAAGTACCAGGGCCACGTCAACAACCCCGCCCGCATGGCCGAGCTGGCCGGCCGGTGCTTCGACCGCGCCATGTCGGAGATGGGCCCCACCCAGCTCAACATCCCCCGTGACTTCTTCTATGGCGAGATCACCACGGAGATACCCCGGCCCCAACGGATCAACCGGGGCCCAGGGGGATCCACCAGCCTCGACGAGGCAGCCCGGCTGCTGGCCTCGGCCGAGTTCCCGGTGCTCATCGCCGGGGGCGGCGTCGTGATGGCCAACGCCGTCGAGGAGACGAAGGCGCTGGCGGAGCGGCTCGGCTGCCCGGTGGTGAACAGCTACCAGCACAACGACTCCTTCCCTGCCAGCCACCCACAATGGTGCGGGCCGCTCGGCTACCAGGGGTCGAAGGCCGGGATGAAGCTGCTGTCGCGGGCCGACGTGGTCATCGCCCTCGGCACCCGGCTCGGTCCCTTCGGCACGCTGCCACAGCACGGCCTCGAGTACTGGCCGACGAAGGCTCGGATCATCCAGATCGACGCCGACCCGAAGGCGCTCGGGCTGGTGAAGAAGGTCACCGTGGGGATCTGCGGCGACGCCGGCCAGGCGGCCGCCGCCCTCACCGAGCGGTTGGGGGGCGTGGAGCTGGCCTGTGACGCCACCCGCCAGCAGCGCGC
>JAJZZB010000185.1 GCA_021797795.1 Actinomycetes bacterium | reverse complement strand
CGAAGCCGCCGCAGCGGCCGCGTCGGCGACGGACAGGATCGTGCCGTCGACAGGCCGGAGCACTGCCGCGCGGGCCGCCTCCGCCCCCGCGACGAGCCCGCGGGCCACGGCGTCGGCGTGCGCCCTGCCGTCGACCGACTCCGCGAGCGGACCGGACAGACCGCGCAGGACCTGGCACAAGATGACCCCGGAGTTGCCCCGGGCACCCATCAGCGAGCCGTGCGCCACTGCCTTGCAGACCGCCTTCATCGCGTGGGACCCGGTCCCGACGGACTCGAGCGGCCCGATCTCCTCCACGATCGATCCCACGGTGAGCAACATGTTCGTGCCCGTGTCGCCGTCGGGCACCGGGTAGACGTTCAAGCGGTTGATGGTCGCCTGGTGGAGCGCGAGGAGGTCGCGTGCGATGACGACCGCCTCGGCGACGCCCCGCGCGTCGAGCACGTGACAGCTGGGCGCGGCGCTCCGGTCCATGGCGGAGGATGGTAACCTCATGCGCCGACCCCCCGGGCAGGGCCTTTCGGGACGAGCCAGGAGTGGGGGCTCGTCGGGACGCGATGGACGTGGACGAGGCGTGATGAGCGCGAGCGAGGTGGCAGGTCGTCGTGGCAGCGGTTTGTGAGATCTGTGGCAAACGCCCGAACTTCGGCATGAACGTCTCGCACTCCCACCGGCGCACCAAGCGGCGCTGGGACCCCAACATCCAGCGCGTTCGAGCCCTCGTCGCGGGCGCGCCTCGGCGTCTCCACGTGTGCACCTCGTGCATCCGGGCGGGCAAGGTCACCAAGCCGCCGCGTCGGTCCCCCGCCGAGCGCGCCTCGTAGCACGGCGGCGATCGGAGCAGGATACCGGCCGGCGCGTTCAGTCGAGGCGGTGCTCGTAGCCCGCCACCTGGAGCCTCTCGCCCCGGAGCCGGCGGGTCGACGGGTCCGCCGTGCACGTCCCGATCGCGAGCGGGCACGCGAGACCCTCTGCGGCGAAGTGCGCCGCGACCCGTTCCGGGTCCGCGGCGGCAAAGGCGAGCTCGTAGTCCTCCCCGCCGGTGAGCGCCTCCTCGAGGGTCGCGCCAGGCGCGACGGGTACGTCGGCGAGGTCGATCCCCACACCTGACGCGCAGGCGAGGCGGTCGAGGTCGATCGCGAGCCCGTCGGACACGTCGATCATGGCCCGCGCGCCCGCGCGCGCGGCGCAGGAGCCCTGCTCGAGGCGCGCCACCGGCCGCCTGTGTGCGCCGACGCACTCGTCGTCGGGCACCTGGTCGCCGCTCAGCAGACGCAGCCCGGCAGCCGAGCGCCCGAGCGCTCCGGTCACGAAGAGCGTGTCGCCACCGAGCGCTCCCGAGCGCAGCACGGGGGACACGCCGCGCACCGTCCCGAGCACGGCGACGGACACGACAAGCTCGGTTGCCGCAGACAGGTCGCCACCGACGACAGGGCAGCCGTAGGTGGCCGCGGCGTCCACCAACCCCTCGTAGAGCAGCTCGAGGTCGGCGGCCGACGCGCCCGCGACCGCGACGACGCTCGCGATGGGCTCGCCGCCCATCGCCGCGATGTCGCTGACGTTGGCCGTCAGTGCCTTCCAACCGACGTCTGCAAGGCTCGACCACCGGAGATCGAAGTGGACGCCGTCGACGACGGCGTCGGTCGCGAGCAGCAGGGTCGACCCTCCGGGGCCCCCGAGCACGGCGGCGTCGTCGCCGAGCCAGGTCTCGCCGCGCGGAGCTTTCGGCAGCAGGTGCTCGAGCATCGCGATCGCCTCGCGTTCGGTCTGCGCCACTGGCCCACCCTATCCACGGGACCGTCCCCGCAGATCCCAGCTGCGCCACGGCAGACCCGCTAGCGGAACCTTCCGGGCTATCCCGTGAGGGAACGCCATTTACCCAGGTGGAGGGTTGTTTTCGCGGTGTCGGTCTGTAGTACCTAACTCTCGGTCTGGCTCAGCGTTTCGGGGCGTAGGCGTCGAGGCCGAAGAGGTCGTAGAGGCGGCGCTGGGTGGGATCGATCTCGGTGAGCATCCGCCGGGCACGGGGCCGTCCTCGCTCGCCCTGGTAGAGCATCAGCGTCTCTTCGATGCCGGCCAGGGTGCCGAGCAGCTCCCGGACGCTCAGGTGCATCCCCGCGTGGTCGGCGTCGCGGACCATGAGCCGGGCGACCATGAGGGCGAGCACACAGTAAAAGACATGGACCCGGATCTTCTGCTCGGTCCAATGGAACATCGGGGAGAACGAGACGACCTTCGGGTCCTTCATCTGGCGAAAGTCGCCCTCGACTGACTCCTGGGAGCGGTACTCGGCGACGATCTGGGCGGTTGGTGCCTCGCCGGGCGTCTTGTCGGTGAACAGGATCCGCTTGCCGAACAGCTCCTCTTCGAGCGCGGCGCGGGCCTTGTCGTCGGTGTGAAAGCTGAGACGCAGCTCGGCGGGGTCCTCGCCGGTGAGCGTGGTCGCCATCACCCGTGACACCCAGCGCGGGGCCACGATGGCAGCGATCTCGGCCTCCACCTTCTCCCTCGACTTTCGGGTTCTGCCCCTGGCGAGGCGAGCCTGGAGCTCTCCGAGCTGGCGGGTGGCCTTGGCGAGGGTCTGGTCGAAGCCCCGGGACTGCTTGTCGTGGAGTCCCTTTGAGTGGCAAACGACCAGGCGGCGCTCTTTGCCGAAGACGATCTTCCTGGTCTCGAAGGCGACGAGACCAGGAAAGGCCTCGTTGTCGACGGTCTTGTAGCGATGTTTTGCGACGCCAAGGAGGTCGGGATGGTCAGACGGTGGGAGCGATCCGACGAAGTGCAGCGGTACGCCGTCGAGCAGCTCGTAGTTGTTCTCGGAGTTCTGTCCGGCGTCGTAGACCAAGGTGAGGCGATCGTGCTCGCGCTCGTCCCCGTCATCGAACAGCACCCCGAAGCGGCCGACGAGCTCGGCCACCATCACCGGGAACTGGGTGACATCGGGCTTGTTGCCGGGATAGGCATGGCTGACGAGCGGTACAGCCCCGTCGGTGGACACCACAAGCCCGAGACCGACGATGCGCAGGTCACTGCGTTTCTGCTTCGAGTGTCCTCGCCGCGCGATCGGGGCGCGCTCGTTGCCCGAGTCGATCCAAGTGGCGAAGTTCGTCATGTCGAGCACGAGACCCGACAAGTCGACTTGGAAGGTCTCGACCATGGCCGCCACAATGCGGCGCTCGATCTCGTTGATCTGCTCGTCTCCGATCGCGTCCATTGCCTCCCAAAAGCGCCGGTGGTCAAGCGCTCCGGCGGGAAGCTGCAGCCACCGGTCGCCGGAGGTCTTCGCCCACCACGCCGAGAAGGCGAGCTTCGAGCAGGGATCGACCACCCGGTTGAGCGTCGCGAGAGCGATGTAGGTCCCGACCGACGCGCCGGCATCGCTACGACGAGCACCGACGACCTCGTCGATCACCTCTGCGACACGGAGTCGTCGAAGCATCTCCCACACCGCAGCCACATCGCCGAAGGCGAGATGGCGGGTGCGATCGGGCATCACCGTCGCCCCGTCGATCGCTGCCTCGATGTCGGACGCCTTGCCCAAGTAGCGCTGGGAGACGATCCGGGGCTTGCCGCCCACCCGGGCCGACTCGACCAGGTAGTAGTAGGTGTGCCCGCTGATCGTCTTGGAGGTGATCGAAGCCATACATTAGGTAATACACCCTCTGGCAACAAATCGCGAGCCTCTGAGCAGGGCAAACGCGCTGGTCAGAGGGTTTTTTGGAAGAAAGTTCTCGGAAAGGCTGAGCTCACCTGAGCGGCGTAGCCCGGAAGGTCCCGCTAGGCGGAGTCGGGATCTGCCGGCTCGGCCCGGGACGCAGCAGCCGAGCCGGTCGCACGCGTCCGGTTGCGGCGCGCGCGGCGGCCCGCGGCGGACTGGGCAGAGGCGTAGGAGACCCCCGCAACACCGCAGCCGAGCGCGACGACGAGATCGCCGGCGAACAAGGGGAACGGGATGACGACGGCGACGAGCGAGACGCCGACCCACAACAGCTGCAGGCGCGTCTCCATCCGGCCGAAGGCCCTGCCGAGCAGGGCGGGCGGGACATGGCGCTGGACGATCGAGTCGAGCGCGGGCTTCGCGCTGGTCGGGCCCGCGCCGACGACGAAGGTCAGCAGGGCTTGGGCCCACAGCCCGCCGACGATCGCCGCGGCGACGCTCCCGGCAGCCATGGCGATCAGGGCCGAGGCGATGATCCGGTCCTCGGAGAGCTGCCGCCGGAGCCGGGGCACGAGCATCGAACCGAGCAGCGATCCTGCGCCCGTCGCGATCAGCAGCACGCCGTACCACCACGTCGCGGCGTGCGCGCGGCGCAACCCGAACGCGAGGAAGAACTCGACGAAGCCGACCGAGGCGCGGGCGACCGACATCGCGCTGATCGCCGCGAGTACGTGGCTCGGGTAGAGCCGCCGCCCCTCTCGCCGCCGGGCCTCGCGGAGCTCTCGCAGGCTCACGCGCCCGTGGCCGGCACGCCCCGCCCGCTGTGCGACCCCGGCATCGGCCGGCTCGCCCGGCACCGACGCGACGGTGACGGCGCCGGACGTGCGCGGCAGCCGCAAGGCGGCGACCGTGCCCGCGAGGAACACGACGGCGGCAAGGCCGAGCACCCAGCTCGGGCCGGCTTGCAAGAACGCGAGGCCGAAGGGGAACGCCGCGAACCCCGACACCGACGCGAGCACGGCGAGCTTCGCGTTCGCGATCGCGAAGTCGTCTCCCGGTGCGGCCATGGACGGCACGAGGGACGACTTCGCGACGAGGTAGAGCTTCGACAAGACGAGCACGCCGAAGGCTTCCGGGAAGAGCAGGAGCGAGTGGACGTCTCGCGCCATGCCGAGGCAGAGCAGCACCGTGCCGCTCGTCGCGATGGCGACCGACACCCGCCGCGCCTGGCGCCCGCGGTCGAGCAGTGGGCTCAGCGCCGGACCGACGAGGGCGAACGGAGCGATCGTCAAGACGAGGTAGAGCAGGACCTTGCCTTCGGCGGCGTGCGGCGATATCGAGAAGAACAGCGAGCCCGCGAGCGAGATCGTGATGAGCGTGCTCCCTGCACCTTGCAGGCTGTGCACGAGGGCGAGCCGGCCGAACGGCCTCGACTGGTCGAGCAGCTCGGCGAGCGCGGAGCGGACGAGGCGGGTGACCCTGGCGATGTGCCCAGCAGCCTCCACCTCGTAGATGCTACGGCTGGCCAGCGCCGGAGACCGACCGGTCAGCGGTCGGCGTGGTACCAGACGTCCATGCCGCCCGACTGCACAGGTGACCGGCCGAAGGCGGCCGTGAGGTACTGGATGACCTGCGTCGTGCCGTAGCCGACGGCCGGGTCGACGAGGACGGTGGCGACGTGCCAGCGCCCGAGGAACTCACGGAGGTCCACGAGGGTCAGGTTGTCGAACGGCGGCAGCGGGAGCGGGCTGTCGCGTCCCTTGGTGCCGAAGGTGAAGAGCTCGAACATCTCCGGTGGACCGAGCGGCAGGACCGCGCTCGTCCCCTTGCCGCCGGGGCCCGGCCGCGTCGCCTCGCCGCCCACGATCTCGAAGCGCATCGCCGTCGCAGCCTGCCAGAGCATGCCGTCGTTGTAGGGCGGGGCATCGT
>JAJZZB010000026.1 GCA_021797795.1 Actinomycetes bacterium | reverse complement strand
AGCTTCGTCGGGCGGCGACCCGACGAGCTCGACCTCACCGTCGCGGTGGACCGAGCCCGGCAGGTAACGGCGATCGCCTGTCACGCCAGCCAGTCCACCGACAACCCCGTCCTCTGGCGACGCCTCGCGCTCCTCGGCGACACCGAGCACCTCCGGTGGCTGCTCCCGCCACCGAAGGCCCGGGGGACGTGAGCGAAGCCGACCCGAGCGACCCCGCCGCCGCCCGAGGCCACCACTCGGGGCCCCGCACAACCCGCTCGTGGCGGGCTCCCGCCCCCGCCGCTCGCTCAGCGAGCATCGCTGCACCGCTCGGGATGCTCGGGCTGCTGGCCGTGCAGTTCCTGCTGGGCATGGCGCTCAACCTGTACGTGACGATCCCCCCCGTCGGCGCCGGCATGGCCGCGATGATGCGCACCGGGCCGCTCGTGATGGCCCACATGATGCTCGGGATGGTCCTCGCTGGTGGCGCACTGCTCGCGCTCGCGATGGCGCTCCCGTGGGGACGGCGGGCCGTCGGCTGCGCCGCCGCTGGCCTTGCGGGCATCCTCGTCGCCGGGCTCGGCGGTCTGCTCTTCCTCCTGGGCGGCCAGACCAGCGGCGCCTCCTACCTGATGGCGGTCGGCTTCCTCGTCGCCGTTGCCGGCTACGTCGCCGAGATCGTCACCGTCAGGTGAGTCAGGTGAGGCCGCCGGCTCGGGGAGGGGCTCGAACCTCGGCGGCGGGCCCGCCGTGGCCGGTCCGCCGCCCTGCACGACGACAGACGGACGACCGGCGCGCTGTCGACAGCCCGATCGCACCGCACAGGGAACGAGGGGCCTACGCAGCGATCGGCGTGCCGACCCCGCCGTTGCACTCCCCGCCGTACTCGGGGCTGTAGGTCGGACTGACACGGAAGGCGTCGACAAAGCGCTGGAGGCGGGGATCGCCTGGCGAGGTCACCCGGAGCTGGAAGCCCCACGACGAGATGACGATCGGGGAGGAGAGCCCCGGGAAGGGAGAGAGGTCGACGTAGCGCGACCCGGTCGAGCCGACGAAGGACTGGCGGGCCTCAAAGGCCCGCAGCTCAGCGACCTGTCGGGCGGGCAGCGACGGGCGGTAGGTGATCCAGACCGCCCCATGCTCGAGGTCGTGCACGGCCCGCTCGGGCGGGACCGGTCGGTCGTAGACGCCGCAGTCGAGCCACGTGGCGTTGTGGTCGCCGCCGACAGGCGGGGTAACCGAATAGGCAACTGGGCCGGGGACATGGACGTGGGGCAGCGCCCGGTCGATCGGCCCGTTGTGGCGGCCAGCCGGCCAGCCGGTCGTGTCGTACGCGACGACGCCGGGGATCCCCGAGGGGTTCGCCACGGCGAGCGCGGCGGACTGGACGTCAGCCGAGCCTGCCGCGACCGGTGGCGGCAGCACCTCGCTACTCGTCCCACGCCCAGAAGGCGTCGACCCGCCAAGCAGGCTGCCTGAGAGCCCGCCGACGACGCCGAGCACGGCGAGACCGCCGGCGACCCAGAGCAGCGCCCGCCGGTGACGGCGCCGGGCGTGCTCAACCGCGCGCGCCCGCTCCCGCTCGACGTGGCGGGCCTCATGGCGCTGCGCCTTGGTGGGCCGTCGCTCGGGCGTGATGGCAGCGCGGGGTCGGCGCCCCGGCGGAGATGGTCGGCTCGACATGGTGGGCTTGCTGGCTCAGCGGGCGGGCGAGACGACGAAGGTACCGGCCATGCCTTCCTCCGCGTGGCCGGGGACCGGGCAGAGGTACTGGTAGGTGCCGGCCGTCGAGGCGGTGAAGCTGAGGGTGCCGGTGTGCATGCCGGCCGAGGTCGACTCGCCGAGGAACCAGAGTGCGGCGCCGGGAAACGCCGGCGCGGCGGTCATCATCGGCATCGGCGAGGACGCCGCGCCCTGGGCGGCGACGACGAACCCGTGGGCCATGTCGCCGTCCGCGTTCACGAGCTCGATGCGGACCTCCGCGCCCGAAGGGACAACGACGACCGGGTTGATCATGCCGGCGATTCGGAAGCTCTCCCCTGGCATCGAGGGGCTGGCGAGCACGACGAGGTCGACGCTCGTCGTGGAGAAGACGAGGCGGTTCGCCCCGTGATCGGCCGTCGCTCCGGCCGGCGCGGCGTACCCGAGCCGGGCGGCCTGAGCCGGGCTCACCCGGGGACCGGGGGCGTCGGCGAACAGCCGGCCCATCACCTTCCCGGGATCGCCGCCCGCGCCCATCATGAAGCCGGGCAGGTCCTGGCCGCGCATCCAGGCGGGGGCGTTCGCCCCGCCCATCATCCAGCTATAGCCGGATGGGCCCATCATCCACTCGTAGTTGGCGCCCATCATCGAGCCGATCCCATAACGGTCCACGGCCGACTGGTAGTAGTCGTAGGCCGAGGACGACGAGGTGCCGCTCGGGGCCGACGAGCCGCCGAGCGACAGGCCGAGCCCGGCGCCGAGCCCGCTGGCGGCGAGGCCGGCGGCGACGATGAGCGCGACGAGCCCGCGGCGCCTTGGGAGCTGCGGGGAGGGGGCGGTGGGGGCGGGCGATGCGGTGAGGGTCATGGTGCGGGCACCTCCTGTGTCTAGGCGCGATCGCGCTCGTCGACGGCGGCGGGCGACGGTGCGAGCGATGCGTCTCGCCTCCTCTCCCTCTCCTCGAGGCGACAGAAGCGGTCATGCCTCAAGGTTGCGCGTGCAGTACGCCTGGGGGGTAGGGCCATTCGTCCCGGATGCGAGGCGTCACGATGCCCGCGGCGTGTGACCAATGGCCCTACCCCGGAGGGGTATTAGATCGCATGCTGGGAACTACGAGCTCGGAACGTTCCGGGCCGCAAGGAGGTGGTTCTCATGATGTGGTACTGGGGAGGAGGGTTGCACTGGTGGGGCTGGCTGCTTGGCACTGTGGGAATGGTGGCCTTCTGGGGCCTTGTCATCTGGGCGATCTGGTACTTCGTGACCACCGTCACCCGGCGCCCCGAACAGACCCGTGGCCCCAGTGATACGAAGGCCATCCTCGACGAGCGCCTCGCCCGGGGCGAGATCGGCGCCGAAGAGTACCGGCGGCTGCGGGACCTCATCCGCGGCGGTGGCGGCACCGACATCCGCGGCGGTGGCGGCACCGACATCCGCGGCGGTGGCGGCATCGACACGGCCGTACCCGACGCGCCTTCGTCGGAGCATCCGCTCGGGACGGGAGGCCGGCGATGACGGCGCTCGCCGACGCCCGTCTCACCCACGAGTGCAGCCCGCCGAAATCCGACCCCCGCGTAGCGCGCCCGGTGCGAGGCTACGCATCCGGCAAGGACGACTACCTGGTTCGCCTCAGGCGGATCGAAGGGCAGGTGCGCGGCCTGCAGAAGATGATCGAGCAGGACCGCTGGTGCCCCGAGGTCGTAACCCAGGTGGCCTCGGCCACCCGGGCGCTCCAGGAGGTGGCCGTCGGCCTGCTGAGCGACCACCTGCGCCGCTGCGTCTTGGTCGCCGCGCGGACCTCAAGCGAGGACGGCCAAGCCCGCCTCGACGAGGTGGCCACCACCATCCGCCAGGTCGTGAGGCTGTGAACCCGCCCAGTCCGGCCCCGCGAGCCGGACAGACACACGATCCCCCAGACGCCCTTCATCTCCATGCCCCCGGCGCCATCGACAACCGGTCGTTGTGACGAACGTCATCCCCCCGGGTGTGCGCCGCCTCGGCGTCGACGAGTTGCGCTACTTGCTGCGGGATGGCACCGCCCGAAGCTGGTGGCCAGTCCAAGTGCCGGTGCGCTGCCATCGCTTCGCGCCCGTCTTCGGCGGCCGGGTGTTCTGGTACCGCGGCGACGAGATCACCGACGATGCTGTCCAAGCTGTGTGGCTCGTTCAGCTTCCTTGCTGAAGCGATGGCGGCTCGGGCCCGGAGGGCGACGCGACGATCTCCCGCCAGACCCCGCTGCGGCGCACGTCGAGGAGCGTGAGCCCAGCAATCCGGGCGTTCTCCTCGGTGCGTCGGTTGAGGCTCGGGCCGAACAGCCGGCGCGACACTGGACTCGCCATATCAGCGAGCCAGCCGCCCAGGCGGCCGCGGGGCCGGACGTGCTCGAGAAGGAGCACCCTGCCGTCCGGCTTGGTGACCCGGGCGGCCTCGCTCAGGCCGGCGACTGGGTCGGCCACCGAGCAGAACACGCAGGTGGCGGTGACGGTGTCGAAGGTCGCATCGGGGAAGGGGAGCTGCTCGACGTCTGCTTGGGCGAGAGTGGTCGTGGCCGCCGCAGCGTCAAGGCGACGGGCGGCGCGGGCCAGCATCCTCGCCGACAGGTCGATGCCGACCGGGTGCACCGTCTCGGGGTAGGAGCCGAGGTTGCGGCCAGTCCCGATGCCGACCTCGAGGACTCGCCCGGAGGCCCGAGCGAGGTCCCGGCGCCGTCGGCTGCGGCCGCCGGCCAGGTCCATGGGGGCGTCGTAGAGGTCGTAGATCGCTGCGACCCGATCGTAGCGGCGCCGTACTTTGAGCCGCTCGCCGAGCGGCAGGGCGTCGTCTGCCCCGGTGCTGAGCTCACGCATCACGTCCTCCTTCCATCGGCCACCGAAGCACTGCTCGCGAACCATGCTCAGCAGGAGCCGCCGCCGGGCCGGCGGTCCATCTGGTCGCAGAACCCCAGCTCGGAGGTCGGGCGGAACGACCGCACGAGCAACCCGCGGCGGAACCCATTACCGCCGCCTGCATCAGCGCCGCCCACGCAGACCTCGAGGGTGAAGCGCTCACCCGGCAAGAGGTCTCTCCCGGCGATCGCCACCGGCCGGCGGACGACGTAGATCGTGGGCCAGGGGGTGCAGTAGTAGTAGCTGCCTTCGGCGTCACTCGGTGCGATGGCGCCATCGGCGGCCTTCTGCACCACCTCCTCGAACAGGGCGAGGGTGGCGGCGGGATCGGGGTCGCTCCGCCAGAGGTGCTCGAGTGCCAAGCGTGCCGCAGAGTCGCCTCGCAGGGACCGCACGGCGGCGGGGTCCGAGAGGCACCACGGATCGAAGCCGCTCTCCCCTGGCAGCCGGGACGCGGCACGTCCCGGGCGGTTCGGGCCGGCGGCCTCGAGGAGGCTCGGCCGGGCGAGGAGCTGGCCGAGGCGGAACAGCTGGTCGAGCGCGCCGCGTAGCGTCGACTCGACCACCCGGTGGAGGGCCTGGTCGCTGCTCGGCCGCCACATGTGCTCGGCCTGATCGACGCCGGCGTCGGCCTGGGCGTAGAGGCCGCCGAGGCGCTCGGCGACGCCCTCCTTGCCGGCAGGGACCGTCGTGGCGGAGAAGTCGGCGAGCGCGACCTGGCCGCGGTCACGCAGTGCCCGGCCCGCGACAAGCATCGCCTCGACATGGGTGGCCGGGCAGGGTTCCATCCGCCGCCAGGTCGGCAGCCCTGCGGGCAGGTCCAGCTCGGCGACGACGTCGTAGCCGGGATCGGCCGCCGCCCGTCGGGCTCGCGCGGACCAGGACCGCCCGGCGTCGAAGAAGACGGTTGCCTGCTGGGCAGTCATGGCCGGCAGGTAGCCAACAAGGCGAGGCCTCGCTGCGTACTCCGACGCCACCAGCTGCTCACCGAGCGTCTGAAGGGCGAACGCGCACCAGGTGGCGAGAAGCTGCGAGGAGGGACCGGCCTCGAGCGACCACAGGTCGGCACCGCTCCAGGCGAGATCCCTACGCAGATCCTCGGCCGCGGACAGGTCGTCGTAGGCGGCCATGCCGGCGTGGAGGTCGGCCTCGACGGTGGTCGCCCTCACCCGCCCGGACAGCCAGGCGACCATCCGGACCGCAGGCGGATGCCGCGTCGTCATGGTCTTTGCATCCACCGGCCCGGCTCCTTCCTGTTCTGTGTCGTCGTGCGACCCTCTGAGGGGTGACATGGCGAGGGGTGGATGCCGACGTCACTGACCCTGTCGGGACGCCAGGTCTTGGCCGCGGGAGCCGGCCGGGTCGGCAGGTCGAACGCTGCCCCCGTGCGCCCCGCGACGACGGGCTCGCAAGCGCCCGTCGCCTCGTCGGTGCTCGAAGCGCCGGCACGGCGGCGGGTGGCGCTCATCGTGGCGCTCCGGAGCGTCACAGCCCGCGCCTCGTGGTGCAGGTCCATGGCCCCGTGAGGCCACCGGGGCCGGCGCCGCGTCACCTCGGACTCCAAAGGGACCAGCCGGGCGAGCTGCAGCTGCCCGAGCGCGTCCGGATCGTCGCGGACGAGCCAGTGCATCTGGGCGGCGATGGCGCCATCGCCTTGGGCCAGTCGTCCCGGTCCCCCGGCCCGAGCGCTCCGCGGCATCGGGCGGGGCGGCAGGAACTGCAGCCGGGCGAGGTCGGGGTGGGCGACCCGGTTGCGCCGGTCCCACGGAGGGGCCCCGTGGGGCCGAGCCGTGAGCAGGTCGGCGACGCGGCCCTCGAGGTGCGCGGCGCACTCCTTCGCCAGCTCGATCGGGGTCTCTTGTCCACCGTGCTGCTGTCGGCCCTGTCGTACGGTCTCCAGCGGGCCATTGCCTCCTACCTCCGATCCAGGTGGCCAATCCGCTGTGCCACCTTCTCGGGGTGGTGAGGGTGGTGATCCGAGGGCGAAAGGGCCGTCACCGCCGCCTCCACGACTGTCGCCGGCTCGACCGGGGCCGGTCTGCGCATCTCGGAGATCCACCACCACCAGCTGATGCGCCGCTCGAGGTAGTAGTCGAGGCTGTAGCGGGCAACCCCGGCGTAGTAGCTGAGCGCCAACAGGCCGGTGAAGACGACCGCGTAGATGATGCCGGTGCCGATATCGGAGGACCCGGCGGTGTAGGGGCCGCCAAAGCCCTCGGCCGTCGCCCAGATGAGCAGGCTGAAGCCGATGGCGCCGAGGTAGGTGAGCTTCCTCGCCACGCCGAGGATGAGCGCCAGGGCGATGAGCGACTCGACGGTCGCCACCAGGGCCCAGAAGAAGGTGGCAGCGGGGTGCTGGAGGTTGATCCAGAAGTCGAACCACCACAGGAGCCAGTGCGGTTGGCCGTCCCTGATGGCCATGATCGTGCTCATGTAGCTGTCTTTGAACCCGGGCAGCCACTTGAGGGTGGCGTCGATGGCCCAGATGACGCCGAAGGCGACCCTGAGCGCGTCCTTCGGCCACGCCGAAGCGCAGTCCTTTGGGGTCTTGGCTGCCTGTTCGGCCATGGTGGTCCTCCTCCCGTCGAGCCGTACCGGTGGGTCGGCGTTGCCTCTCGGCTTCATCGTGGGCCGCTGGGCTGCCGGCGCGCATCGGGGTGAGCTGCTGGACCTCGGTCCGTAATCGTCCACGATGCTGCTTCGTGGCCGAGCACGGCCCGCAGCTCGGTGACGAGCTCGTCGCCGAGCTGGTCGCGGGCGACCCACGACGCGGCGCCGTTGCCGAGGGCCACCGTGCGGTAGCGCTCGTCGGGCTCGGGGCCGACGACGATCACCCGGTCGCGGGGGAAGGCCTCGAGGGCAGCCGTGCAGCAGGCGGGGAAGTCGCCGGCGTCGACCACGATCGCGTCCGGACGTTCGCGCCTGATGGCGTCGACGAGCATCTCGCCGGTACCGACCTCACGGATCGACCAGCCCAGCTCCCTGGCGAGCAGCTCGCAGGTGAGTCGGGACATCGCCCGGTGACGGATGCCGACCAGCACCGTCGGCCGAGGCCAGGGCGCGACCGGCGCAGTCGCGCACGTCGCCCTCGTCGCTGCTTCTGGCTTGCTCGCTACGTCTGGGTTCATTACTCCAGAATGCGGGCTTCGGCCGCTCGCCGCATCCGCTCGGGACACGGATGCCCGCTGCGGGAAGCTACGGACCACTGGCCGTTCCGTCCCCCGTCGAGGGCTCGCCCGTGGGCGACCCGGCCGGCGGTGCCTCGGGCCATCGCCGGAGGGGGCGCTACCGTCTCACTGATGCCCGCCGTACGACGCCGCCAACCTGCCGGCCAGCCTGGCCGAGACCAGCTGCAGGACCTGCTCGGCGCGGCGCTCGCGCTCTCCGAGGAGCACGAACTCGGGGCGGTGCTGCACCGGATCGTCGACGGCACGGCGGCGATCGCCGGTGCCCGCTACGCGGGCCTCGCGCTCTACGACGAGGCGGGGGTGATCGAGGCGTTCGTCCACCACGGGATCGACGAGCAGACCGAGGCCCGGATCGGCGCCCCACCGCGGGGCCGGGGGCTGCTCGGCGAGGTGGCCGCCGCCGCCGGGCCCGTCCGGGTGGAGGACATCGGGGCCGACCCCCGCTCGTGCGGCTTCCCACCCGGGCACCCCCCGATGCGCAGTTTCCTCGGGGTGCCGGTGCGCCGCCGCGGTCGCCGCTACGGCAGCCTCTACCTGACCGAGAAGGCGGCCGGCGGGCCCTTCACCGAGGACGACGAGGCGCTCGTGGCCGCTTTCGCTGCCTTCGCCACCGGGGCGATCGAGGCCGCCCGCCTCGTCGAAGCCGAGCGCTCGAGGGCAGCGGCGCTGGTCGAGCTGGTGGCGGCCGAGGAGCGCGACCGGGTCCGGAGCGAGATGCTGGGGGAGATCCTCGGCGCCCAGGAGGCGGAGCGGGCCCGGGTGGCCCGGGACCTCCACGACGACGTGGGCCAGGCGCTCACCTCGGTGCTGCTCGGGCTGCGGCTGGTCGAGTCCTCGCTTCGGGCCCCCGACGTCGACCTCGCCGACGCGCTCGCGCACACCGAGGAGGTGCGCGGGCTTGTCGCCGACGCGCTGGCGCGGACGCGGCGCCTCGCCTTCGAGCTGCGACCCACGGTCCTCGACGACGTGGGGCTGCTCGCCGCCCTGGAGCGACTGGTCGCCGAGACCACCGCTCGCTCCCCGCTCGCCGTCGAGCTCGCCGCCCACGGTCTCGGCGAGGGGCGGCTCCCCGCGGCGATCGAGACGGTCGTCTACCGGGTGGTGCAGGAGGCCCTCACCAACGTCGTGCGCCACTCGGGCGCGACGGGCGCCTCGGTCACCGTCTCGCTGTCCGAGAGCCGCCTGCGGGCGGTGGTCGAGGATGACGGGGCAGGATTCGATCCCGTCGCCACGGGGGCGCGACCGCACCTCGGGATCGAGGGGATGACCGAGCGGGCAGAGCTCGTGGGGGGCAACGTCACGCTCGCCTCGGCGCCCGGAGTGGGCACGACGGTGCGCCTGGAGGTCCCCCTTGGCTGAGCGGCTCCGGGTGGCGCTGTGCGACGACCACGCCGTTGTGCGAAGCGGCCTTCGCCGCATCGTCGAGGCCGAGGCCGACCTCGAGGTGGTCGGCGAGGCCGGCACGGCCAAGGAGGCGGTCGCGCTGGCGGCCGCGACCACGCCCGACGTGATGGTCATGGACCTCGGGCTGCCCGACAGCAGCGGCATCGTCGCCACCGCAGAGGTCCTTCAAGCCAGTCCTTCCACCCGGGTCCTCGTCCTCACCGTCCACGACGACGTTGCCTACCTGCGCCGGGCGTTCTCGGCCGGGGCCGCGGGCTATCTCGTGAAGGAGGCGGCCGACGTCGAGCTCATCCAGGCGGTCCGCCAGGTCGCCGCTGGCCGGCAGTACGTGCACCCCACCCTCGGCGCCGCCCTTCTCGCCCCCGAGCCCCCGGCGGGCCATCTCGGGGGCCCAGGCGGTGAGCTGTCCGAGCGCGAGATCGAGGTTCTCCGCCTGGTCGCCCTCGGGCTCACCAACCCCGAGATCGCCGAGCGCCTCTACGTCTCGGTCCGCACCGTCGAGACCCATCGGGCGCACATCTCCCAGAAGCTCGACGTGCACAACCGGGCCGAGCTGGTCCGCCGGGCACGCGACGCCGGGCTCCTCGATGAGGACAGCTCCTGAGCAGATGATCTGCCGGCTCGCCAGCGCGAGGCCGAGCGCCGGCCGACGTCGGGGTTCCGCGCCAGGGTCGGTGATCGCCCGCTGGCCCGGCTCCGCAGTCGCCCCGGATGCGTCCCAGGCGCCCTCGAGCAGACGATGGACCTCTCGCCGGAGTCCTCCGGCGAGAGGAGGTCCGAGCGGTGCTGTTCTCGAATGGAGGTACGGAGGCACCCGGGGCTGGTGGGTGGCCGTCCTCATCTGGGCGGGCGTACTGGCCTTCTGTGGTCTCGCCGTGTGGTCGAGGCGGTTCGTCGTGTTGAGCCGGTCCCGTCGCCCCGACGGCACCGACCGGGACCGGAAGTCGAGCCAGATCCTCGACGAGCGCCTGGTTGGCGGCGACATCGATCCCAAGGAGCGCTGGTGCCTTCGTGAGCTGATCGGCGGCGACCCCACGCCGACTGCCGCTGCAGGCCGGCGGTGAGCGCCCGGGCGCGCGCCGCGCTCGCAGGCGGGCCGCCCGCCCCCGCGCCCATCGACCGGCGGGTCGCGCGCCAGTGCCCGTCCGGCGCACACGATGCCCTGGTCCGCCTGCGCCGCGCCGAGGGCCAGGTGCGTGGGATCGAGCGGATGATCGAGGCGGGCCAGCCCTGCTCGGCCGTGGTCGTCCAGATCGCGGCGGCCACCCGGGCCCTCCAGGAGGTGACGATCCGCCTGCTTTGCGAGCGCGTCCGCCAGTGCCGCTCGGGGGCCGGCCCAGGTCCTGCCGACGACGACGCCGTCGACGAGGTGGCCCGTTCCCTCCGCCTGGTGGTGCGGCGGTGATGGCTGGCCGACCCGAGAGGGGCCCCACCTCGACCGGGGCCACGGACGCTATGGCATCCCTCTACCCGGTATCGGTAGTTGGCCGCAGGAGAGGTTCCGCAGTCCGCCCTGATGTGCACGGGCGCCAGGTGTCCCAGGATGGTCGTGCGGCCGGGCGCCCCGGCCGAAGGAGGTACTGAGGATGACCATCAGGACAGCTCCACCAGCCGGCAAGCCGGCACCCGCGCGGACCCCCGGCAGCTCCTCAGCGGGCAGGTGGCACCGCCCGCACGTCAACATCACGCCGGCGGAACGGACCGGGCGGATCGTGCTCGGCACGGGCGCCGTCGTGGCCGCCGCCCTCTTGCTCGCCACGGCGGCGTCGGTCCTTGCCGTCGTGCTCGAGGTGCTCCTCGCCGCCGCCGGGCTCGACCTCGCGGTGACTGGGACGCTCGGTCACTGCCCGCTCTACGCCCGCCTGGGTCACACCCCGGCCCGGCTGCGGAGTCCGCAATGACCGCCCGGGGCCTCGACCGGTCCTCCGGCCACGACCAGGCAGCCCACGAAGGGCACGAGGGCCACGAGATCGGACACGCCGGTCACGGCCGCCATCACTGGATGATGCTCGCCTGCTGCGTCCCCATGATCATCATCGTGGCCGCTCTGGTCGCCGCGGGCACGATCAGCGCCACCTGGGTGCTCTTCGCCGTCGCCTGCGTCGGGATGATGGCCCTCATGATGCGCGGCATGGACCACGGCGCCGGCCACGGTGGCCCGGAGCGCTGAGGTCGCCAACCGAACGAGGTGACCGGCTTCCGGAGACGGCGACCCGTGCCACGAGCCAGGCACCTGGCGAAGTGCGCACCACAAGTGACAGCACGCGACAGCAGCGCAAGATGGAGGAAGACTGAGGTGCGGCGATGAACCCGACCGATGCAGCCGTGATCGCAGCCGACGCAGCCATCGCCGGTGGGCTCGGGTGGTGGTTCTTCGGGCCGAAGAAGACCGTCGAGGCTGCCGTGGCCGGAGGGGTCCAGGAGGTCAAGGTCACCGTGCGCGGCGGGTACTCCCCGAACCGCATCCGGGTGCGGGCCGGCATCCCGGTCCGGCTGACCTTCGACCGCCAGGAGACCGGCGACTGCACCTCCAAGGTCGTCTTCCCCGACCTCGGCGCCAGCGCCGAGCTGCCCGCCTTCACCCCGACGAGTTTGGAGCTCACCGTCGAGTCGGCGGGCGAGTACGGCTTCGCCTGTGGGATGAACATGATCCACGGCGTCTTGGTCGTCGAACAGCCCGGCGCCGAAGCTGGGGGTGCGCCCGAAGGCGACGGTGCGCAGGCACAGCATGGCCCGGCGCCCGAGGCTGCCGGCGATGTCGCCGCCGCCGAGCTTGACGCCGGAGGCGCCTTCCAGCGGGCGACGGTCGTGGTCGACGGCGGTTACCACCCCTCGCACCTCCTCGCCGGGGCGGGCGTGCCGCTGCGGATCTCCTTCGACCGCCGCGACGAGGGGGCGTGCTCGGAGCGGGTCGTCATCCCAGATGCAGGGGTCGAGGCGACCCTTCCGGCGCACGAGACGACGATGGTGAAGGTGCCGGCGCTCGGCCCGGGCTCACACGAGTTCCGCTGCGGCATGGGCATGCTGCACGGCACCCTCGAGGTGACCGATGCCAACGGTGCGTCGCTGGTCGCCACCCCGGGCGTCGTAGGCGTCGCTGCGCCGGACCATGACGGCGCAGGCGGTTCGGCGCCGTCGGCGGTCGAGCCGGCCCCCACCCATCGCTCCCGGGTGGTGCGGCGGTTGGCCAGGCCGTCTGCTCCGGTGGTCGTGCCGCCGATGGTCGACGACTGCTGCGCGGTCCCCCAGCCCGCCACCGGCGAGGACACCGAGGCCGCCGAGCGCCGGGCCGAGATCAAGGACCTCGCCCGGCGGGTCATCGTGGGGGCCGTCCTCACCGTGCCGGTGCTCTTCGGGGGGCTGGCGTGGGACTTCTTCAAGCCTGAGTGGCTGCCGTACGTGCTGCGCAACGAGCCACCCGACTGGTTCGCCTTCGCCTTCATCACTCCGGTCATGTTCTTCACCGGCTGGCCGATCCACAAGAGCGGATGGCTCGGCCTGGCGCATCGCAGCGCCGACATGAACTCGCTGATCACGCTCGGCACCTTCGCCGCCTTCCTCTACAGCGTGGTGGTGACCCTGGTGCCGGGCGTCGCCCCGGTCAAGGTGCGCGGCGTCTACTACGAGGAGATCGGCTTCATCCTGACCTTGATCCTGCTCGGCCGGCTCATCGAGGTGCGGGCCAAGGCCGGCACCGGCGAGGCCATCCGGGTGCTCTTGGGCTTGCGGGCCAAGACCGCTCGGGTGCTGCGCGACGGAGAAGAGCGTGAGATCCCCATCGAAGACGTCCTCGCCGGCGACGTGGTGCTCGTCCGTCCCGGCGAGAAGGTGCCCGTCGACGGCGAGGTGGTGGACGGCCGCTCGACGATCGACGAGTCGATGCTCACCGGCGAGCCGATCCCGGTCGAGAAGGGCCCCGGTGACGAGGTGGTCGGCGCCACCGTCAACGGCACTGGGTCGCTGCGGATCCGTGCTACCAAGGTCGGCTCGGCCAGCGTGCTCGCCCAGATCGTCGAGATGGTGCGCCGGGCCCAGGCCTCCCGGGCGCCGATCCAGCGCCTGGTGGACAAGGTGTCGTCGGTGTTCGTCCCGGTCGTCGTCTTCGTGGCCCTGGGCGCCTTCGCCGCCTGGTACGTGACGGGGCCCTCTCCGGTGTTCACCTACTCGCTGATCGCCGCAGTCACCGTGCTCATCATCGCCTGCCCCTGCGCCCTCGGGCTCGCCACCCCGCTGGCGATCATGGTGGGCACCGGCCGGGGGGCCCAGGCAGGGATCCTGTTCCGCAACGCCGAAGCCATCGAGACCTCCCGTTGCCTCGACACCGTCGTCTTGGACAAGACCGGCACCATCACCGCCGGGCATCCGTCGCTCACCGATCTCGTCTCCGAGCCCGGCTTCGAAGAGAAGGAGCTCCTCGGCCTCGTCGCCGCCGCCGAGGCCGACTCCGAGCATCCCCTGGCCCAGGCGATCGTGAGCGGTGCTCGTGACCAAGGAGCCGCTGCGCCGAGTGCCGGGCGCTTCGAGTCGGTGACCGGCCAGGGGGTGCGGGCCGAGGTGGGGGGCCGTCAGGTGCTCGTCGGCAACGCCCGCCTGCTCGAGGCCGCTGGCGTAGAGCTCGCCGGACTGCCCGAGCGGGCCGGGACGCTCTCGGCCGAAGGCAAGACCGCCATGCTCGTCGCCGTCGACGGACGCGCTGCCGGGGTGGTGGCGGTGGCCGACCCCATCAAGGACGACTCGGTCGCTGCCATCCGGGCGCTCAAGTCGCTCGGCCTCGAGGTGGTCATGATCACCGGCGACGCCCGCCGCACCGCCGAGGCCGTCGCCCGTCAGGTCGGCATCGACCGGGTGCTCGCCGAGGTGCGCCCCGAGGACAAGGCGTCCGAGGTCGCCCGGCTCCAAGGCGAAGGGCGCCGGGTGGGGATGGTCGGCGACGGCATCAACGATGCCCCCGCCCTCGCTCAGGCCGACGTCGGGCTCGCCATCGGCACCGGCACCGACGTAGCCATCGAGGCGGCCGATGTGACGCTCATGTCCGGGTCGCTGGCCGGGGTGGCGACGGCCATCGGCATCTCTCGGGCCACGATGCGAAACATCCGCCAGAACCTCGGGCTTGCCTTCGGTTACAACACCACCGGCATCCCCATCGCCGCCGGCCTCCTCTACCCCTTCTTCGGGGTCGTGCTCTCCCCGATGATCGCTGCCGCCGCCATGGCTGCCTCGTCGCTGTCGGTGGTCACCAACGCCAACCGGCTGCGCCGGGCCCGCATCGCCCGGGACCCGCGACCTGCGACGGGGGGCCTGCAAGCCCCGTCGGCCGCCCGGTCCATGTCGCGGGGCGCGAGCAGATCGCCTGAGAGGAGAAGACGATGACGAGCGTCGCGGAGACCCACGAGGCGGTGGTGGTCGGCTCGAACTTCGCTGCCCTGGCCGGCCGGGTAGAACTTTCCCGCCCGGGCCCTCCACGGCGGGAGTTTTTCCTCCCACCTCGCCGATCCCGCTGGCGGGATCTTCGTGGTCGGCGACGCGGTGGGCCAGTGCCCGCCCCTCACCGGGGAGTCCGACCCGCCCTCGTCTTCGGCGAGAAGGCCGGCCGCCGCGCCTGTGCCTCGCTGACCTCGACGCCGTGCTCTTCGACCTCGACGGGGTGCTCACCGTCACCGCCAGCCTGCACGAGTCGGCGTGGACCGAGACCTTCGCCGAGCTGTTCCACGGGATCGCCGCCCGCCCTAGCCAGGAGCCTCCGGCGCAGATCACCGACGACGACTACCGGCGCCTGGTCGACGGCGAGCCCCAGGGCGGGACGACCAGAGAGGGCGTCCACCTCGGCGCCATGGCCGGCACCGTCGACCTCCTCGGCCGTTGCTACAGCGGCCTCGAAGTCCGCGGCGAGGTCCTTCGCCTCGACCCGGTGCTTCCCGACGAGCTGGCCGAGCTTCGCCTCACCCTCACCTACCGGAGCCACCACCTCGACGTCTGCGTCGACCACCACCAGGTCACCGTCGCCTCGGCCCGACCACGCCGGCCGCGTCTCCACCGCCGAACCAACCCACCAAGCAGCCCCCAATGAAGAGGAGGAGCACGCCATGGCAAGTGTCACCGACCCGGTCTGCGGCATGACCATCGAGCAGTCCGCGGCCGCAGGGAGCGCCACTCACGAGGGCGTCATCTACTACTTCTGCTCGCCCGCCTGCCAGGAGCGCTTCGAGGCCGAGCCCGACACCTGCGTCGGCGGCCGGTAGGCGCCAGCCGAGCGCAGCGCGTCCGGGGGCGGTCGGCGAGGTGCCCGTGGGGCCCGTGCGCCGCTGCGGCCCGACACAGCAGGGACCGGGCCAGCGCCTCGGGGTGGCCCGGTCCCTGCTGGGATGCCCGTCAGGCGGACCGGCGAGGTGTCACCATGGCGGTTGAGGGTGCGCCCGTGGCCGCCGACGCCCGGCCGTCCGCCCGGCGGATGGTTGTGGTCGTCGCCTTCCTCGGCGCCTGCTTCGTGGCCATCCGCGAGGGCCTCCCGTACGCCCCGGTGCTGTGGTTCGCCGCCCTGCGGGCGCTGCTCGCCGGGGTCGTGCTGGTCGCTCTCGGGCTCGGCCTGCGTCGCCGCCTCCCTCGCGGGCTCGGGGAGTGGGCGGTCGTGAGCGGGCTCGGCCTCGCCAATGCCACGATCGGAGGGGCGGCGATGTTCCTCGGCACCGTGCATCTCGCCACGGGCATCTCCTCGGTGCTGGCCAACGCCCAGCCGATCCTGATCGTGCTCCCCGCCTGGGCCCTCTATGCCGAGCGACCCACCGCTCGTACGCTCGCCGGTCTCGGCGTCGGGTTCGTCGGGCTGATCGTGGTGGCGCTCCCCGGGGGCGGCGGATCGGGCGCTGCCCTGGAGCTGGTGGCGGCCGGAGCCGGGACGCTGGGGACCCTTCTCGCCCGGCGGCTTGGCAACCTCGACGCCGTGGTCGCCGGGGGCTGGTCCTTCCTCCTCGGAGGAGCAGCCCTTGCCGCCTGGGCCGGGCTGGAAGAAGGAGGACCTGCCTCCATCCGCTTCGACCCGCGCTTTGTGGCCGCCCTCGGCTTCGCCGGTCTCCTCAGCACCGCGGCGGTGTACGTCATCTGGTACGAAGAGGCCCGCCGCTGCCCCCTCTACCGGCTGGCCGCCTGGACCTTCGCCGTCCCGGTGTTCGGGCTGGTCCTCGCCCTCATCTTCGAAGGCGAGCGCCCGAGCGCCTGGACGGCAGCGGGGATCGCTGTCGTGCTCGGCTCGCTGTGGCTCGTGCTGCGCGGCGCCAGGCGCCCGAGCCTCGAGGCGACCAGGGTCGTCGGACGAGGTGAGGCCCCCGAGCGAGCCTCGAGGCGGCCAGGGTCGTCGGACGAGGTGAGGCCCCCGAGGGAGGCGAGACGCTCGGCGGACGCAGGCCCTCGCTGGCGCCACCGCTGCGCGTAGAGACCCGAGGCAGACGATCCGGCACTTGCGTCTCGCCGCCGGTGCCCTCGCCGGCCGACCGACGGCCCCATGATGAGACGTCAATTGCTCGCCGGACCGCCGGACAGCAGTTTCCGTCGCCCGCGCTCCGGGGTCCCGGCGAACCCGCTGGCTGGGGCGAGCCAACCACGGGCACCGCAGTCGGACGGATCGGCCATGGCGCCTTGCTCTCGCGCTGACGGGTCGAGGCCGTCCCTCCCGAGCGTGTGCCCAAGCAACGAGAAGCGGTCGTCACGTCCGCCTCGTTCAGTTCCGCGACGAAGGGCCAGCTGCTGGTCATGGGGACGGTCCAGCGATAGCGTCCGCGAGGGCGCTTCGGTGCCCACGATGCCCCGCAGGGCGGGGTGGAGGTTCATCACGGGACGGAGCGTCAGGGTGCGCCAGCCACGTCCCGGCCACGAGCGTCTGCCGGCTGCGGTTGGGCCATGACGGGTCCACCAGGCAGCGGGGTGGAGTTGCCGGAGCAGGCAGCGGCTGCGCTCCAGGCCAGCGCCGTTCGTGGGGGCCATGGCGACCGAGAGCGCCGGCGGGCGGCGTCCCTCCTGTGGTGCCGCCGCCCACCGCGCCTGTGCATACGATCGGCGTGAGGCCGGCAACCGCGGGAGCGGCGATGGCGCTGGTCACGCCAGGAACGATCTCGACCGGCACGCCTGCTTCACGCGGCACAAGCAACTACTTTTCTCCGCCCCGGCCGAAGACGAACGGGTCCCCGCCTTTCAGCCGGACGACGCAGTCATGTCGCTTGGCGAGCGAGATGAGCAGGGTGTTGACGAACGCTTGCGACGCCACCGTCCCCTTCTGCTTGCCGACGTCGATCCACTCTGCCCCCGAGGGGATGAGCGGCCAACACGTCTTGGTCGACGAGGCGGTCGTGGACGACGACCTCCGCCTCTCGACGAGGCGGAAGCCCCGCATCGTCAGGGTGTCGACGCCGCCCGGCCCGGCACCGACGAGAGACGAGAGAGACGGTCACGACACGACCGTTGGGCGCAAGGAGTCGCCGAGGCCTTCGCCCCGTCCGCTTTCACCGCCTCGCCGGCCGATGATGCTCAGCACGTGGCAGAACCCTTCGGACCGGACGCCGCAGGCGACGGACTGGCGACCTTCGTGCTCACCCGCACGGTCGGAGAGATTCCGCGCAACGACGGGATCGACGTCGGGCACCTACACACTCCATCAGCAGGTGACTTCGAAGTGGTGGCTGCGGAACTCCGCCGGAGCCTGCACCGACCGCTCACTCTCCTCGTAGAGATCGAGGTGCTCGGTGTAGCTCGTCCACAGCGGTCCCTCGGGGTCGAACGGACGGGCCAGGGACCGCACCGCACGCGTACGGTCCCTCGCCGCGGTCCGCACGACCGGCGTGAGGTCCTCGAGGGGACGCACGTCGAGTGCCCGGGTCGCCGCCGCCCAGGCATCCCTGCCCGCCTCGGTGCGTACGAGCACGGTGGACCGGCCCGGCTCGCTCGCGAGGTTCCCGACGGTGAGGTCGGCACCGAGCCCCGTGAAGTCCGCGCACTCGTCGCAGCCCTTCAGGCTCGCCGCGTGGAACTCCTTCACCGGACGGCGCAGCAGCTCGGTGCTCGTCGAACGCACGACCAGCTCCCCGTCGCGCACGTCGACCCGAGCCACTTCCGACGTCGCGACCCCGGCCGCACCGACCGCCTTCTCGAGCGCGTCGGGATCGAAGGACCTCGTGCAGAACAGCCCGATCGCCAGCACCACGGCGCCCGCAGACGACCGGCGGTACTTCCAGGGGAATCGCTGTAGCGCGCGCAGCACGCTGATCTGGCACGGCGTGCCGACGAAGGCGATCCGCTCCACGCCCTTTCCCAGTGGTTCGTTGAGCACTTGGAGGGGGTGGGACTGGTGGTAGACGCTTCCGGCCGCGGCGCGCACCTCGTCTGGCGAGGTCGCGAGGAACGGCTCGCCGTGGAAGGCGTCGACGCGCCTGGTCACGATCGCGCCGTCGAGGAAGCCGGTCGCGAGCAGGTGGGAGAGCAGCGCGGTCACTGCGCCGCCGTCCTGGACCCCGGCAGCGTTGGCCCGTCCCGCGACCGACCAAGCCGAGGTGATGCGGCCGAGCTCGATGGGGACGGCCGTGCCGTCTGGCGCCGCCGGCGCGCTGGCGCCGTTCGCCGTCGCGCTGCCGGCACCGGGCGCGTGCGCGTGCAGGGCCTCGGTCTTCAGCCCGGCGAGCGGGCAGTAGTCCCAGCATGCCGAGCAGCCGGTGCACATCTTGACGAGCGTCGGCTTGCCGTCCTCGGCGACGCCGATCGAGCGTGATGGGCAGGCGGCGATGCACCCCCCGCAGCCCACGCAGCGGTCGGCGTCGATGACCGCTGCGGCCGTCTTGTGGAACCAGATCTTGTCTGGCAGCTCTGGCATCCCGCCGGCGAGGGCGATCTCGTCGCGCAGGTCCGCCGCTGGGTCGCCCAGCGGGGTCCGCTGTCGCTCCGGCGCAGGCTCCCCCGTGCTGCTCCCGGCTCCGGTCCGGAGGGTGTCGACGAGGGTCATCGGGGTGCTCCTTTGCTCGCGGTCTTGCTCATCGCGCCATCCCGCCGTTCTGCGGGGTGGCAGGCGACGGCCCACCGGTCCTCACCCCGTCGGGCCGCTGGCTACCGGTCCTCACCGCCTCCTCGGGGTAGGGCGCCGTCCCCACGCCGGTCCACGGAGCGAGCGTCTCGGAGAGGTCATCGAGCGCCAGCTCACCGCGGGCGACCTTCGCCAGCAGCGACGTGATGCCGTCGAAGGCGGCATGGGTCGGCACGTTGCCCCTCGACCACCGGGCGAGGTGCGGCGCGCCGGCGTCTCCCCCCAGCGCGACGTCGAACCCGTCGTAGTAGTCCTCCCCGTCCTTGCCCATCGTGGCGCGGATCCCTACGTGCGCGATCGGGATCTGCGCGCAGGACGCCTTGCAGCCCGACATGTGGATCCGCAGGCCTTCCAGACGGTCCCAGCCCTCGCGGGGCACCGCGGCGCGCAGATGGTCGATGAGCTCTTGGCCGTAGGGCTTCATCGCGAGGATCGCGAACTTGCAGAACGGCGCGCTCGTGCAAGCCACCACGCCCCGCTCGAACGGGTCGGGCTCGGGCTTCAGGCGCTCGAGCAACGGCTCGGCGAGCAAGGCTGCGACGTCGGCGACCCCCGTCAGGATCACGTTCTGGCGCTGGGTGAGGCGCACCCGCCCGTCGCCGTGGACACGGGCACAGCGCGCCAGCTCGGACAGCTCGTCGGCCGAGAGCCGCCCCAGGGGGACGCAGAGCCCCACGTAGCTCGTGCCCTTCGTGTCTTCGTGCACCCCGATGTGGTCCTCGGCACGCCAGGTCGTGAGGTCCGCACCGGCCGCCGGGGCGGCGAAGCCCAACCGGCCCCGGATCTCCATGGCGACGCGCTCGGGACCGAGCCGGTGGACAAGGGCACGGAACCGGTTCAGGCTCGGGTTCTCGTAGTCGCCATGCTCGGCGTACACCTGGAGGGCCGCGCGCACCACGGCAGGAGCCCGGTCGGGCTCGACGAACAGGTCGAGCGCGGTCGCAAGCCTCGGGTAGTCCGAGAGCCCGCCTCCCGCGTGCACGTTGAAACCGAGCGTGCCGTCCCTGCGCGCAGGGGTGAAGGCGATGCAGTGGATCCTGGCGACGGCGCAGTCCGTCGGGCAGGCGGTGAGCGCGACCTTGAACTTACGGGGAAGGAATGCGGTCAACCGGGGCTCATCCCGGGCGATGGCGCCGACGGCGTCGACGATCGGCCCGACCTCGAAGGCCGCCTGCGGGTCCACCCCGTCGACGGGGCACGCCGTGACGTTACGCATCGTGTTGCCGCACGCCTGGAGGGACCCGAGCCCCACCTCCGCGTACTGCCGCCAGATCTCGGGAAGGTGCTCGAAACGGATCCAGTGGGTCTGCACGTCCTGGCGCGTCGTCACCTCGCAGAAGTGGTCCGGCTCGTTCTCGAACCCTTCGGCATGCACCGAGAAGTCTCGGACCACGCCGGCGAGCACGTCGACCTGGTCGGCCGTGAGCCGCCCGCCCGGGATCCGGGTGCGCAGCATGAAGGTGCCTTCGAAGCGGTCGTCGTAGACGCCGGCCAGGCGCAGGCGGGCGTTCCCGACGCTGCCGCGGTCAGAGGGGTGCAGGTCCTCCCAGTGCAGCGGGCCGGCACCGACGATCGCCGCCAGGACCTCCTCCGGGACCTGCTCGGGGTGGAAGAACGGTTCACGCACGGGCACCTCCCGGTTCCCAATGGCGCGGCTCGTGCGTGGCGCCCACACTCGTTCTTCTCGCTCCCCGCCCGGCACCGGCACGGGGGCCTTCTCTTGGGACCCTCACGAGCGTCGTGGGTGCGCAGACACGGGCGCCGCCGGCCCGGGAGGCGAGGGGAGCTCGGCGACCGGTCTCGCCGCCCGTGTCGTCGCGTCCCCGCCCCTCGGGCCCATCGTCGAGGCGCCTCGAAGCGAGCCCTCTTCTGGGGGGATGGACCTTTGCGGGGCCCGCAGGACCAGGCGGGGCCACAGGGTCGGTCGTGGCCACGTCCCGACCGTCTCCGGCCCGAAGGTCTTCTGTCACATCCAGCGTTCGGCCATCCGGCTCGTGCGTCCACGCCATGGAACCAATATATGACCAATCTAGTCGACTTTCCAACCCCGAAGCCAGCGGCGCGCGGGACCGGCGGCGCCAACGTTCGTCTCGCCGCCGTTCACCGCTTGGATGGCCTCGCAGGGATATCGATCGAGCGTGGTCGCTCCGCGGCGCTGCCCTCGCCCACCGAGCGGTGGGACCGGACGGAAGGGATCGCCCCAGGCGACCCCGGCGGTCTTCGCCCTTGGCGACGGGTCGCGTCGTCGAGGCGCCGCCGATGGTGGCCCCCGACGGACCCTCGCTGAGGTTGGCAGCCATGAGCACGAGGAAGGAACGAACCGTGGACTCGGCCACCCGGTGGAAGGCCATCCGGTCCAGCCACTCCCCGACGGCGTCGAGCGGGGCCGATAGGAGGGGTGAGCCGGCAGGCGTCCTCGCCGAGGACGCTCAGTTCGAGGTTGCCGCCGAGGACGGGGAACAGCCCGGACAGGCTCGTCGCCTCCCACCGGATCGGGACGAGCACCGTCGCACCATGCTCGTTGGCACGGTCGAGGCGCACCCTGACCGGCACCCCGAGCCGACGGCGGCTCTGCAACGGGGAGAGGCGTAGCTCGAGCGTCACGCCGTCGTCCGTGGCCCGGTCGGCGAGCGGCACCAGCCAGCCGCCGTCCCCGCACAGGCGCTACCGCACCTCGCCCGAGGGACGAGCGAGGTCGACGAAGTCCCGGAGGAACACCGCTGCCCTCTCCGGTCGTCGTGCGGGCGGCGGGGCTGGTGCTGCGGCCGGGGCCATCACGTCACGATGAGCTGGCGGGTGACCGCAAGAACAGTGACGAAGATCACATCGCGTACGATGGAACTCCCCTTGCAGAGGTTCCTTGGGGCCTTTCGACGCATGCGTTCCCGGGTGGGAGGCGAGTCGGACGGCTCGGGCAGTCGTCCTCTTGAGCCCCCACCTGGAGGGTCCGGCGCTTATCGTCGGCTCAACGAGGAGCGCGCCGTCCGGCCTGAATGGCACGGCGAGCACGGAGGGTGAGCAGCGTCCGATCGGTGGACCGTTCGTCACGTTGGTCACCCGGCACGGTCGGCCGTCGTTCCGGCACGAGGCCGAGCCCCGTGATCGAAGTGACGAGAAGGGCGGTGTCCGTGGCGCCCCTACCTGCCGTCGAGTGTCGAGCAGGTCGAACGCCGAAGACGAGCACCTGCGGTTCACGCAGCGAAGCAGCCTTGGCGTGCCCCGGGCGACAGAGCCGGCATGCAGGCTACCGAGGCCTGCGATGTGCACCAAGGTCTGGTCGGAGCTGGACCCACCCCGGCACGGGCTCAGAACTCCTCGAAGCCGTCTACCGCTCAACCGAGACCCGCTGATCCATCGCCGTCGCCCCCTTGGTCACCCTCTGCGCCGGTCTGTCCCGAGCGGCGGGGGACACGCTCTCTCAGCAACCGCCCCGGTGTTTGCCGGTGTGCACCGTTGCGCCGGGCTCCCCACCCGGGTCGCCGTCGTCGATCATGGCCACACCGTCAGTGTGGCCCATCCCTGCACTGCGGTGGTCGTCGGCGGGGCCGTGGCTGCCTCCGCAACCCATCCCCATGCCGTGGCCGCCGCGGTGCATGGCGAACATGGCAAACAGCGACCCGCCGATCAAGATCAGGAAGAACAGGGTTCCGATGCTCATGACATTCGCCTCCTCCATCTGTCCTCGTCTTCTCTTGAAGCCTGACCGGCAGGTGCGAAGATGTCGTGAAGGGGCTCTGCGCTTGTTGTGAAGTCCGCCCGATTCCAGTCAGGAAGCGATCTGCTCAGGGCACGGACCTGCGGGAGGCGGGTCGTGGCGATGCCGCGACCGCGGACGCGTGCGTTGAAGAGGGCAGGTTGACCCGGAAGCGAGCCCCGTGGCCAGGGCTGCTCTCCACCTCGATGCGCCCGTCGTGCGCTCGTACGAGCTCGCGGGCGATGGCGAGCCCGATGCCGGTCCCGCCCTCGACGCGCGAGCGCTCGGACCGCCATAAACGGGTGAAGATGTTGGGCAGGTCCTCGGCTGCGATTCCCACGCCGGTGTCGGCAACCTCCAAGATCGCCTCGGCGTCTGAGCCCGCCACGATGACGGTCACCTGTCCTCCGGGCTCGGTGTACGCGAGAGCGTTGGCGAGCAGGTTGGACACGATCTGCTCGAGGCGGCCCGGGTCACCGTCGACCAGGGTGGGTTCGATCGAGGTCTGGAAGCCGACGCCCTTCGCTGCGAATCGCGGCGCGAAGGAGCGGCAGACAGCCCGGGCGACCTCCCCCAGATCGAGGGGCGCCTTGTCGACAAGCAGCCCGGGTCGTTCGGCGTCGGCCAGGCGGGAAAGGTCGTCGAGCAGCCGGGTGAGGCGCAGCGCCTCGGCGTGCATGGCAGCGAGGTTCTCCGGGCCGGTCAGGACTCCGTCTTCGGCAGCCTCGATCCGCCCGAGCAAACCGTTCACCGGGGTGCGCAACTCGTGGGCGAGGTCGGCCACGCTCTCTTTGCGCAGCTCCTCTTCGCGCTCGAGGGTCTCGGCGAGGCGGTTGAGCGCCCGTCCGACCGCGCCCGTCTCGGGCTCGGAGCCTGCAGCGACCCGCGCCTGGAGCTCGCCGCGATCGAGGCGCTCGGCCACCACCCGGATCCGCCGTAAGGGCTGGGCGAGGCTCCGGGCGAGCAGGAGGCCGACCAGGATCGCCGCCAGGGCGGCCACACCGGCGGCGAGGAGGTGCAGGTCGTCGAGGGAGTGGGCGAGGTGCCGCTCTTCGGGGCTGAGGAGGCTCCCGCCGGCGGAGGAGACGACCGCGGTGGCGACCCGCTTGTCTGAGGCGACGATCGGGGCCTCGGCGGTGGCGCCCCTCGGCTGCGTCCCGGTCGCGATCACCCGGGCGTCCGGAACGCGCAGTGCGATGTCCAGGCCGTCCAGCGCGGCGACGTGGGCGAGCTCGGATCGGACGTCGGGGCTCCACCCGCCCGACGCGTCGTAGGCAGCGGCGGCGATGGCGGCCACGTGGGCGGCGGTTCCTTGAAGCCGCGTCCGGGCGGCGCTGTTCAGCTGGGAGCCGAGCCCCAGGTTCCCGATGAGCGCGGCCAGGCCGACGGCGAACAGGGCGACAGCGACGAGCGTCACGGCCAGGCGCGCCCGCAGGCCCAGCGCCTTCACCGGTCGGCCAGGCGCTTGGCGAGGCGGTAGCCGACGCCGAAGACCGTTTCGACGTAGCGGGGATTTCGGGGGTCCCGCTCGATCTTCTTGCGCAGGTTCTTCACGTGCGCGTCGATGGTGCGCTCGTAGCCCTCGTAGTCGTACCCCTGAACGTGGCTGATGAGCTCGAAGCGCGGGTACACCCTCCCCGGGTAGCGCGCCAGGGTGGCGAGCAGTCGGTACTCGTTGGGGGTGAGCTCGACCGGCTGGCCGCCCACTCGCACCTCGTGGGTGACGGTGTCGATCAGAAGCGCGCCACGGTCGAAGGACAGGGTCTCGACCAGCGGTACCTCGACGCCCTGGGTGCGCCGCAGTACGGCCCGGACCCGCGCGACGAGCTCCCTCGGGCTGAAGGGCTTGGTGAGGTAGTCGTCCGCGCCGAGGGCCAAGCCCCCGACGCGCTCGTCCTCTGAGGCCTTCGCCGTGAGCATCAGGATCGGGATGTCCGAGCGGGACCGGATCTCCTTAGCGACGTCCTCGCCGGGCCGGTCGGGGAGCATGAGATCCAACACGATGAGCCCGGGCTTCACCCGCTCGCAGATCGCCAGCCCCTCGGTCCCAGTGGTGGCCAGGTAGACGAGGTAGCCGTCCTTCTCGAGGTAGGCGCGGGTGACCTCCTGCACGCTGGGGTCGTCGTCGACCACCACGATCCGTTTGTTGAGGTCGCCCCGCTCCATCGGCTCACCGTCGCCTCTCGATGTGAAGACGCTGTGAAGTCTCGTCCCAACTGCGGTCGGCCACCGGGGCCGAAGGTCACAAGTCGCCGAGACGGCTCGTGCCTTCACAGCCTCTTCAAATCATGACCCGATGATCGGCGTCATGCGCGAGCCCGAGCTGCTCTTGATCACCGCCCCCGACTGCCACCTGTGTGCTCACGCCCGAACGGTCCTGACCGCGCTCGGTCTCTCGGCCAGAGAGCTCGACGTGTCGCACCGCGAGGCCGCCGACATCGCAGCCCGCGGCATCCCGTTCGCCTTCTTGCCGGTGCTCACCGACGGCGAGCGGGTCCTCGCCTACGGCCGGTTCTCGGAGCGACGACTCCGCAAGGACCTCGGGCGGTGAGCCTGCTCCTCGGCGGGTCGCTCGCCGCCGCGTTCGCGGCGGGGATGGTGGCGTTCTTCGCGCCGTGCTGTGCGGGAGTCATGCTGCCGGCGTACCTGGCGGCCGTCGGCGGCGGGCGCCGCCTGCGCGTGGCGCGCCTGAGCGCCATCTACGTGGCCGGCGTCGCTCTCGTCGTCCTGCCCATCACCCTCGGGGCTGCGGCCCTCGCCGGCTACGTCTCACGCTGGCACCCGGCGCTGTTCACGGTTGGAGGACTCATGATGATCGGCGTCGCCGTCGCGCTCTGGCGCGGGACGATGCTCTCGGTCCACGTTCCCCAGCCGAAGCTCACCGGCTCGCTTCTCTCGGTGTTCGGGCTCGGGGTGTTCTCCGGCGCGGCGACCGCGTGCTGCGCGCCCGTGCTCGCCGGGGCGATCGCGCTGTCGGCGACGAGCGCGACCATCTTCGGCGGGCTTGTCCTCGGCCTCTCCTACGTGGCGGGGATGATGGCGCCGTTGATCCCGATCGCCCTCCTCTACGGACGGGCCAAGGGAAAGGTGACCGACCCGAAGGTCACCCTCCGGCTCGGTTCCCACGCCAAGCGCATCGGCATCGCCCGTCTCTCGGGCGTCGCCGTCTTCACCGGATTCGGCCTCCTCTACATAACCCTTGCACTGAGCGGCAACTCGAACACGGCCCCGGGGTTCCAACGGGCCCTGGGCGACTGGATGCGCGAGGCCGCCGCCCACATCGAGACGATCCCCAACGTGGTGTCACTGCCGGTCCTCGTCGTACTCGTGGGCATCTTCGCGTTCGCGGTGCTGCGGAAAGGGAGAAGGGAAGATGAACGAAAGGAAAGCCAGGCAGGCTCGGCGGGCGCCCGTTGCGGGCACGAGCCGGATGAGGCAGACACCGCCGACCTCTGGGCGGCCGACGGCCCACCCGAGGAGCGGGATCCGACGACGGAGCAACCTCCCAACCGCGTCGACGAGCACGCCGTCTCGTCGTGAGCCCCGGCGCCCGCCGAAGCTCGTCGTGCGCGGCCACCACCAGCCGCAAAAGGCGAGCTTCTGGCGATCGGCCCGAGGCGTCCTCGTCGGGCTGGTCGTCGTCGCGCTGGTCGCCCTGAGTTTCGTCCTGCCGGGCGCCCTCTCGAAGAAGTCGAGCGCTGGCGAGCCGACCCCGACCGGCGTCACCCAGGGGGCCGGTCTACCGGCGGGCTCCCACGTGCCGGCGTTCTCGGGCACCGACCTGCTGGACGGGAAGCCGATCACCTCGGCGTCGGTCTACGACCACAAGACGCTCCTCTTCTTCTCCGAGGGCGTGTCGTGCCAGGCGTGCCTGGTGCAGATCCAGGGCCTCCAGCAGGTCGGCTCAGCCCTGGCGAAGCGAGGCATCGGCCTCGTGTCGATCATCCCCGACCCTCCGGCGGTGCTGCGCCAAGCCGTCTCCGCCTACGGGATCACGACCCCGGTGATCTCGGACACGAGCCTGTCGATGTCGAGGGCGTTCAACACCTTGGGCCAGGGCATGCACACCGACACCCCCGGGCACGCCTTCGCGCTCATCGACCACGGCAAGGTGCTGTGGTACCGCGACTACTGGATCAGCGATCACACGATGTACGTACCGCCAGCCACGCTGCTCGCTCAGCTACCCGCTGCGGGAAAGTACTCGTGATCCTCCCGCTGCGGCGTCGCCACGATCTCCCCAGACCCCGCTCGACCGACCTCTTGGAGGACAAGGCCCTACTGCGTCTCCTCGAGTGACGGTTGAGCTTGGCGTGGTCAGCGTTGCACGACCGCCGAGCACGGCTGCTGTGGTCACGGTGCGCCGGGTCGTCGGCGTCCGAAACGCCGGATCCTGCCTGGCTCGACGCTGTCTTGAGGCGACGGTCTGATCGAACCTGGGCGTGTGCTCTCCACGCCAGGCAGGTCGGGGTTATCGACGCCTGAGTGTAGAAGCAGGCGCCGTTGCGGGGAGGAGCCGGGGGTGGTTATCCCACGACCAGGGCGACGACGATGTCCGCCAAGAGGGCGGCGGCGCTGGCGACGATGGTGAGGCGCCAGCCGTGGCTCGTGTGCCGCGAGACGGCCCGCAGGGGGAAGAGCAGTTGGCGGGCAAGGGTGTAGGCGGCCATGGAGCCGACGAACAGCTGGGCATGGCCTACTGGGGCGTTCCAGGCGACCGCCAGCGCGGCGATGCCGATAGCGAGCGCGGCGGTCGATTCGAAGAGCTGCACCGGCACCCGCCGCATCCAGAGCCGACGGTCCGATGACCACAGGCCCCAGCGCGACACCGTGGGGCGTCCCACGCAGCAGCCGCCGAAGAAGCAGCCGTAGCGGCCGATCGTCATCCCGAACAACAAGCCGGGCGCGCTCAGGTCGAGGATCGTTCCGAGCGGTAGTCCGGCGATCTGGGTGCCGGCGGCGAGGGCGGCACCCGCGCCGAGGACGAATCCTTGGATGCAGGCCCCGGAGAGCAGCTCCCGCATGCTCCGCTCGCCCGTGGCGTAGTGGCCGATGGCGTAGTAGGCCTTGGCAGCGAGCAAGCCGATGGCGGCGGCGACAAGGGAGACCACCTCGACCCGCGCCACCGACAGGTGGAGGTGGCGGACGAGGAGGCCCTGGACGACGAGGCCGACCACGGCGCCGATGCCGACGAGAGCCGGCCAGGCGC
>JAJZZB010000184.1 GCA_021797795.1 Actinomycetes bacterium | reverse complement strand
ACGCGGTGCGGCGCCTGACAATCCCCTACATCCAGGGCTTCCTGTTCGGTCGTCCGGTCCCCGCCGAGTCGTTCCCGCTCCCGGCGGTCAGCGCGGACCTGACATCGCGCTGACAGCAGCTCGACCGAGCCCGCCCTCTCCAGGAAGAGCCCCTTTACACCGCCATCGAGATGTCATAAGATGACCGGCTCCGAGCGAGCAGAAAGGGGTGAGCAGCGATGGCAGCAACGATCACACAGCGTCGAGGGCGCGACCGCGCCGTGCTCACCCTTGCCATGAGGCTCGTCGTGTCACCGACCTTCTGACCCGACACCGCCTCCTGCCTCTCAAGGTGGCCTAGGCCACCGCCGAGCACACCGGCTCTTTCCGCCGCGCGCCCCCGGCTGCGCCGCCCCCGCCCCGTCGCGGGCACACCCTTCCTCCCACACGACACGCACCTCGGAGCACACGATGAGCACCGAACCCGACACTCTCTTCCCACCGGCCACCACCAAGGACACGCTTCGCTTCTGCTGGAACGAGGTCGGGCCCGAGCGCGCCGCCATGACGACGGGCTGGCTCCTCATCCTCGTGGCGACGGCCCTGCAGTCGGTCGCCGCCCCGGTGATCTTCGCCACCTTGCTGACGAGGGTCGCCGCCCTTCCTCCCCACGCCAGCTTCTCGCGCACCTTCGAGCCGCTCGCCATCGCCTACGGGGTGGTCCTCGCGCTCAACACGGTCATCTGGCGGATCGCCGGCTGGGTCGAGTGGGGCTCGAGCCTTCGCGCCTTCGGCAACGTCATCACCCACGGCTACGAGCACCTCGTCTCCCTGAGCCACCGGTGGCACTCGGACCGGCCAGCCGGGGAGGTGATCTCGACCCTCGAGACGTTCTCCTGGGCCTTCATCGACCTGCTCGACACGGTGACGTGGGGCTTCCTCCGCATCGGCGCCACGGTCCTCTCGGGCATCGTCGTGCTCGCCTTCATGGCCTGGCCCGTCTCGATCGTGATGGCGGTGCTGGTCGCCGTCTTCGGGCTCGTCCTGCGCCACCGCATGGCCAAGGTCGTGGCGGCGGCCAAGGCCTTCTCGGAGGCCCACACCCGCTCGACCGGCGTCGTCGCCGACACCATCTCGAACCTGACCACGGTGCGGAGCCAGTCGGCCGAGCCGCTCGAGGCGGCCCACGTCCGCTCCCTCGTCGATCGGTCGATCGAGGCCGACCTCGAAGCCCGGAAGGTCTTCGCGGCGACCCGGCTCCAGATGGAGTCCTCGCTCGCCTCCTTCAGCTGGCTGGCCGTGCTCGTCGGCGTGGTGCTGGCGCTCCACCACGCCGCTGCCGCCGGGGCGGTCTACCTCGTCCTCTACTACGCCACCTCGCTCGTGGCCAACCTCGAGGAGTCCTTCGAGCACATCCGCTCGGCCTCGCGCGGGCTCGGGCGGTGCGCCAAGTTCGCCGGTGTGGTCGCCACGCCCCCCGAGATCGTGGACGTCGAGGCCGCACCCGAGCTGACGCTGAGCGGGGGGGCGATCGAGTTCTCCCACGTCCGCTTCGGCTACAAGGGGCGCCCGCCGCTGTTCGAGGACCTCTCGCTCTCGATCAACCCGGGCGAGCACATCGGCCTCGTCGGTCCCTCGGGGTCGGGCAAGACGACGCTCACCAAGCTCGTGCTCCGGTTCATGGACCTCGACGGCGGCGAGATCCTGATCGACGGCCAGGACATCGCCGGGGTCTCCCAGCACTCGCTCCGCCGCCAGCTCTCCTTCGTCTCCCAGGATCCCCAGATGCTCCACCGGACGATCGCCGAGAACATCTGCTACGGGATCGAGGGGCTCGACTTCCCGGACATGGGCCTCGTCCGCGAGGTCGGGGCGGCGGCGCACGTCGAGGAGTTCGTCTCCCGCCTGCCCGAGGGCTACGACACGGTCGTCGGCGAGCGGGGGCTCAAGCTCTCAGGCGGCCAGCGCCAACGCGTGGCGATCGCCCAGGCGATGGCGAAGTCGGCGCCGATCCTGATCCTCGACGAGGCCACCTCGGCGCTCGACTCGGAGTCCGAGGTGCTCGTCCAGGACGCCCTCTGGCGGCTCATGGCCGACGCCACGGCGGTCGTCGTGGCGCACCGGCTCGCCACCATCGCCCGGCTGGACCGCATCGTCGTCATCGAGCAGGGCCGGATCGTCGAGCAGGGATCGCACCGCCAGCTGCTCGCGCTCGGTGACGCTGGCGTCTACGGCCGCCTCTGGCGGCACCAGTCGGGGGGCTTCCTCGCGGCCTGAGAGAGACCGCAGGCGGGCTCACCCGAGCGGGAGCGCCGTGCCCACCCCGAGGCCATGGGCACGGCGCAGGGCGACCGCGCAGGCGGCGACGTCCTCGACGGCGTGGCCGGTCGACTTGAAGACCGTCACCTCGCCCGGGGACCGCCGCCCGGCCGCCCGGCCGGCGAGGACGTCGCCGAGGAGGGTGAGCGCGGCCGGGTCGATCCCCTGCAGCTCGACGGCGCCGGCGGGGCGGGGGGCAGTGGCGTCACGGCTCTCGACCACGAGCCGGCCGCGCCGCACGAGACCCTCGGGGAGCTCGCCGCCCGAGCCGACGGAGCCGACGTGGGCGCCGGCGCGGATCCAGCCGTCCTCGAGCACCGGCGAGGATGCGTCGGTGCAGCAGCAGATGACGCCGGCGCCCTCGACGGCCTCCTCGAAGGAGGCGACCGCTCGGGCACCGGGGTGGCGGGCCGCCAGCTCGGCCGCCTTGTCGGGGTTGCGGGAGGCGATCCTCACCTCGCCGAGGGGAAGGAGGTGGGAGAGGGCGATCAGGTGGGCGGCGCCCTGGATGCCCGCACCGAGGACGGCGAGTGCGAGCGGACCGGGGCCGCACAGGGCCCGGGCTGCCAGCGCGCTCGTCATGGCCGTCCGGACGGCGGTCAGGTAGCTGCCCGAGACGAGCGCCGTCGGCGTGCCCGTCGCCTCGTCGAAGGCGACGACGACCGCCTGGTGGGAGGGGGCGACAGCTCCGTCGTTGCCCGGGTAGATGCTGACGAGCTTGGCGGCCAGCCCGAGCCCGGGCACGTAGCCCGGCATGGCGGCCAGCATGCCCGCCGCGGCCTGCGCCGCGATCCGCGGAGGCACGGAGGCCTCACCGGCTGCCAGGGTGGCGAGGGCCGTCGAGAGGGCCTCGGCGAGGTCGTCGAGGTCGAGCAGCTGGCGGACCTCGGACTCGGAGAGCAGGAGCATCTGCGTCACCGCCCGATGTTCCCAGATCGCAAGAGCCGGTCCGTGCACGAGGCAGCCGGTGGTGCTCCGACGATCGGGCGGTGCCAGACTGGGTCCATGGGGGATGCGACAGTCGCCCGTCTCGACTTCGGCTACTTCGTCCGCCCGCCGGAGGAGACGGGATCCGAGCCGTCTCCCCGGCCCTGCCTCGGCTACCTTGTCGACCACCCCGCCGGCAGGCTGCTCGTCGACACCGGGATGGGCGCCGCCGCGGACCTCGACGCCTACTACCGGCTCCATCGCATCGAGCTCCCGGAGGCGCTCGCCCGGCTCGGCCTCCGCCTCGAGGACGTCGACGCCGTCACCAACTGCCACCTCCACTTCGACCACTGCGGCGGCAACCCGCTCCTCTCGGGACGGCCCATCTTCGTCCAGCGGGTCGAGCTCGAGACGGCCACGCGCACCGAGGGCTACACGCTCTCCGAGCTCGTCGAGAGCCCTCTTTGTCACTACGAGGTGCTCGACGGCGAGGCGGAGATCCTGCCGGACGTCTTCGTCGTCCCGACGCCCGGCCACACCGCAGGTCACCAGTCCGTCGTCGTCCGCCGTCGCGACGGCACTGTCGTCGTGGCGGGCCAGAGCCATGAGACGTCCGCCGACTACGGCACCGAGGTGCTGGCGCGGCAGGCCGCCGGCGAGGATCCTGACGCCGTCGCCGACATTCCGCTCGGCCACGAGTGGGTCGCTCGCCTGCAGTCCTTCGATCCGGCCCGGGTCGTCTTCGCCCACGACCGCTCGGTCTTCGAGCCCTGACGGCCCGACGAGCCCGGTTCGTCGCCGGAGAGTCGGGGCGCATCGTCCTGCGAGGAACGTGGCGTCACTACCATTTTCCAGGATGACGGCGTGCGGGGGGTGCGGGGCGGAGAACCCGGCGGAAGATATCTTCTGCGGTGACTGTGGCGCCTCGCTCCTCGCGCCGTGTCCCTCCTGCGGGCAGCCGGTCGCCGCCGGTCGCCGCTTCTGCGGCAAGTGCGGGCAGCCGATCGAGGCCGGGCCAGCCGAGGGGGCACGCCGGAAGGAAGGAGGCGAGCAGGTAGCGGCGGGAAGGGAACGCCGGCGTGTCTCAGTGCTGTTCTGCGACCTCGTCGGCTACACCGGCCTCGCCGAGGGGCGCGACCCCGAGGAGACCCGTGAGCTCCTGAGTGGCTACTTCGACCTGGCCCGTTCGATCGTGGACCGCTACGGCGGCGCCGTGGAGAAGTTCATCGGTGACGCAGTGATGGCGGTCTGGGGCGCTCCGGTCGCCCACGAGGACGACGCCGAGCGGGCGGTGCGAGCGGCGCTCGAGCTCGTCGACGCCGTCCCGGCCTACGGTGCCACCGCCGGCGTGGAGCTCGGTGCCCGGGTCGGCGTCGCCTCGGGGTCGGCCGCCACCGTCGAGGCGCACGACGAGGGCCTCGTCGTCGGCGACCGGGTGAACCTGGCGGCCCGGATCCAGGCCGCTGCCCTCCCGCGATCCTGCTACGTCGACGAGGCGACGCGCCGGCTCGCCTCGCCGGCCATCCTGTTCGAGGACGCCGGCGTCCACCAGCTGAAAGGCGTCGCCGAGCCGGCACAGCTCTACCGCGCCGCCCGCGTCGTCACGGGGGTCGGCGGCAGGCAGCGCAGCGGCGCCCGGGAGGCGCCCTTCGTGGGGCGCGAGATGGAGCTCCGCTCGCTGAAGGAGCTCTTCCACGCGACTGCCGAGCGCCGCTCTCCCCGCCTCGTGGTCGTCGCCGGGCCGGCCGGCGTCGGCAAGTCGCGCCTCGGCTGGGAGCTCGAGAAGTACGTCGACGGCCTCGTCGACACCGTGCTCTGGCACAGAGGCCGCTGCCTCTCCTACGGCGAGGGGGTGACCTTCTGGGCGCTGGCGGAGATGGTGCGCCAGCGGCTCTCCATCGCCGAGGACGACCCGAGGGACGTCGCCGCCACCAAGCTCGCCGAAGGCCTCGTCCGCCTCGTGCCGGAGCCCGAGCGGGAGTACGTCGGGGCGCGCGTCGCCCGCCTGCTCGGTGTGGAGGGCCCCGAGGCGAGAGAGGTGCCCCTCGCCCGTGAGGAGCTCTTCGCCGGCTGGCGGCTGTTGTTCGAGCGGCTCGCCGGCGTGGCGCCCGTCGTGCTCCTCGTCGAGGATGCCCAGCACGCCGACTCGGGCCTTCTCGACTTCCTCGACCACCTGGTCGACTGGATCCGACAGCTGCCGATCCTCGTCGTCGTGCTCACCCGACCGGAGCTCGCCGACGCCTACCCCGGCTTCGGCGTCGGCAGGAACCGGTCCGTGCTCTCGCTCGACCCGTTGGACGCGCCCTCGATGGACCGTCTGGTGGAGGAGCTTCTGCCCGGGCTACCGCCGCCCTCGCGAGCCCAGATCACCGCCCGGGCGGAGGGCGTCCCTCTCTTCGCCGTCGAGACGGT
>JAJZZB010000183.1 GCA_021797795.1 Actinomycetes bacterium | reverse complement strand
GACGAGGAGCTGCTCGACGGTGTGGGCGGCCTCGACGAGGGTGCCGGTGAAGGGTTCGAGGAGGAGGCGCGCGTCGCTTCCGAGCTCGAGGAGGCGGCCGCCGTCGGCGAGCGCCTGGACGAGGCACCGGGGGACTTTCTTGCCGAGGAGCCGCCGCTGGGAGAGGAGCAGCCCGAGGTCCCGCCGGTCACCGCCACCGCTCCCGAGCACGAGGCGGGGGAGGAGGGACCGGTCATCCGCATCCTCCGGCGGGAAGAGGTGGACTTGCTGGTGGACGAAGGGCTGGCGGGCGAGCTCGACGGCGAGCCCGAGGAGCTCCGCGGCGACGTCGCACCTGAGCACGAGGCCGCCACCGAGACGGGGGAAGAGTCCGTGCAGCCGTCCCACCGCAGCGTGGACGAGTTGTTCGCGAGGATCCGGGCCGGTAGGCAAGACGAGACCTCGGGAGAGATCGAAGAGCCCGTGAGTGCCGAGGCGGGGGTCGAAGGTGTGCTCGGCCAGCGCAGTGCGCACGAGGCGGCTGTTGCCGAGACGGAGGAGGACGCGCACCCCGACGAGGAGCCTGGAGCGGACGGCGAACCCGTTGCGGAGGAGGCCCGGGATGCGCGCCCGGACGAGGAGCCTGGAGCGGACGGCGAACCCGTTGCGGAGGAGCCCGGGGACGACCGCGCCGCTCGGACGGACGCCTCCTCGGAGCTCCCGAGCGCCGAGGAGGCGACCGAGACGGCCGACGCCGACGCGCTCGGGCGCCGTGCGGCCCTGCTGCGTCCGATCACGGCCAAGTTGTCCCGCTCGCTCAAGCGAGCGCTTCAGGACGACCAGAACGTCCTGCTCGACGCCCTGCGGCACGCGTCGGGGAGACCCGAGCTCCGGGTGCTGCTGCCCGAGGAGCAACAGCGGGCCCGCCTCGGTGACGCCGTCTCGGCCTCCCTGTCCTCAGCCTGGGCCGCCGGGCATGCCTGGCTAGGTCGCACCGAGGCAAAGCCGGACGATGCCAACTCCGCCGGCCTCCGACTCGCCGCCGAGCTGGCAGAGGAGGTGACCGGCCTGCTCAGGCACCGCCTCGATGAGGCGCTTGCCCCCATCTCCGAGGTCGAGGAGGGCGCGGGCGAGGCTTCCGGCGCTGCCTACCGTGAGTGGCGCGGCAGTCGGGTGGAAGGCGTGGCGGGGGACTTCGCGACAAGGGCATTCTCTGACGGTGCTGTCAGCGGGGGAGTGGGCGTTCTGGTCCGCTGGGTCGTCGACGACGGCGGGCAACCCTGCCCCGACTGTGACGACAATTCCCTGGCTGGGCCGATCGAGACGGGTGAGGAGTTCCCCACCGGGCAGCCGCACCCGCCGGTTCATCCGGGGTGCCGATGCCTCCTCGTGCCAATCAGCTCATAGCCTTTCGCAAGTGAGGGTCCCCCAGCACGCGGTGGTCGAGCGGCCGCATATGATGCGCCGCTACCAGGCGGCGATCCTGTTGTTCGTCATCGCGGTGATCCTGGCGGTCGTCCTCGTCCAGGCCATAGCGGACGCCTACACGAACTACCTCTGGTACCGGTCGATCAACGAGACCATGATCTGGCGTTCGATGGTGGAGACCAAGCTCGGCCTCGGAGCGGTCTTCTCGATTGCGTTCTTCCTTGCCTGCTGGATCAGCCTGTGGGCGGTCGACCGACTTTCACCAGCGGACGTCTACCTCGCTCCGGAATACGACCTCGTCCGCCGCTACCGAGCGTCGTTCGGTCGCTACCGGATCACGGTCCGGACCGTCGTCTCAGTCCTGCTCGCTCTGGCAGTCGGCGCCGGCACGAGCTCGCAGTGGCAGCACTGGCTGCTGTTCGTGAACGGCGGGAAGTTCGGCATCAAGGATCCACAATTCGGGCGGGACGTCGGCTTCTACGTCTTCCGCCTGCCGTTCCTCTCCTTCCTCGTCGATTGGTCCCTTGTCGCCCTCGTCGTGCTCTTTGTCGCGACTGCCGCCGCGTACTACCTGAACGGTGGACTGCGGACGAGCGGCCCGTCGCCCCGCATCGATGGCCAGCCCATCGCCCATCTCTCGCTCTTGCTCGCTCTCGCCGCGCTCGTGCGTGCCGCCGCGTACTTCTTCGTCGACCGCTATGCACTCGATCTGTCGACCAATGGGGTTGTCGCAGGAGCCGGTTACACCGACGTCCACGTGCGCCTGCCGGCACTCTCGGTGCTGGCAGTGGTGAGCATGATCGGCTTCGTGCTGCTCAGCTACAACGTGTACCACCGAACGCTCGTCTTTCCGGCGGCGGCCGTCGGGCTGTGGGCCTTCATCGCACTGATGCTCGGCGTGATCTTCCCCGCCTTCGTCCAGTGGCTCCAGGTCAACCCATCCCAGAGCACCGTCGAGCTGCCCTACATCCAACGCAACATCGCCTTCACCCGCGACGCTTTCGGGCTCAACTCCATCACGCCACAGGTCTTCGACGGCCACGCCGCTCTTAGTGGCAGCGCCGTGACGGCGAATCACCAGAGTCTGAGCGATCTTCCGCTGTGGAACCCGTCGGTGGCCGCTGCGACCTATGACAACCTCCAAGCTCTGCACGGGTACTACTCCCTCTCGGGTCTGTCGACCGACCGGTACATGCTCGGGAGCGGAGCCAGTCGGGCGCTCACCCCGGTGGTGGTCGGCGTCCGGGAATTGCTCGCGTCCGGAGTACCCCAGACCTGGGTTAACCAGCATCTCGAGTACACCCACGGATACGGCGTCGTCATGTCGCCGGCGAACACCTCGACGTCGGCGGGCCTTCCCCAGTTCGCGATCCAGGGAGCGCCAGTCCAGTCGTCGTCAGGCGCTCCGAGAATCACCGTGCCAGACATCTATTTCGGGAAGTCCTCCACCGACTTCGTCGTCGTCCACACGCGTCAGCCTGAGCTCGACTACCTCTCGAGGAGCTCAGGCAGAGCCCACACGACTCGGTACCACGGGTCGGGTGGTGTCCAGCTGACAGGATTCTGGCAGCGGGCCGCCTTTGCGATGAGGTTTCACGACTTCAATCTGCTGGTCTCGCATCTCATCACCCCGAAGTCGAGGATCCTGTACTTGCAGGGCGTCGAGACGCGGGTGCGCCACGCGGTGCCGTTCCTCAAAGTCGATTCGCATCCCTATCCCGTCGTCGCGGGCGGCCAGGTCTTTTGGATGGTCGACTGCTACACGACGAGCAACTACTTCCCCTACTCGCAGGCGGCGGCCACAGCCCTGCTCCCGCCATCAAGCGGGCTGCAGGGGCGGTACAACTATGTGCGGGACTCGGTGAAGGCGGTCGTGAACGCCTACACCGGGCAGGTGAGCCTCTTCGCGGTGACGACACATGATCCGGTGCTGACCGCCTGGGAGCACGCCTACCCAGGGTTGTTCCATCCGCTGTCTGCGATGGCGAACCTGACTCCAGCTGCCAAGGGGGCGCTTCTCAACCACCTGCGCTACCCCCAGGACCTGCTCACTGTCCTGACCGAGATGTACGGGCGATACCACTTCCTGCCGACCGCCAACCAGGCCTCGAGCTTCTACTCGCTGCAAGACGCATGGGATGTGGCGGCGGGCGCCAACGGCGCCCCCTACACACCGGCCTACGAGCTCATCCGGCTTCCCGGCCAGTCCAAGGTGAGCTTCGTCGGGGTGGAGCCGTTCGTCCCACAGTCCTCGACTGGCAGGAGTCAACTGCTCGCCGGCTTCATCACGGCTGAGTCGGACTACGCCAACTACGGCAATCTCACCGCCTACGAGCTGCCGCGTGTCTCGCCGTCGGCAGTCGGCCCGGCGCTCGCGGCGGCGAAGATCCAGACCTTCCCGACGATCGCGCGGGCCGTCACTCTGCTCAACCAGAACCACTCCGAGGTTCTGCTCGGCCCTGCGCTCCTCGTCCCGATCGACGACTCGCTCATCTACGTCCAAGCCCTCTACGTGAGCAGTACGGCTCACTCGCTTCCCGCTCTGGAGTACGTAGCGACGGACTTCGGGGGGGACAAGGTCGGTTTCTCCTCAACCCTTCTCGGCTCGCTGCAACAGATCTTCGGTCACTCGGTCACCGGCATCGGCCGCGGCTCTCCGCAGTCGATCTCCGCGCAGATCACCCAGGATCTCAACCTCGCTTACGCCGCTTACGAGAAGTCTGTCGCCGACGGCAGGCACTTCCGCCTCGGCGCCTTCCAGCAGGACATCCAGCAGATGGGCGACTACCTGAGCGCCGCGCATCGGCTGATCACCGAGGAGGCGAAGCACTCGGCCTCGGCGCCCTCGACCGGTTCCGGTGGCACTAGGAGCTCTACCGGCACGAGTGTGCCGGGAGCGTCCTCCGGCGGGACCAAGGCATCGTCACTCGCGCCTCCTGCTGGATCGACGACCTCCACCACCAGGGCACCCCGCGTGGGCTGAGCTTTCGATCTGCCGCCCGTGGACGGACCCGGGCTCGGCCGCGAGGCTCGTAGGCTGCTCACGGTGCACTGTGCCGCGCTCGCTCACTGCAATGGCACCCCTTCCGAGGACGGACGGACGAGACGGCGGGGCTTGCCTTCCACGTTCTCGGTCTTGAGCGCGCTGGCGATTGGTGCAACGGTGTCGTCGTGACACCGCTGACGGTGCGACCGAGCAGACAGCCGCGGACGTCTGCGGTCCTGACCGGGTCGGCCTCATGCGTCGGGCCTAGGAGGCGGCAGCCGTGGCTGATGCGAGCTCTCGGTAGGAGTTGAGAGTCGCCACCGAAGTGAGCTATCGGTGTAGAGGAGGAAAGGGGTACCGAGGGGTGATGATGCGTCGAGGAGGAATGCAGGCTCGAGCTGACGGAGTGGCAGGCTCGTGGTGACCGCCTCGCTTGTCAATCTCAACCACCCGGGGCACTACCTGCACTGGAGCTTCATCCTGATCTCGGTTGCGAACCTCATCGTGGTTGCCGTCATGGTGGCCCTCTTCATTGCCGCGATCTCTCTGCCGTTTCTACGAGTCCGGCCGGTGCCAGCCAAGCGGGACGAGACGCGCGCCCACTCTCGTGACGGCGGCCAAGCTCCCGATCAGCCTCGCACCTGGACGGGAGCGGTGCGGCGGCTCGGACTGCGCTTCCTTCCGCCGCAGAAGCTGCTCCCTGACGCCCAGCCGGTCTATGTCGCCTCGTGGGCGTACGTCTTCGGTGTTGCCACGCTCGGGGCGCTAGTCATCGTCATCGCGAGCGGCGTCACTCTTTCCGTCGAGGGCCCGGCATGGTGGCACATCTCCGATGTCGGCCACTTCGTGAACTCGATCCATCTTTGGTCCGTCGAGATGTTCATGGGCTTTATGACGGTTCACCTGTGGGCGAAATTCTGGATGGCGGCGTGGCGGGGACGGCGCCAGGCAACATGGATCACCGGTGTCCTGAGCTTCCTGGTCGCCATCTTCGAGGCGTTCAGCGGATACATCTCGCAGACCAACTTCGATTCACAATGGATCGCGTTCGAAGCGAAGGATGGCTTCAACGCGGGGGGTATCGGGGCCTTCATCAATCCGATGAATTTCGGTCAGGCTGTCATGCTCCACATCGCACTCGTGCCGGCGGCAGTCCTCCTGCTTGTCGGCGTACATGTGCTGCTCGTACGGATCCACGGCGTAGTCCAACTGATTGATGCCCGGCCCGAGGACCTGCGAGGAGAGGCCGTCAGGCTCGAGC
>JAJZZB010000182.1 GCA_021797795.1 Actinomycetes bacterium | reverse complement strand
GTCCGACGTCGCGATGAGGTGGCGATCGACGTCATCGGCTCCTGTCTCCGCGAAGGGAGCCCGGCGTCCTCACCGAGTCCGCTTCCCCGCTGGGGCGATCCGGGACGTCACGGCCAGCAGGGTCACAAACCGACGTTTCGCCACCTTCAGCGCAATCGGGGCAGACGAGACGAGCGGCGGCAAGGACAGCACGAGCGACATGGAGAAGCCCAGGACTGTCCGCAGGGAACGGTGGACTTCTCCCCACGCGCCGCTCTCGGCCACGTCGTGCCATGTCGGGGCCCTGGCAGAGGTGGGCTCGCTCACGGCACCAACCCAAGCCAAGGACTACGGAGGTATCTCGCTCGGTCGGACTTCTGCCTGAGCCCAGGGACGCCGGGGGTTGCTCGCGGGATCCGCCCGGGCCGGGGACGCGAGAGGCGGTGGCGACTCCGGCAAGGTCGCCGGGTCCCCGAGAGGCGAGGGGCGATCACAACAGCAGGCGTCTCGGGGAGAGACGGAGCGCGTGACGGTCGCACCCGGTACGGCGCTCGGCCAGCTCCCGGTGTTTCACGTGAAACATTCGCGCTCATCAGTCGGTCGCCGAAGAGCCGCTGAGGGAAGCATCCTGCTGCCAGCCAGGGTGAACGCCGGGTGGCCGGCAGCACGAGTCCGCGGTGATGAGCGTTGCACGTCGTCTGTGAATGACGAGCCCTCACCGGTGCTCACGGTGGGGCTCGGCCCAGCGAGCCTCTGCTCTCGGGTGTTCGAGAACAGACCCTCTCACCCGACCGGCCGACCTCTTCGTCGATCCCCTTCGTCGCGGCCCGGCGACTTCGGGCGGCCAGAAAGTCCCAGCTCTCTGGCCGAGAGTAGATTCCGCTGGTGGTGCTCGAGTGCCACGACCACGAGGCGCTCGCGCGGTTCTGCTGCGAGGTCTTGGACTTTGCCGTGCTCGGTCGCGAGGCGGACGGTAGAGATCGGCCGGCAAAGGGTTCGGCGGTCCTCAGCCGACGATCATCCTCAGTCGCCACAGCCAGCCACAAAAGGGGGGGCCCGGCTGCACATCGACGTCAACGCCACCGACCATGATCAGGGTGCCGAACTCGAGCACCTGGTGAAGCTCGGCGCCCGCCCAGCCGCCGTCGGCCAGACCGGGGAGGAGTCGTGGCATGTCCTGGCTGACCCCGAAGGCAACCAGTTCCGCCCGCTCGGGGCCCGCCTCGAGCCACTCTGACGCTCAGGCTCACACGTCGAGAGAAACGCAGGGATCTGCGAGAGCTCCCGTGCTACTGCGCAGTGGGCGCGCGCTGCAGGGTCTGACGGCGGCGGCCTGACCGCGAAGGAGGCGGCGTCTGTCCCTGCTGCCTCGGCAGCCTAGAGCCGACGATCGTCTCCTGCCCAGGAGCGCCCCCGGGCGCCTCGGACGCCAGCTCACACGCGTGTCGAAGTCGACCGGCTCGGTGACGAGGGACATCATCACTCGAAGGAGATCAGAGGTGTCACGAGCTCGCAGCGGCTGCGTCCGGGCCTGGTACTCCACGCCGTCCCGCCGTCCGTAGGAGACGAGGATGAAGAGTCGCCGGTCCACTGGCGATCCGGTCGATGTTCCTATCTCGCGCTGGGCGGCAAGGGCATTGTGAGGATCCCGAAGAACCAGGCCTGGTCCCGTTCGACCCTGTAGCCGGTTGCGCCGAACAGCTCAGTTGAGGTCGACATGGACGCCCTCCCCGGCGACACGGAGGGCGCCTCGGGCTTGAGCCTTTGCCGAGCCGGACCACCTTGAAGCGGACGAGCCCGCGGGACTGCTGAGCGGGCGATGGCACCACCGAGGACCTCCGTGGACGGCCGAGGAGACCGGCGAGTCGGTGGCGTCGCGCCCGTCGTTCTTCACGCTTCGTTGTTTCCGAGCTCAGTGTGCGGGGCGGATGTCGCGCCGTGCTCGGCGGACCAGTAGCCGCAGGCCGAGACGGATCCAGGGACTCGCCGGTGAGAGCGGCCTCGGCCCGGACGGCGGCAAGGTCGTGGTTCGGGACCCGAGCCCAGCGCGGTCTCCTCCCGAAGCACTCCTCCCGACGATCACGCTGCGACGCCGATGCAGACCGACGCCGACGTGCTGAGTCCGAGACATCGCGGGCTGCCTTCCCGTGTTGGTCCCTCTTGGCAGAACCGGCGGTCTCGGCCGCCCGGGCCGCCGAGACGACGAAAGACCCGAAGCTCGCTGCGAGCTGGAGGAGGGGGAGACGCCAACACTCCGGCGTGACCTCGACCGCCTCGAGGTGACTCACGTGGAGGCGGGGCGCTCCTTCATGGCATCAGAACATCGGCCGCTTTCGCGGAATCCCAACCCGACGGGGATACCGGTCTGGACAACGAGCGAGCTGCCGGATTTCGACGAACTGCATGCCCCGGGCGACCTGGGGGCTCGCCGGCCCGAGTCCGAGCTCCTCGAGGCCTGTGGCCGGCCAGCGTTCACCGATCCGACCGATAGGTGACGCCACCGAGGGAGGCGGCTCGGAGACGAGCAGCCGGCCGGCCGGCACGAGCAGTGGGGCGGCGCACTCTGCGACCACCGCCGGGGGACCGAACGAGCGGGCGGTCACCACCTGACTCCCGGCGCGCCAGTCGACCTGACGGCCGACGTCCTCCGCTCGCTCGGCGGCGACTCTCACCCGACTTTCGAGGCCGAGTGCGGCGGCGGCGGACGACAGCCACCCGGCCCGTCGCGTCGAACCCTCGACGAGCACGATTCGCCAGTGAGGAAGCACGAGGCCGAGTACCAGGCCCGGAACACCGCCTCCCGAGCCGAGATCGACCAGCGTCGGCAGGTCCTCCGACAGGGCGGCGACCTCTCCTGCAAGGACGAGGTCGGCAAAGGCGAGAGAGTGGGCGACGTCCTCGTCGATGCTCGCGTTGCCGAGGAATCCTTCGCGACGGGCGTCCTCCAGAGCCGCCCGGACGGCCGTCTCGTCCGCCAGCAGTGCCGACGGGCCGACCCGGTAACTCAGGCGAGCTCCTCCGAGGTCTCCTCCGTGCCGTCCTCGGTGACAGCCTCTGCCTCGGCCGTCGACACGGTCGACGTGGGATGGATCACGACGAAGCGCCGCGGTTCCTCCCCTTCAGAGGTCGTACGAACACCGTCGATCTCGTTCACCGCGTCGTGGACGACCTTCCGGTCGGCCGGGCTCATCGGGTCCAGAGCCTGCGGCTCACCGCTCGAGATGACCTCGGATGCGACCCGCCCGGCGAACTGCCGCAGCGCGGCTGCCCGGCGGAGGCGATAACCGCCGACATCGACCACGATGCGGACGCCGTACTCCTCGCTGCGACGCTGCACCGCGGTCCGGGTGAGCTCTTGAAGGGCATCGGCGGTCGTACCGCGGGGCCCGATGAGAAGCCCGAGATTCTCTCCGGTCACGTCGATCCTGACGGTGTCTTCGGTGATCTCCCGAGTCGTCTCGGCCGCAACACCGAACCGCGCGACAACGCCCTTCACGAACTCTTCGGCGAGCTCGGCCTGTGCCTCGATGCTCATCTCTTCCTCCTCGGTATCCGAAACAGCGGCCTGCGCCCCAGCTGGGGACCCGTTCATCGGCTCGGCCGTCGGCCGGCCCTGCTTCGAGCGGGACCGCGAGCGAGAACGAGTCCGCGTGGCGGTCACCCCTTCGACCGTGCCCTCACCGGAGCGCTCACGTGGCGCGCTCTCTTGAGACGACTCGGTCTCCTGCGACCTCCGCTGCTCCCCGTTCGCTGGCTGGCGCTGCCGCTTGCGCGGTGAAGCACCTGTGGCGCTGGCGCTCGAAGACTTGCCGGTGTTCTGCTTGTGCCGGGGTGCACCGTCGCTCTCGGCGGCACTCCGGGGGGCGGCGGCGGCGCTACGAGACCGGGAGGAACGGCTCCGGGACCTGTCCTCGCCCTGGGGGCGTCGTGTCGGACGCTTGGCGCGGGCCTGCACTGGGCGGACCCGCGCGCGGACCCGTGCGGGCGTCTTGCGGAGGCCGAACATGGACGACTTCGGCTCCTCCAGCACGATCACCTCGGCGTCGGCTTGCGCCACACCGAGGCGCTCGAGCGCCTGCTCCAGCGCCTCTGCCACGGTCTGACCCGTGGTCTCGACCCACTCCATGATCAGGAACGGCGCGGGCGCTTGTCCCGCGACCTGTTCTGGCCTCCGCGTGATGGCGGCACTTTCCCAGCTGGGGTCCGAGCCGAGCCGCCTGTCGAGCTCCCGTTACGGGCCGCAGGCCGGGAGCCGCCTCCTCCGGTGCCAGCAGACGGCGTGGAGGCGCTGCCGCTGCCGTTCGACGCCGTCCCGCCCCCGACGCCGCCCTGGAGTCCGGCCGCAGCGTCGCGGAGCCGCTCGCGAAAGCCCTTGCGGGAGCCCGCCGCGGGTCCGCCGAGCGCCGGCTGGTCCTTGCCGGTCTGGGTGGGTTTGCCGGCCTTGGCCGTGGTCTCGATGGCCCGCTTCTTCTGGATCTCCTTCATAGCTTCCACGATCTTCGGGTCGTGCTTGTACATGTACTCCTGCTGGACGACGCGGAAGGCGCTCGACACCACGAAGTACACCCCCACACCTGCCGGCAGCACGATGTAGAAGAAGACGAAGATCAGCGGCATGAACTTCTGAAACGTCTGCATCTGCGGGTTGGCCTGGGCCGCCGCAGGGTTCCGGTTGGTGATCTGCCACATCGAGACGTACTGCAGGACCACCGCCACCAGGATCAGGACGATGTAGGGAATCTTCTGCGAGATCGGTCCGGGCGTCCGGACCGAATCGGCCAGGTTGATCCCGAGGAAGCCGAGCACACCGTGGCTGTGAACGACGGCGTCGTAGAGAGCGCTGTTCTTCGGGATGTACTGCGGGCTCAGGACCGAGTGAGCGTGCGCCCCCGTCCCGACCGTCACCGTCCTTGTCATCCCGCGGATGGTGTCGTAGAGGACGATGAATATCGGGAACTGCAGGAACATCGGGAGGCATCCACCGGTCGGGCTGATCCCGTTCTCCCGGTAGAGCGCCATCATCTCTTCGTTCTGCTTGACGCGGTTGGCCTGGCGCTCCTCCGCGGTCGCCCCTGGCTGGGTCTTGTACTTGTTTCGGAGCCTCATCAGCTCGGGCTGGAAGAGCTGCATCCGCATCATCGAGCGGGTGCCCTTGCGTGTGAGCGGGAAGACGATGACCATCGTCAGCAGGGTCAGCAGGACGATGGAGAGTCCGAAGCTGTGGGTGAAGCCGTAGAAGAGGGCGAGGATCTGGCCGAAGAGGTTGGCGAACGGCGAGATGATCGACGAGAAGATCGATCCGAGAATCATGAGGTCACTCCGATGGGACGGGGTCGAAGCCCCGTCCGCCGAGGGGATGGCAACGAGAGATGCGACGGATGGCGAGCCAGGACCCGCGGCGGGCCCCGTGCACCTCGATCGCCTCGAGCGCGTAGGCAGAGCAGGACGGCTCGAACCGGCACGGTGAGGGTCGTCCGAACCGGGCCGCCTGATAGAGGCGGATGAGGAAGCGCAGCGTGCTCGCGATGACGCTCACCTGGGCGCCCTGCCACCTGCGCGATTCATGACCTCGATCACCCGTCTCCTCAGCTCCTGGAACGAGACGTCCCCGATGCCGGGCCCGACTCCGATGAGATACGTCCCGGCCGGCACTGCTGCTACCGCCTCACGAACGATGGCTCGAAGGCGGCGGCGGTA
>JAJZZB010000181.1 GCA_021797795.1 Actinomycetes bacterium | reverse complement strand
GGCGTGCCGTTGCGGCTCGCCCCACCGCCGCGACGGGCACGGAAGGTCTCCCTCCTGACCGGGTCGAAGACGACCCCGACCAGCCGTTCGTCGCCGGAGACGCAGGCGATCGAGACGCAGAAGGCCGGGAAGCCGTAGACGAAGTTGATCGTGCCGTCGAGGGGGTCGACGACCCAGGTGAGCCCGGACGGGCCGTCTCGGGAGGCGCCCTCCTCGGCGAGGATGGCGTCGTCGGGCCGGCGGGCCCGCAGGCGGTCGACGATCAGGTTCTCGCTCGCCCGGTCGGCCTCGGTGACGAGATCGGTCCGGGTGCTCTTCGAGCGGATCGACGCCGCCAGGCCGGCGGAGGGGGCGCCGTCCTCGTAGTAGCCGAGCAGGAGCGCCCCCGCCTCTTGTGCCACGCCCTCTGCCAGATCCGCCAGCTCGTCGAGGTCGGCCGCCGCTCGGGTCAACGACGGTCCCCTGCGGGCCGCTCGCGCCGGACCGGGCGGGGCGTCGAACGGCTGAGCTGTGCCAGCCGGGCCACGGCCACCTCCATGACGAGCTCGGGCGGCCATGCGAGACGCCCCCGCAGGTCGGCGTCCGCGCCCGCCAGCACCTCGAGGGCGCGGACGATCCGGTCGTGCCCGAGGCGGCGGCCCTGCTCCATGATCTTCCTGGCCGGGAAGCTGCTCATCGACAGGACGGCGGCGGCGTCGTCGGAGCTGCGGACGTCCTCGGCGCCGTCGAGGCGGAGCATGCCCGAGACATGGCGGTGCAGCGTCGCCAGCACCTGGAGCGGATGCCTGCCACCGGCACCGAGCATCCGCCTGAGCGCCCTGATGGCCTCCTCGCCGTCGCCGGCGTCGATGGCGTCGGTGAGCTCCCAAGGCGGGGCGGCGCCCTCGGCGCCGAGCAGCGGCTCGAGCTCGGCCGGCGAGATCCGGCTGCCGGCCCCGTAGGTGGCCTCGGCCATCTCGAGTATCGGGTCGAGGCGGGCAGCGTCCTCGCCGAGGTGCTCGGCGAGGCGGCGCCGGGCGGCGGCGTCGAGATGGACCGGGGCCCGGCGCAGGTGTGCCTCCAGCCAGTCGGCCTTCGCCCTCGAGGTCCTGCCCGGATCGGCGTCGACGACCCGCCCGCCCGAGGCCTTCACGGCCTTGTGGAGCGCTTGAGGGACCGTCTTGCCCGCCGCCGCCAGGACGAGCACGTTGGCGGTCACCGGATCGATGACGAACTTCGCCAGCTCGCCTGCCTGGGCGCCGGACAGGGCGCCCGCCTCCCGCAGGACGACGATCCGGTGGCTGCTCAGCCAGGGCGGGGTCGACAGTGCGGTGAGCACGGGGCCGAGGTCGAAGCGTCCCTTCGCCTCGCCCTCGTCGCCCTCGCCGGTCGGCTCGTACTCCTCGATCTCGGTGCCGAGATCGCCCGAGCCGGCGAGCTCGGCGAGCAGCTGCGTGAGCGCCCGGGAGACGAGCGACGGATCGCCGCCGGTGACGAGGTAGGCGCTCACCGCTCACCCTCCCGCGCACGCAGGATGGCCGCCAGCGCGTCTCGCACGCGGACGGTGCCTGACACGTCGTGCACGCGCAGCACCCGGCAGCCGCCTGCGATGCCGAGGGCGGCGGCAGCGAGCGAGGCCGCCCCCCGTTCGCCTACCGGCAGGCCGAGGCTCTCGCCGAGGAAGGTCTTGTTCGACGCAGAGAGCAGGAGCGGGTAGCCGAGCGAGGCGAGGCGAGGCGAGGCGCCGAGCAGGGCGAGCGACTGCGGGGTGGTCTTGCCGAGGTCGAGGCCGGCGTCGACGACGATGCGGGTCCGGGCGATCCCGGCCGCCTCCGCCGCCACCGCCAGCTCGAGGAGCCTCGACTCGACCGCCGCCACGACGTCGTCGTAGTGGGGGTCGAGGTCCGGGACGCGTGGGCGCAGCCGGATGTGGGTGGCCACCACGCCGGCACCGGCGCGGGCGGCGGCGGGCAGGTACCCGGGGTCGGCGAAGCCGCTGATGTCGTTGCCGAGGACGGCGCCGGCCCGGTACGCCTCGGCCGCGACCGATGCCCTCCAGGTGTCGACCGAGACGGGGACGCCGAAGCGCTCGGTGAGCGCGGCCACGGCCGGCACCACCCGCTCCATCTCCTCGGCCTCGCTCACCTCCTCGCCGGCGCCGGCCTTCACCCCGCCGACGTCGAGCAGGTCGGCGCCGTCGTTGACGAGCCGGTCGCAGTGATCGAGGAAGCGGTCGAAGGCGAAGTAGCTGCCCCGGTCGAAGAAGGAGTCGGGGGTGCGGTTGGCGATCCCCATGACGAGGGCCCGCTCGGGGAGGTGGAACGGCGTCGTCCCGAGCTCGAGGCTCGGTGCGATGCTGGCGGGCGGACAGGTGGCGACGATCAGAACAGCTTGGCAGACAACACCCGGCGGTAGTGCTGCCGGCGCGGGTCGTCGGGCTGCATCGTCTCGATGAGATCGACGATCTGCTGGCGCGCCTCCTCGTCGCCGGGCAGGCGATCGAGCAGGGCGTCCAGGTGGGACTCGAGGTCGCCCGCCTCCGCCGGGGCCCCCTCGGTCCTCGCCAGGGCGGCGATGCGCCGGGTCTCGGCCGTCTCGGGGATTCGGCCGAGAAGGGCGAGCGCCTCCTCGCGGTCGTCCTCGCCGCCCCGCTCGACGAGCAGGCCGGCGAGAGCGACGATGGCCGGGCTGTGGCCGGGCTCGAGCTCGAGCGCCTTGCGGAGCGAGCTCTCGTCGCCTGCCCGGACGAGCAGGTCCGCCTCGCTCGGCTGTGCCTCGGAGAGCACGCGGTCGACGAACTGGCGCACCTGGCCCTCGGGGAGGGCGCCGACGAAGCGGTCGATGACCTGGCGCTGGAAGACGGCGAAGACGGCCGGGATGGACTGCACCTGGAAGGTGGCGGAGACGCGGGGGTTCTCGTCGACGTTGACCTTGGCGAGGGCGGCGGCGCCCTTGGTCTCGTCGACCACCTGCTCGATGATCGGGCCGAGGCTCCGGCAGGGCCCGCACCATGGCGCCCACAGGTCGATGACGACCGGGACGGTGTCGGACCGCTCGAGCACGTCGGTCTCGAAGGTGGCGTCGGTGACGTCGAGAGCAGTCATGGGCTCGACGGTAGCGCTCGACGCCCTTGCGGCTGCTCAGGCGACGAAGTACTTCGCCTTGGGGTGGTGGCAGACGATGGCGAGCGTCGTCTGCTCGGGATGGAGCTGGAAGCCCTCGCTGACGGTGACCCCGATGCGCCCGGCGTCGAGCAGCTCGACGACCCTGGCGTTGTCCTCGAGGTCGGGGCAGGCCGGGTAGCCGAATGAGTAGCGCCCTCCCCGGTGCTGCTGGCGGAACAGACCCTGCAGGGTCGGCCCGTCCTCGCCGGCGAAGCCCCACTCCTCGCGGATCCGCCGGTGCCATCGCTCGGCCAGCGCCTCGGTCATCTCGACCGACAGGCCGTGCAGGCTGACGTAGTCGAGGTAGCGGTCGGACTGGAACAGCTCGGCCGTGCGCTCGGAGGCGAGCGGGCCCATCGTCGTCACCTGGAAGGCGGCGTAGTCCCGCTCACCCGAGGACACCGGCCGGAAGAAGTCGGCGATGCACAGGTACGGCTCCTTGCGCTGGCGCGGGAAGTGGAAGCGCATCTGCTCGCGGGTCCGGTCGTCGTCCTCGTAGATCACGAGGTCGTTACCGTCGCCGTTGGCGGGGAAGTAGCCCCAGACGGCCGAGGGGACGAGGACGCCGCTCGCCTTCGCCTCGTCGAGCCGGGCGCGCAGCTCGGCCCGCAGGCGCTCTTTGAAGTCGGCGTCCGTCTCGCCCTCGAGGGGGCGGTAGCCCCACTGGTTGCGGAACAGGGCCGTCTCGTTCAGATAGCCGGCGACCTCGTCGAGCGGGAGGCCCTTCGCCACCCGGGTGCCGAGGAAGGGCGGGACGAAGAGCCGGTTGTCCGTCTCGACCTCGGGGGAGCGGGCGGGGAGGGAGGACGGGTCCACCTCGGCGAGCGCCTCGCTGTGGCGCTTCGGGAGCACGCGGCCCGACGGCTCGGTCCCAAAGCCCGGGTCGTCCACCCCCGACCGCTTGATCTCCATCAGGCGGTCGAGCGTGCGCAGGCCCTCGAAGGCGTCCTTGCCGTAGAAGACCTTGCCCTCGTAGAGGTTGCGCAGGTCCTTCTCGACGTAGGTGCGGGTGAGGGCGGCGCCACCGAGGATGACAGGGAAGTCGTGCTTGCCGAGCCGGTTCAGCTCCTCGAGGTTCTCCCGCATGATGAGCGTCGACTTGACGAGCAGCCCGCTCATGCCGATGACGTCCGCGCCGACCTCGTCGGCCGCTCGGAGGATCTCGCCGAGTGGCACCTTGATCCCGAGGTTGTGCACCTCGTAGCCGTTGTTGGTGAGGATGATGTCGACCAGGTTCTTGCCGATGTCGTGGACGTCGCCCTTCACCGTGGCGAGCACGACCCTGCCCCTCCCGCCGTCGGCCGAGCGCTCCATGAACGGCTCGAGGTGAGCGACGGCGGCCTTCATCGTCTCGGCCGACTGGAGGACGAAGGGCAGCTGCATCTGCCCGGACCCGAACAGCTCGCCGACTGTCTTCATCCCCTCGAGCAGCATCTCGTTCACGATCTCGAGGGCGGGGTGGCCCTCTGCCATCGCCTCGTCGAGCTCCTCCTCGAGCCCGTTGCGGTTGCCGTCGACGATGCGCTGGGCGAGGCGGCGCCCGACGGGCCAGTCCGAGCGGTCCTCGGCCGCCGGACCGAGCACGCCGCCGGCCGCCTCGAAGTGGGCGATCAGCTCGGCGAGGGGGTCGTAGCCCTCCGCCCGGCGGTCGTAGACGAGGTCGAGGCAGAGCTCGCGCTCCCGGTCGCCGAGGCGGTGCAGCGGCAGGATCTTGCCGGCGTGCACGATGGCCGCATCGAGCCCTGCCTGGACGCACTCGTGGAGGAAGACGGAGTTGAGCGCCTGGCGCGCCTTCGGGGCGAGTCCGAACGAGACGTTGGACAGGCCGAGGACCGTGTGCACGCCGGGCAGCTCCGCCTTGATCCGCCGGATGGCCTCGATGGTCTCGATCCCGTCCCGGCGGGACTCCTCCATGCCGGTCGACAGGGGGAGGGCGAGCGGGTCGAACAGCAGGTCCTCCGGCGCCAGGCCGTAGCGGCCGACGGCGAGGTCGTGTATCGCCCTGGCGGCAGAGAGCTTCCACTCGGCCGTGCGGGCCTGGCCCTCCTCGTCGATCGTGGTGCAGACGACCGCAGCCCCGTACTCCTTGGCGAGGGTGAGGAACCGGTCGAGGCGGGTGCCGGGGGCGTCCCCGTCCTCCAGGTTGACCGAGTTGAGCACCGGCCGCCCGCCGATCCACTGGAGGGCGGCCTCGACCACGGCCGGCTCGGTCGAGTCGATGACGAGCGGGATGGTGCACTGGGTGGCGAAGCGGCTGGCGACCTCGTTCATGTCCGACACGCCGTCGGCGCCCGTGTAGTCGACGCAGACGTCGAGCAGGTGGGCACCCTCGCGGACCTGGTCACGGGCCATGGCGACGGTCGTCTCCCAGTCACCGGCGAGCATCGCCTGGCGGAATTTCTTCGACCCGTTGGCGTTCGTCCGCTCGCCGATCACGAGGAAGGAGGTCTCCTGCTCGAAGGGGACGCTGCCGTACAGCGAGCAGGCGGAGGGCTCGTGGCGTGGCTGGCGACGCTTCGCCTCGAGGCCGCCGACCGCCTCGACCACCGCCCGCAGGTGCTCGGGCGTCGTGCCG
>JAJZZB010000180.1 GCA_021797795.1 Actinomycetes bacterium | reverse complement strand
GTAGCGGTAGAGCGTTGCCGAGTTGAACTCGACGTAGCCCATCATCGCTGCTCCGGTCTCCTCATCGCCGGCCAGGTCGTCGACCGTCGTGAAGAAGTCGAACTCCGATGTCACCCGGTGGGTGGAGAGCGCGTGGGCGACCTGGCACGCCGCGTCGATGTTCAGCTCGGGGGTGTCGGCGATCATCCGCCCGAAGAGCGCGACGTCAAGGGAGTGGCCCTTGCCCATCGCCTGCATGAGGGCGTCGTGATCGAGCTCCCCACCGTCGAATGCACCGACGAGCTGGTCGAGGGCGGCATCGATCGCGCTCCCAGAGATGAACAGCGCGTAGTCGAGATCCGCAGGCTCTTCGGCCGCTGCGAGCTTCTTCAGGCGCTCCGGCTTCACGCCGACGAGCACCCCGCTCGCCTCGTTCGCCAGCCGGACGAGCCGCGCCCCGTGTCCGGAGGCTCGGTCCCCGAGCCTGACCGCCAGGCGCTCGACGAAGAGCTCGGGGAGCTTTCGCGTTCGCACACCTTTCGCCAGTGCGTCGAGGTGCTCGTTGAAGTACCGACGCGTCGCACGCTTCCACGACTGGGAGGAGACTCGGGCCCGCCGTGCCCCGCCGTAGAGGGCGGCCTTGGGGGCGCCCGTGTCGTCACGGTTGAGACACGACGGGGGAAGAGTCTGAAGGACGTGGACGTCGATCACCGCGCGGCTCGAGTTCATCTGCTTGCCTCCTCTTGCTCGTCTCGGACTGTGACCCGGAAGTACTCGCGCGCCCAGCGCAAGGCGACCGAGTCCCGGCGCTCTGGAGATCGCCACGACGACAGGTCCCAGAAGAGCTGGGAGTAGTCCAAGGGGATCGCCTCAGCCCGCAGCAGGGTCACGAGACCCCGCAGATGCACCGCGAGCGCTGTCAACGATTCGGCACTGAGCGCGGAGCGAATACGACGCTCGACGCCTTCTTCGGAACCCCCGGCATTCGCCCGCCGGGACTTGAGGGTCGCGCAGGACCGACCGAGGCCCCATCCCCGCACGTGCATCGCACCGGGCTGCTGGGACTGGTGGTGCAGTGCGAAAAGCCCGAGGGTGACGTGCGCCGCCTCTTCTCGCCGACGGTTCCCGCCAGCGGCCTCCATGACGAAGGGCCATGACGCTGGTGCGTCGTCGAGCGTACGTCCCACGCCGCGACGCAACGCCGCAAGCGCCTCAGGCCTCGTGGCGATCCTTTCGAGCACACGGTCGATGGGGTAGGTGGTGGTGGTCGCGGTCACTTACTCCCCACTTCGGTAGAGGAAGGGGCAAACTTCGTGCGTGCCCGAGAAAGACTGGCGCGGAACCACCCCTCAGCCATCGCCCCGAAGAACGCCTCGCTCGCAGAGAGGCGCACGAGGCTGCGGCGAGCGATCCTGAGCGCGGCTCTGGTCACGACCTCGGCCCACGCCGCGCGCGCCCCGAGGCGGTACTCACGTGTGCCGAGATCGACGAGGAGCCTGCGGAACGGGGCATCGAGCTCGCCGTAGAGCTCCTCGGCGATTGCGTCCCGGGCCGCTCTGGCCTGGCCTTGTGCGCCATCGGGCACCGCGTAGCGGCTGTGCTGCTGGTCGTAGGTGAGGAACGGCGCGTTGGCGACGCTCCACAGCGCCCGTCCGGCCTCGACTGCGAAGCTCCCCGCGGCCCCAGCCAACGCGGCTGCCTCCAGGTCGTTGGTCCGAAACAGCGAGATCGCCGCCTCGAGGCGGTCGCTCAGAAAGTCGTCGAGAGTGGTCGACATGTTGCCGTACTCTGCGGAGGTGACGAGAAGGGACAACCTCGACACGCGCTCTTCGAATGTCGCAAGCCAGACCAGCACGCCTGCGCGTGCGATGTCGGGCTCGAGGGCGAGCAAGGACGAAAGCCCGCGCCAGACCTGTTGGCCGACGTGAACCTTGCTCGGGGTGTAGCTGAGCGTCCCGTCTCTTTGCTTTCGAATCCGCCAACCCGTGTGCGGGTCGGCGTTGCGGATCGCTTCTCGCATCACGTCGTCGCCTGCGCAGATGAGCACCTGTGCCACGACCAGCTCCCCGTCTCGATCCTCGGGGTAGAGCCGGATGCGACGGCCCTGCCAGGTGAAGAGGTCGCAGGTCCCATCCGGGGGCCGCATCTCTCGGGTTGGACCCGTAGGTGGGCGCTCCCAGGCAGGCAGGTCGTCCGGTCCGCTCGTGACAAGTGTCGTTGTGGACCACGGCACGAGGTTCAACAAGAGCGTCTCTTTGAGCGTGCGACCGAACGGCGCGACGAAACCGATCCACCCGAGGTGCCCGATCTGGGGGGTGTCCTTGCCGGCTTTCACCTTCGGATTTCCCTTGGCGCCGGTCTTGTCCGAGGCCGTCCCCCAGGCATGGCGTTCGACCAGCCAACGAGCAGCCTCACCGGGTCGGAGCACCAGGGCCGTCGCGTCGGTGATGGGCGTGAAGACTGGCACGTTGTTGCCCGATGGCGCATGCGCGATGAGCCTGCTCGCGGGCTTGACGCCGTCTTTGCCGGCAGGCTTGAGATGGGGGGAACCGAAGAACGGGGTCGTTCGATGGAAGAGGTCGAAGCGTTCTCTGAAGCGCTCGAAGTACCGGGAGAACGCCTCGATGGGCAGGGTGGCTCTCGCCCAGAGACCCTCCCAGGAGTCGTGGTCGGCGGGACCCTCCAGGGCTCGGTAGCACACGGCGAGGAGGAGTCGAAGAAGGGCGGGTTCCTGGGTGGGGAATTCCACATCCAAGCCGGCGATGTCGTGGGCGAGCGCGAAGGCGTCGTAGAGACCGACCTCGCGGGTCGCCCCGTCGCGCATGCGCACCGGGAGCCACGGCTCATCGACGAGATCGAACCCCTCCGCCTCCGCCACCGCTGGTCACCTCCAGTCCCAGCGCCTCGGTGTACCGCACTCCAGTATCGCCGATCAGCGCTTCGCCTGCCCGATCGAGGCCGAGCAGGCGAAAGTGGCGGAGCCACGGGTCCTCTTCCCACCCAGGTGGGACCACCAGGCTTCCGAGAGCCGCGCTCGTCAACGACGGCGGGAGACGCAACGTCGCCCCGAGCGCGTGGTCTGCCTCCTCTGAGGTCGGCCGACGCTTCAGCGGCACAGGTCCCGAGACGCACGTGATCGTGTCGCCTTCAGCACCGGTCCATCCTGCAACCACCTCGATGCTCGGAGCGCTCCCCCGGACGGCAGCTTGGACCGCGGGGTCGTCGTCATCAGGGTCCCCGATCCCGATCCGGCACAGCTCGAGCAGGTTGGCCGCATCTTGGGGAGCAGGCAGGGCGAGCTGCGTTGCGACCCGCTCTTGGGTCATCTCGGCGCTGCGCCACTCGCGCTCTGCGACGGCGGCCTCGGCAGCCCAGGTCGACGGCACGAGGTCGTCTTGGCCATAGGCCCGTTCCACGAGGAGGGGAACCTCGTCTGGCAAGACGATCGATTGTCGTGTGAAGAGCAGGGCCGCCGAGCGGAGGAGGAGGTGCTCGGCGTAGACGGCCCGGGAACCGGGTGGGAACTCCGGCGGTCGTGTCCTGCTGCGAGAGAGCCCCGCGACGATCACGAGCGGTACTTCGAGCCCCTCGGGGCGATGGGTGCCTGGATGGCGGTGCACCCGACCGAGGCGTTGGAGGACGAGGTCGATCGGCGCAAGGTCGGTCACGAGCACGTCGAAGTCGACGTCGAGGGACTGTTCGAGGACCTGGGTCCCCACGACCACGTGCCCGCGGGGCCGGTCGCCGCCTGGGCCAAAGCGCGCTTCGAGCCACCGTTCCTTGGCGAGGCGGTGCTCGGCCAGGAATCGCGCGTGCAAGAGCGTCACGAAGCGTTCGCCGAGGTGGTGGGCGACGGATCCATAGGTCTCCTGGGCGCGGCGGACGGTGTTGCGCACGACGAGCACGTTTGCCCCTCTACGCGCGAGCGCGACCACTCTCTCGGTGACGTCGTCGCCCTGTCGTCCAGTGGGCTCTGTCATCAATTGCAGGTGCGCGCGGATCGCCTCTCGCTCGAGGGCGACATGAGACGAGGTGACCTCGCCCGACGCCGTGACGTGCACGACGCCGGGGTACCCCGCGTCGTGGAGCTCGACTGGCGATCCCGTGTACGCCTCGATCAGGCGCTCTCGAGATCGCGGGGGCAAGGTGGCGCTGAGGAGGATCACCGGGACTCGGGCTTCCCCGAGCCATCTGAGCGCCCGACGCAAGAACACCGACATGTGCGCGTCGTAGGCGTGCACCTCGTCGACCACCACCACCTTGCCCATGAGACCCGCCTGGCGGAGCGCGACGTGTCGGATCTTCGCGGCGCTGAGCAGTGCCTGGTCGACGGTGCCGACGACGAGGGGGGCAAGGAGGCGACGCTTCGCGCCGTCGAACCATTCTTGTGCGGTGACCCGCGCGCCGCCGTTCTCGTCCACGTCGATGGAGCCCAGGGAACCTTTCAACTGACGGAACGCGGGCACCTGGGCTGCCTTGCCATGGGCCAACGCCATCACGTAGGTCCCCGTGTCGAGGTGCTCGAGCCACCTCCGGGAGCGCGCGAACATCTGGTTGCTCGTGGCCTGGGTGGGAAGCCCGATGAAGGTCCCACCGAGCCCGTGTGCTCGTGCCAGCATCTCGATCGCGACGAAGGCCGCTTCGGTCTTGCCCACGCCCATCGGCGCCTCGACGATGAAGAGGCCGGGTTCATCGGCGCTTCGTGCCATGGCGATCATCTGCTCTTGGAGCCGGTTCGGAGGGAACCCGAAGCGGCGCGTGAAGTCGACGTGGACCGTCTCGGCGTCGAAGCGGTGCCAGCCGATCGATGTGAGCGCGTGGCGCGCCCGGTCAGCTGACTCTTGGAGGTAGGACGCGTCGAAGGGCGCGCAGGCATAGGGGAACAGCTCCGTGTTGCTCGCCAGCCAGTCGGCGAGGATGACGTAGCCGGAGAGGGCAAGCTCTCGGGCCCGTCCGAGCTCGATGCCCTTTGCCTCCAAGACGTGCCGTGCCCCGGTCACATCGACGACGAGGTCGAACAGCGCGGCGCGCGCCGCCATCCACAGCGCGTGCGAGTCCTTCGACCAGCCGAAGAGCGAGGGGTACCTCTCGGCGTCTCTCCAAAAGCCGCGCTCGGGAAACCAGCCGTGATGTCCCCCGAGGATTGCCGCTGGTCCCAGTGCAGGGGCCCGATCCCAATCGAAGCGCTCTGCGAGGAGCCCGAGGATCGCGACAGCAGACACCTTGGCATGGGGCGCCTTCGATCGCTCGGGCAGGACAGAGGGAACGGGAAGACCCACCGCTCGCACACGATCGGCGTGTGCAGCCGCTTGGATCTGGAACGCCGGGCTCGCCTTGCCGAGATCGTGGCACCCTGCGAGCCAGGTGAGGAGTGCTCTCCCGGCATCGTCGTCTCCGACGGGCGCCGCCAGCCAGCGTCGCGTCGATGGGCTGAGCCAGTCGTCCCACAGCCGATCGGCGACATACGCGGTGTCCACCAAGTGCGCGCCAAGGGAGTGCCACTGGTCCGCGGATCCGGTCTTCGCCCACAGGCTCGCCACCTCGATCGGGAGCGAGCGATCGCACTCGACGCTCACGCCTCCGGACCGTAGCTCGCCGGACGGAAGCCCGCGAGGGCGAGACAGCGGGAACGGAAGCAGGCAGCTGACCTGGACTTCTGCTGGCAGCCCCAACGGGGTTCGAACCCGTGTCTCCACCTTGAGAGGGTGGTGTCCTAGGCCTCTAGACGATGGGGCCGAGCGCAGGTGCGCCGAGGCGCGCCTG
>JAJZZB010000179.1 GCA_021797795.1 Actinomycetes bacterium | reverse complement strand
GCGGCAGACGGGCAGCTCGACCTCGGAGGCGACCGGATGGGGCTGACCGAGGCGAAGGAGCCGATGGACGAGCTGCGTCGCCCGACGTTCTTCCTCGACTTCGACCAGCCTGAGGTGGCGGACTTCGCCGAGGAGACAACGAAGGCAGCCTCCTCCCCCCGGGAGAGGGCGGTGGCCCTCTTCTACGCGGTGAGGGACGGTATCCGCTACGACCCCTACAGCATCTCGGCGTCGAGGGAGGACTACCGGGCGAGCGCCGTCCTGCGGGCGACGTCGGCCTACTGCATCCCGAAGGCCGTTCTGCTCGCCGCCTCGACCCGAGCCGTCGGGATACCGACCCGTCTTGGCTTCGCCGACGTGCGCAACCACCTGGCGAGCGAGAAGTTGCTGGCGCGACAGGGCACTGACCTGTTCATCTACCACGGCTACGTCGAGATGTGGCTCGAGCGCAGGTGGGTGAAGGCGACCCCGGCGTTCAACGTGGAGCTGTGCCAGCGTTTTGGTGTGCGCGCCCTCGAGTTCGATGGCGAGCACGATGCCCTCTTCCACGAGTACTCGGTCGACGGCCGTCGGCACATGGAGTACGTGGCCGTCCGGGGCGTGTACGACGACCTTCCCTTCGAGGAGATCATGGTCGCCTTCGCGGACGTGTACGGCGCAGCCGTGCCGTCGTCCCCGACGCGCGAACGTGACGAGCTCTTCGATGGCGGGTCGGCCGAGGGGACCTGAGGACGAGGGGGAAGCTGGTTCACCCGGCAGTCAGCTGATGCCGACCTGTCGGCCGAGCGACGCCAGAGGATGCCATCGCTGGAAGCCGGCCAAGCGCGCCGGCCCAGAGAGGACAAGGACCCGGAACGCCGCCACCCATGCTGTGTGCACCACCCGATCCTCACGTCGTTCCGAGGACGGGACGCCACATGCCTTTCAGGCTCAATCCCACACTTGGTTCTCATCCAAGCAGGCCATCGCCACTGCATGCATCGCTCATCGCTCGGCGGCGTGGGCTGCTCGGGCGACCGGCAGGGTTCGTCAGGCTCGCTCGTGGGCGTGGCGCCCTTCGGAGCTCGCGAGCTGGGGCTCCAAGTCGGTGGGCGCAGCGACGATGCCGGGAGATCGAAGGCGCGATCGCGACGGGCTGAGGCTGACTGCCGGAGGGCACCAACCCTCGAGGAGACGCCGCTTCGTTCGTCTTCACGAAGCTCCGGCCGATCGGGTCGGCGGCGCTGCTGACCTATGCCTGGACGCCCGACGAGGAGCCGGCGAAGCAGGTGGCAGAGGATCGGCACCACCCATACCCGTCGTGCCCGCCGACCGGTCTCAACGACCTGCGTCGTTGTTCGAGCAAGGATGTGCGGGGGCTCAGCGGCCGGTACTCACCGAGATCACGCCGTCGGGCTCGGCCCTAAGCTGCCGACAGCCCAGAAGTGCACCAGCGGGTCCCGTCATCACGTCCGCCGACGGCAGTCGAGCCGATCTCCGTCCTTGGCGGTACTCGCTCCGACCTGTCCGCGACGCCCGCGAACCGGTCCCGACCAGTGATGGGCAGACGGGCACCGGGTCGCGGCTCGGTGCTCCCGTCACAGAGGAGGGAGCCCGCGGGTCAGTCGGATCGGAGTTCACCGGCCTCGTCCGTTCGGCAGCGCCGGTTGTTCTCCTTGCAGGCGGTTGGCGCGGCCGCGGGGCGTTGACCCATTGAGCGTGAACCACAGGGCCACGGAGGGCGAGCACCGACTGTCACCACGTGGCCGCCTACTGGTGACGAGTCGCCCCAACACTCTGCCAGACATCGGTCCAGACGTACGAGCTGGCGACGCGCCTTGGGGGGCGAGCGATGATCCTCGCAAAGAGTCGTGCGTCCTGCGGACCGGTGTCCCCGTAGCCATCCACGAGAACTATGACGTCGACGTGCCACGCCCGCAGAAGAGACCGGACACGTGCGATGGTGGCAGTCGTGACGTGAGCAGGTGGTCGTCCGACCTGCCCGAAGTACCCGGGTCCGATCAAGCTGGTCAAGCTGTTGACCGCGACTTCGGTCGAACCGACTCCGGACCGCGTGGCCTGCCGCCAGGCGTACCCGCTCGTCTCGTCGAGATTCATTCCCGCTCTCGCCTGCCACACGAGTGGGGCACCGCGGTTGATGGTGCCCGGAGGAGCCACAATGGCCACCGCTGGCTGACTCACGCGCGCGAGCGGCCCCGCGGTGAAGACACGAGGAACATGGACAGCCTGCACCGAGTAGTGCCAGTTGTCCCCGAGCATCGGAAAGAACAGCACAGAGCAGACCGCGATCGTGCACAGCATCGCCTCTTTCACCCGTCGGAGCCGGAACTTGTCCGAGCGAAGCCGGTGCACGCACCAGTCGAGTGAGATCGCGACAGCGATCGCGACGAACAGATCTGTGAAGGCCGCAAAGCGGTACGGCTGGATGTTCACGAGAGGCGGGAGGCTGAGCAGCCAGAAGTCGGCGCTCTGAACGCGTGTCAAGCCTGTACTCGAGATGCGGACGTACGGTCCGAGAGCGAGGACATAGGAGACGCTCGCGCCGATGAGCAAGTGGGGCGCTACTCGGTAGCGCCGCCACAAGAGCGGGGAGCACACGGCGATGATCACGAGTACAGGACCGACGAAACCGGAGTCGATCCGCCCGAGCAGCGGAGGGCTGCGCCCGAAGAGCGGCGGCGGTGCAGACGGCCAAACCGCCGACGTGACGGCAATCCCGAGAGTCGACACTGCAGTGTTGAATCTCGTCACGTGCTCGGGTCCGAACTCGAGAAACCAGAACGGGTAAGCCAAGACGGACCCGGCGACCGCGATGGCAACTCCTCCGGCAGCAGCTGCATGCCGTATCTTCAGGATAGCAGCACGGGGATGCAATAGTCCGAAAAGCAGGAGTAGGACGGCTGCAATGACAGCGGAATCCAACAGGATCTCGGGAGAGTTGAAGAACTGTAGGGCGACTAGCAGACCGAGCATTACGCCGTCGATGACCGGGCGCCTCTGCTGTCTTCTGCAGGCTTCGTCGAGAAGATAAAAGAGGAGAGGCGGGAAGAACATCCAGGTCAGGTTGAAGTGTCCGAGTGGTACCTCGTGTCCCATGTACGGTGAATAGGCATACACGACAGCGGCGAGCACGGACGGCCAGAGACTGAGTGCGTATTTGCGGAGCACGATATAGAGAGCGCAACCAGAGATGACTGGCCCCAGAAGTATGGCGGTATTGAACGCTGCTATTGGGCCGAATATAACGGTCACCGGAGAGAGCACGAATGCTGGAAGAAAGAAGCTCGTATTTGCCAACAAATTTACGCCCTGAGGGGCGAACATCGCTTTACTGAAGAACGGGTTCATCCCGTGGCCGATGGCATACGGCAGCCACCCCATGAAGAACACGCCCTGACCAACGTCCCCGACAGTGGTGAAGGGTGGCAGGTGTGTCGTGATGCCGCTCGAAACGAGGCTGCGCCAAGACCAGAGCGAGAGGCCGCCGAGCACGGCGACGACCACCGCCGCTGCCGATAGCCGTCGTGGCACGAGTGATCGATTGAGCCCGTTGGTGCGCGCCTGGACGGCCACGTCACGGCGGACAGCGACATCCTCCCTCAGCACGGCTTCATCCTCGTCGAGATCAGGACATCGCGGGTGGAGTGTTCCTGGGGGGGGGGGGACAGACACCGGGTGCCGACCGCCTTGGCTGGCCGGAGGCGAACAGTGGGACCGGCCTCGGCACGGGTGCCATCTAGCGGCAGCGGACGCCGGGTACGACGACGCGGCGATCACCGGGTTTTCCGGCTCTGTCTGCCGGCGCCCCCGCACGCCTCCCGCCGATGATGCCGAGTTGCTCCGAGGTTCTGAGCGGCTCCGCGGCACTCTCATTCCTGACGTTCCGCACCTCTCGAGACCGACATCTCCCCCCGCTCACGCTGAGCCGGTCGATGCGTAGAGCTCGGCATCTAGGTGGAGGAGCTCCAGTACCTGGAGGGGGTTGAGCTCCGGGTGGAAGGTCCGCACGACCTCGTGCGGTCGACCAGGCGGTGGCGCGAGGGGTCCTCGGAGATCGCGAGGACCCGTGCCGCGGACGGCGCGGGCAGTGCGCAGTTCGGGGTGGAGCGGGGTCCCCGACAGGCCCCGCTCGCGCATCGAGGTGTGGATCCTGAGCTCGTTGGGCGCCTCGACAAGCTGGGCGAAGGAGCCGCCGGAGCAGGTTGGCAGAGGATCGGCACCCACCCTGTCCCATCGGACGCCGGTCGGTTCCAATGATCTGCGCCGTCGTCAGAGCGAGGATGTGTGGGGGTCGCTCGGCGGCCGTGCTCTCCGACATCGCGGGATCGGCCTCGGTCGCGAGGAGCCCACAAGTGCACCAGCGGGTCCCGTCAAGGCGTCCGCCGACTCGACAGTGAAGCCAGTCTCCATCCTCGGTGGCTGGCCAGTCGACCTGTCGGCGGCGCCCCGCGAACCCGTCCCGGTCACCGATGGGGCAGGCGGCGGAGATCGCAGCTGCGATCTTCCCTCCACGGACGACAGAGTCCGTGGTCAGTCGGACCGGAGTCCACTGACCGCGTCCGATCGGCAGCGGCCGAGTCGTTCTCTTTGGACGGTGTCTGCGCAGCGGCGGATCGTCGAGCCATCGAGCGCCAACCGCAGGGACACCGAGGGTTGGCACCGATGGTCAGCGCAAGCCGGCCTACCGGTGGCGAGTTGCCCCAGCACTTTGCCAGACACCTGTCCAGACGTACGAACCAGCGACACCCTCGTTCCCCTTTTTCCGTTCCCTTGCCGATCCAGGTCGAACTCCTCGGCTGGGGCCTGTGCACGGTGTCGCGCGGCCGGTGTGCGAAGAAGACCAGTTGCGAGCACGAGCACTGGGTGCAGAGCTGGTGGCGCATTCGGGCATGCAGGCCGGGGGCGGATCAGCCAGCGAGCTGTGACTACCCGACAAGGCGGTCGAGCGAGACGCTGAGCTCGTCCGGGCTGCGGCCGCCCCGGCTTGCCCGCGCCAGCTCGACGATGACGAGGCCGGCCCGCCACACGTCTTCGAAGTCGTCGGGGAGCGGACCCGCCGACCGGTAGCCGGCAAGCACCGCCTCTGCGTCCGCTGCCTCCGTCCACGGGCGTAGGTCGAGGGCAGGATGGCTGCGGTAGGCGTCCCCGAAGTCGATGAGCCCGACGAAGGTCCCGGTCGAAGGGTCCACGAAGCTGTGCTCGGGACCGGGGTTCGAGTGGAGGGCGACCGGTGGTGTGCTGCTCGGGGTGCGCTCGAGGCAGTGAGCGGCGATCGCCCCCACGTCGATCCCGGCGAAGGGCCCGTCAGCTTCGAGGGCAGCCGCAAGGCGATCGAAGGCGTCGGCGAGGCGGACCGTCACGTCGGCGGGCGTGTCGTCGCCGGGCACGAGCCCGCTGCCGGCGAGGTCCGACTGCTCGATCTCATGGATGGAGCGAAGGGTCCGCCCGAGCTCGTTGAGGAAGGCGATCCGTGCCCCGGCATCGACCGAGGCGTGCTCGATGGCGACCCCGTCGAGGCGCGTCAGGCAGAGGTACTCGATGCCGTCGATCTCGCCGTGACCGAGCGCCCGCGGGACAGGGAAGTGGCCCTGGCGCTCGAGCTCGGCCAGGAAGAGGGCTTCCTTGCGGAGGCTCGTGCGCGGCCGGAGCCGATGGGGACGCTGGGTCTTCATGACGATGCCGCCGTCGAGGAGGTAGGCGCGGGCCTCACCACCTGACTCGTCGACCTCGAGCAACCGTCCGACCTCGGGGGCATGACGGCGGGCGGCC
>JAJZZB010000025.1 GCA_021797795.1 Actinomycetes bacterium | reverse complement strand
GACACCACGGCGCGGGATGACGCCGTCGACAGGGTGACAGACGTCGGGAAGAGGACACCTGCCGCCTCTGCCCGCTCCATCCACTCGCCGAGCAGGCCGAGTGGCTCGGTCGGCGGCTCGTCGAGGCCCCAGCTCGGAGGATGCGTGAGCCGGTCGCCCGGCGCTTGGCCGGTGGTCAGCGGTTCTCGAGGGCTACGTAGTCCCGGCGACCCGGGCCCGTGTAGAGCTGGCGGGGACGGGCGATCTTGGTGTCCTGGTCCAGCATCTCGACCCAGTGGGCGAGCCAGCCGGTGGTACGCGGAATGGCGAAGAGCACCGGGAACATCTCCATCGGGAAGCCCATCGCCTGGTAGATGAGCCCAGTGAAGAAGTCGACGTTCGGGTAGAGCTTGCGGGAGACGAAGTAGTCGTCGGCAAGCGCAGCTTCCTCGAGCTTGAGGGCGATGTCGAGCAGCGGGTTCTTGCCGGTCACCTCGAAGACGTCGTAGGCGATGCTGCGGACGATCTTCGCCCGGGGGTCGTAGTTCTTGTAGACGCGGTGCCCGAAGCCCTGCAGGCGGCCGTGGCCCTGCTTCACCGCCTTGATGAAGTCGGGGACGTTCTCCATGGAGCCGATCTCGATCAGCATGCGGATCACGGACTCGTTGGCCCCGCCGTGGCGCGGGCCGTACAGGGCGGCGGCGGCGGCCGCGCAGGAGGAGTACGGGTCGGCGTGCGAGGAGCCGACCACCCGCATGGCGGTCGTCGAGCAGTTCTGCTCGTGGTCGGCGTGGAGGATGAACAGCACGTCGACGGCACGGGCGAGGGCGGGGTTGGCGTCGAAGCGCGGCTCGGCCGTCTTCCACATCATGGAGAGGAAGTTGGCGGGGAAGTTGAGGGAGTTGTCCGGGTAGACGAAGGGCATCCCGACGCTGAACCGGTGGGCGGCGGCAGCCAGCGTCGGCATCTTCGCGATGAGGCGGATGATCTGCTTGTAGCGGATCTCCGGGTCGAAGATGGCCTTCGCCTCGGGGTAGAAGGTCGACAGGGCGGCGACGGCCGAGACGAGGATGCCCATGGGGTGGGCGTCGTAGTGGAAGCCTTCGAGGAAGCGCTTGCGCACGTTCTCGTGGATGAAGGTGTGGTAGGTGATCTCGTGGGTCCACTCCTCGAGCTGCGCCGCGTTCGGCAGCTCGCCGTGCAGCAGCAGGTAGGCGACCTCGAGGTAGGAGGAGTGCTCGGCGAGCTGCTCGATCGGGTACCCGCGGTACTCGAGCTTGCCTGCGTCGCCGTCGATGTAGGTGATCGAGCTCTCGGCGGCGGCGGTCGTCATGAAGGCGGGGTCGTAGAACCAGATCCCCGGCAGCAGCTTGCTCCACTCCTCGGCCGCCACGCCGCCGTCGACGATCGGTACCTCGATGGACTCACCACTGCGGTTGTCCGTGATCGTGATGCTCTCTGCCACGCCTCCGCGACCTCCTCCGCTTTACGGCACACGTAACCGTGCGCACGACGTGGCCATCCTATGGCCGCCGGGTTCCGATTCGACATTCGAGGTGCCGCGGGCCGCCGGGGGCGGCCGAGGTCGGTCTCAGGAAAGGCGGCTGGCGAGGTAGTGGGCGCTCCAGGCGAACTCGCGGTTGGGGACTCCGCCGTGCGGGCCGGGGTTGGCATGCAGGGTCTTGTCGCCCGAGCCGAGGGCCTCGAACAGCTCGAAGGCGGTCTCTCTCGGGAAGAGTTCGTCGGACCACTGGACGAGGAAGGCGACTGGGCAGCGAACGCGCTGGGCGTCGCTCATGATGCGCTCTGCAGTCGGCCCCGTCGCGCCCATGAGGCCGAGGACCGCTGCCTCGACCCGGTCGTCGGCGGCGACGAAGGGGAGACCGAGGATCGTGCCCATGGAGAGGCCCCAGTAGCCGACGGGGCGACGGACGCCGGGGAGGCCGAGCAGGGTGTCGAGTGTGGCCTGCCAGTCCTCGACCATCCGGTCGGTCATCTGGGCGTCGCTCGACCACATGGCGGCGAAGTCGAGAAAGGCGCGGCGGCCGTCCTTCCCGCCGTCCTCCCGGCGCGACCCGTGGACCGGGCCGTCGATGGCCGCCGCCGCCAAGGCGAATTCCGCCGCCAGGCTCCGCCCGAGACGCCGGACGTAGTCCTGGTAGCGGCTGCCGGAGGCGCCGTGGCCGATGAGGACGAGCGGGCTCCCCGGCTCGGGGGGCTCCGGAGGGGTCCAGAGCGCCCCGGGGACGGCGCGGCCGCCGACGTCGAGGAGGAAGCCCCGGTGGCGCACTCCCCGCACGACCTCGTCGTCGAGGATCTTCATCGCTCCGTGTGCCGGTAGACGTTCGTCTCCCTGATCGCGAAGCCGGAGCGTTGGTAGAGCCGGTTGGCCGCCTCCCGGCTCGGTCGGGAGGTGAGGTCGACGTGGCGCGAGCCCCTGCGGTGGGCCTCCTCGAGGGCGGCGCCCATGAGGGCCTGGCCGACGCCCTTGCCCCGCGCCGACTGGTCGACCACCACGTCCTCGATGACGGCATGCACGCCGGTCGGTATGCGGTAGGTGACGAGCGTGAGCATGCCGAGCGCCGGCGCGCCCGGTGCCTCGCGGGCGAGGAAGAGCACCGCCCCGTCCGAGGCGACGATCTCGCCGAGCTCGGCCGCCGTCGGGACTGGCGCGCTGGAGGAGAGCTGCGGCAGGAGCCGGGCGACGTCGGCCTCGAGCTCCCCGGTCACCTCGCCGGCGACCTCGACCGAGACAGTGGTGCTCATTCCGCCTGCTCCTCCCTGTCGTCCCCGGGCAGCCGCCACACGGGCTGGCGGGGCCTGTCGAAGAGCACGTCGACCGGCTCCCCCCGGATCGCCCGGAAGGCGTGCTCCTTCCACATGGCTGCACCGGCCAGCGGCGAGGGCAGCTCGTCCTCGGCGAACCAGCCGACGTCGCTGCACTCGAGGGGGTGGGGGACGAGGTGACCACCGAGCGGGCGCAGCTGGAACACGAGCGAGTAGAGGGGGATCTGGGTGATGCCGATCCTCAGCCCGTCGAGCACCATGACGAGCCGCATGGGCTCGGTGAAGATCCCTGTCTCCTCGCGCACCTCTTTCACGGCCACCTCGGCGGCCGAGTAGCCGACGTCGGCCCATCCCGTCGGGTACAGCCAGACGCCCGAGTCCGCCCGTTGGACGAGAAGGATGCGACCTTCCCCGTCGCCGACGACCGCCCCGACGGCGATCTTCGGCGTGACGTAGCCCGGGACGCCCGAGCCGACCTGGCGGAGCCACTCGTTGACGAGGTCACCGGGGACCCGCGAGCCCGCCGGCTGTCCCTCGAGGGCGAGCTGTGTGGAGGCCGCCGCCCGGATCTCACCGGCGACGGCCAGGATCTCCTCGAAGCGCTCCCGCTCGTACAGGCTCTCGGTGAAGCCGAGGCCCGTCCTGGCGATGGCGGCGAGCGTCTCGCCCCACCGCACGAGGTCCTGGGCCGAGGCGGCCGACTGGACGGCCCCGCCGTCGTCCCCGAGCCCGCGCCCGTCGTCGCACTCCAGCTCCGGCACGGGCGCGACGCTATCGCCGGCCGGCGAAGCGGGCTCTGTCAGGCCTCCCCGGGCTCGAGCGTCGGGGCGGCGCCGGCGACCGCGTCCTCGGAGTCGGCCATCTCGTCCATGCCGATCGGCCCGTTCGGGCGGCCGGCGAGGAACTGGGAGATGACCGGGTTCGCGCTCGAGCGCATCTGGGTCTTGGACCCGAAGGCCACGAGCTTGGAGCGGAAGAGCACGCCGAGGTAGTCCGCCACCCGCATGACCGAGGTGATGTTGTGGGTGATGATGAAGAACGTGGCGCTCGTCTCGCGCTGGGCGGTGAGGACGAGCTCGTCGAGGTAGGCGACGCGCACCGGGTCGAGGCCCGAGTCCGGCTCGTCGAAGAGGACGATCTCGGGCTCGGTCACCATCGCCCGGGCGAGGCCGGCCCGCTTCTTCATGCCGCCGGAGACCTCGCCGGGCAGCTTCTTCAGGTGGTCGAGGAGGCCGACGAGCTCGGCGTTCATCAAGACGAGCTGGCGGATCTCCCGCTCGGACTTGTGGGTGTGCTCGCGGAGCGGGAAGGCGATGTTGTCGTAGAGGTCCATCGAGCCGAAGAGCGCTCCGTCCTGGAACAGGACGCCGAACTTCTTGCGGATCCGGTAGAGCTCGCCGCTCCGCATCCCGACGATCGGCTCTCCGTCGACCCAGATCTGGCCGGCGTCCGGCTGGAGCAGCCCGATGATGTTCTTCAAGAGGACGGACTTGCCGGTCCCCGAGGGACCGAGGATCGTCGTGATCCTGCCCCGCGGGACGTCGAAGGAGACGTCGTCCAGGACGGTGTGGCTACCGAAGGACTTCGTCACGCCCCGCAGCGAGATGATGCCGGGCGGCTCGGCGGGCGTCGCCCCGAGCTGGCCCGTCTCCTCTCCCTTCACGGGAGGCACCTCGTCGGGGCCGGGGTGCCCGCTCGCACGTCCGAGATCCATCACGCAGAGGGGAACGCCGGCTCGGCCCCGATCTTGCGCGGCCGGCCGGTCCTCACCTCAGGGGAGCCCGCTCCCGGTGATGCTCGAGACGCCCGAGGAGACGCTCGAGACGGTCCCCGAGATGCCCGAGGAGACGCTCGAGACGGTCCCCGAGACGCCCGAGGAGACGCTCGAGACGGTCCCCGAGACGCCCGAGACGGTGCCTGAGACCCCCGAGGTGACCGAGGAGACGCCCGAACTGACCGTCGAGCCGGCCGATCCGACGAGGTTGTTGACCGTCGAGCCGGCCGATCCGGCGACGCCACCGACAGTCCCGCCGAGCCCGGAGAGGATGCCGCCGGCACCCGAGCCGCTCGCCGAGGTGCCGCCGGTCAGCTGGCCGGACTTGGTCGGGGCGGTGCCGCCCGTCGAGGAGGAGCCGCCACCAGCCGTCCCGCCGGCGCCCCTCGGCGCCAGCCGGTCGGCGCCTTGTGCAAGGGCCCCGGTCGGCGCCGGGGAGGCTCCGGTCGTCACGGGGAGGCTCGTGTGCTCCGAGGCGGCACTGAGCGTCCCGGTCGGATGCGTGCCGAGGAGGGCACCGGTCGTGAGGGCGGCGGCCGTGAGGACGACCGCCACGCCACCCGCGATGGCGCTCCCCGAGACGCCCGAGGCGGCGGTGAGCTCGGCCCCTGCCGGGTGGGCGACCAGGTTTCGGAGGCGCCTCAGGCCCCGCCGGACGAGAAGGAAGGGGAAGGCGAGGACGCCGGCCAGCCCGGTCTCGGTGAGGGTGAGGAACTCCCGCCGCAGCGAGCGGCGCGCCCGGAAGAGCAGCGTCTCGATGGTCGAGACCTCGACGCCGGAGTGGGCGGCGATCTGCTGGTAGGTCCAGTTGCGCCCCTCTCGCAGCTCGAGCACCTCGCGATGGCGTGGCGAGAGGCGACCGAGGGCGGCCGCCAGCAGCTGGCCGTCGCCGGCCGCGTCGACGTAGGCCTCCTGCTCGGAGGCGACCGACGGTGCCATCACCTCGAGCGTCGACTCCTCGACGGGGGTGCAGCGGCCCCCGCGGCGGGCGAGGTCGGCGCAGAGGTGGTTGGCGATGACGCTCAGCCAGGGGTAGAAACGCCGCTCCCCCTCGAAGCGGGGGAGCGCCTTCCAGGCCCTGGCGAACGCCTCCTGGACGAGGTCTTCGGCCTCGGAGGCCGATCCGGTACGCCTCAGGCAGAAGCGGTGCAGGCGGTCGCGGTAGCGGATGTAGAGGTCCTCGAAGGCGCGCTCGTCACCGGCCTGGGCACGTTCGACGAGCGCTCGGTCCCGTTCCAGGTCGACGTCGTCATGACGCCTCCTGGATCCCTCCCTCGACGAGGACATATCACCCCTCCCGATACTCGGGCGCTGAGATTACCCCCGAGTAACCCTCTGTGCCAGTCGCTGGCACGCGGGCCCGTAGTACCCCGTGTCCGGACGCGCAAAACCAGCGGGTCGCCCCGACGCCGCGCAAGTTCGCGCCGCCTGCGGCGTTTCCTGAGCGATGGTCGTCAGCGCAGAGCCTCGAGCAGGTGGCCCGCAGGCCGACGGCACGGTCGTCCGGCCCACCGCCGTCCGTCCCCGCCGTGCCGAGACCAAGCTCGGGAGGCTCGTCCGCGAGACGGGGACGATGGTGGCCATCTCCCTCGAGGCGATGCGGCTCCTGTTCCGCCGGGACTTCCCCTTTGCCGAGCTCACCGAGCAGTGCTGGTTCCTCGCGCGGGTGACGACGCTCCCCCTCATCCTCATCTCCATCCCCTTCGGGATCGTCATCGCCCTCCAGGTCGGCTCGCTGCTGCAGCAGATCGGCGCCCAGGACCAGCTCGGTGCCGCCATGGTGCTCGCCGTCGTCCGGGAGCAGGCACCCGTCGCGACGGCCCTGCTCATCGCCGGCGCCGGCGGCTCGGCGATGTGCGCCGACCTCGGCGCCAGGCGCATCCGGGACGAGATCTCGGCGATGGAGGTGATGGGCGTCAATCCCCTGCACCGCCTCGTGCTGCCGCGGCTGCTCGCCGCCATGATCATCTCGGTCCTCTTGGACGGCGTCGTCAGCGTGGCGGGCATCGCCGGGGGTCTCTTCTTCGGCCAGCAGTCGATCCACATCACCGCCTCCAGCTTCTTTGCCACCTTCGCCGAGCTCGCCCAGCTGGCCGACTTCTGGATGGCGCTCGCCAAGGCGGCGATCTTCGGCTTCATCGCCGCCATGGTCGCCTGCTACAAGGGTCTCGGGGCCAAGGGCGGCCCGAAGGGCGTCGGCGACGCCGTCAACCAGGCGGTCGTCGTCACCTTCGTCCTCGCCTTCTTCGTCAACTTCGTGCTGACGCTCGTCTACTTCCAGTTCGTCCCCCAGAAGGCGATCTGAGATGGCGACCATCCCCCGCAGGCCGGGCCGGGGGCTCCTTCGCCCCGTCGTCGGGGTGGCGAGCGGGGCCAACGGGCTGCTCACCGGCGTCTACGAGCAGATCGCCTTCGCCTTCCGCCTCCTCGCCTCGCTGCCGCGCGGGCTCAGGTACCGCAAAGAGATCCTGAGCCACGTCTCGGACATCGCCCTCGGGGCGGGGGCGCTCATCGTCGGCGGCGGGATGTTCTTCGTCATCTCGACCATCGCCTTCTTCACCGGCACCGAGGTCGGCCTCGAGGGCTTCACGGGGCTCCAGCAGATCGGCGCCCAGGCTTTCACCGGCGTCATCTCCTCGCTGGCGGACACCCGGGAGATCACCCCGCTCGTCGCCGGCGTGGCCCTGGCTGCCCAGGTCGGCGCCGGCTTCACGGCCCAGCTCGGGGCGATGAAGATCTCCGAGGAGGTGGACGCCCTCGAGGTGATGGGCGTCAACAGCTTCGTCTACCTCGTGACGACGAGGGTCTGGGCCGCCATGATCGCCATGGTCCCGCTCTACCTGGCGGCCCTGTTCGCCAGCTACCTCGCCACCGAGCTCATCGTCACCCACTTCTTCGCCCTCTCGCCCGGGACCTACAACTTCTACTTCCGGCTCTTCCTGCCCCCCGTCGACATCTTCTTCTCCTTCGTGAAGGCGATGGTCTTCGCCGTCACCGTGACCGTCGTCCACTGCTACTACGGCGTCAAGGCCGACGGAGGGCCCGCCGGGGTCGGGGTGGCGGCCGGCCGGGCCATCCGGCTCTCGATCATCCTCGTCGTCCTGCTCGACCTGCTCATGTCGCTCGTCATGTTCGGAGGCGCGTCGGCCACGGCGCGGCTGGTCGGATGAGTGCCTCCCTGCTCGCCAAGGCCGCCACCAAGCCGCTCGCCGGGCTGGTCTCCCTGGCGGTCATCGCGGCGGGCTCGGTCGCCCTCATACGGCTCGGCAACGGGGACTTCTCCTCGGCCTACGACCTGTCAGCCTCCTTCCCGGTGGCGAGCGCCGGGTTGCACCCGGGCTCGCAGGTGGAGGAGCGCGGCGTCCAGGTCGGCTCGGTGCGCGCCATCTCGCTCGAGGGGGGCAGGGCGCTCATCAGCCTCTCGATCGCTTCGCAGTACAAGGTGCCGGCGAACGCCACGGCCACGATCGAGCCCGAGAACCTCTTCGGGGCGGACCAGATCGCCATCACGGCACCGGCGACTGCTGCCCCGGCGCTCCGGCCTGGCAGCCGGATCGGCCGCACCCGCGTCCTCGCCGAGCTCGGCCAGCTCTTCTCCTCGGCCGACCCCCTGCTCTCGAAGATCGACACGGCCGACCTCTCCACCGCCGTCGACGAGCTGGCGGCCGCCTACGGCGGACAGGGCCGGGCGATCGCCTCGAGCCTGCGCGCCGGGACGGCCCTCACGGGACTGCTCGCCCGGACGATCCCGGCCCAGCTGGCGGCGCTGGACGCCTTCACCCGCTTCTCGGTCGCCATCGCCGGTGAGGGCCCCACCTTCAACCGCCTCGCCTACGACGGCAACCGGACGATGCCGCTGTTCGACGCTGCCGAGCGGTCCTACGCCACTCTGCTCAGCGACCTCGGGGCATTTTCCGACCACCTGGCGGCGCTCATCGGCGACTACCGGCCGCAGATCGACACCATCTTGAACCAGGGCGACAACGTGATCCGGGTCCTGCTCGCCGAGCGCCCGCAGCTCGCCGCCCTCGTCCAGGGCCTCGCCATGTACGCCGAGCGCTTCGGCCACGGCGGGAGCAGCGTCACGCTCCCCGACGGCTCCCGCTTCGGCTTCTTCAAGACCTTCATCGTCTGGACCGACGTCGAGCACTTCGTCTGCAACCTGCTCGCCCCCGCCCGCAGCGGGCTCTCCTTCCTCGAACCGCTGCAGAAGGCCGTCCTGTCGGGCAACACGATGCTCAACTGCTCGAGCGAGCTGCAGGCCTTCTACTCCGCCCAGCGGAGCCCCGGGGCCACGCCGGCCGGCACGGCCTCGCTCCGCCAGGCCGGGACGCAGGCGGCGCGCGCCCTCTACGGGGCGCTCGGCCAGCCCGAGCTGCCGGGCTCGACGAGCATCTCCTCCTACGTCGACTCGCTCCTGCCGGCCCGGACGGGGGCGCTGCCATGAGGTGGTCGTCCCGCACCACGCGCACGCTCGTGAAGCTCGTCGCCTTCGCCGTCGTCTGCACGGCGGTCTCGCTCTGGCTCGTCGTTCGGATCGGCAACGTCCAGCTGTTCAGCCAGGACGTCTCCTACCAGGCGGAGCTGGCGGACGCCACCGGGCTCTCGCCCGGCGACGCCGTGAAGGTCTCGGGCGTCACCGTCGGGCGGGTCAACTCGGTCAGCGTCCGGCGGGGGTACGCCCTCGTCGGCTTCGACCTCCAGCCGGACGTGCACCTCCACTCCTCGACCGGCGTCGGCATGCAGTGGCTGGACGTCATCGGCGACAAGGTGCTCTACCTCTACCCCGGCCGGACGGGCGCCGTGCTGCACCCCGGTGCCACCCTGCCGCTCGGGAACGACGTCGGGGACGCCTCGGTCGGGGCGCTGCTCAACAACCTCGGGCCGTTCCTGCAGGCCATCAACCCGAAGGAGCAGAACGCCTTCCTCACCGCCGTCGCCTCGGCCCTTCAGGGCAACAACGCCGAGGTGCACGCCCTCATCGACCACGGTGCCCAGGTCTCGAGCACCCTCGGGTCGGTCTCGGCCGAGCTCGGCAACCTCATCGGCAACCTGGACACCGTCGTCTCGGCCATCTCTGCCCGCCGGGCCAACCTCGCCAGCCTGTCGGACGGCCTCGCCTCGCTGTCCGGCACCCTCAAGTCGAACAACGGCCTGCTCGACTCGACGGTTGGCAACCTCGGCTCGGCCGAGAAGGACCTCGCCGGCCTGCTCCGCCACAACGCGGGCAACCTCGACTCCCTCATCGCCAACCTGAAGGGGATCGCCGGGACCCTCGCCAGCCACAGACGGAACCTCGTCGCCAGCCTCCACACCCTGCCCGCCGGTCTCGCCCCCTACCAGCAGTTCTCCTCCTACGGCCAATGGTTCCAGATCGACCCGGTGTTCACCTGCCTCGCCAACCAGACGAGCTGTTCCTACCAGCAGCCGACGAACCCGCCAGGGGGCCAGAGCCCGCTGCCGGCCTCGTCGTCCGGCCTCGGCTCGTACTACTCCGCCCTTTCGGGGGGTGGGTCCTGATGCAGCTCGTTCTGGCCCGTCCCTTCGCGAGGCGCGTGACGCGCTCGGTCAGCCGATTGCTGCCGAAGGCCGTCACCGACTGGAACCCCAAGCGCATCGGCGCGGTCGCCATCGCCTTCATCCTGGCGGTGGTCCTCGGTGCCCTGCTCCTCACCTCGAACGTCTTTGCCTCCACCTACGCCGTCTCGGCCCGCTTCCCGAACGCCGTCGGGCTGTCGGCCGGCGACCAGGTCCTCCTCGCCGGCGTCTCGGTGGGCAAGGTCTCCTCGGTGGGCGTCGTCGGCGACCACGTGGTCGCCCACCTCGCCATCGACGACGGCGTGAAGCTGCCGGCCGACTCGACCGCCTCCATCGCCGTCCAGTCGCTGCTCGGGGTGATCGGGGTCGACCTCACGCCCGGCGGCGACTGGGGGCGGCTGCTCTCCAACAACTCGGCCATCTCGAACACCTCCGTGCCCTTTGAGTACTTCCAGATCCAGAACGCCTCGGGCAAGCTGCTGTCGTCCACCGACGCCGCTGCCCTCGGCAAGGTGGTCTCCGGGCTCGAGGGCGTGACAGCCGGCGACAAGACCCAGATCGCCCAGGTGATCGACGGGCTGGCGAAGGCGACGACCGTCATCGACGCCCACCGCGGGCAGGCCGCCCAGCTGATCGGCGCCGCCCGGGCGCTCTCGGCAACCCTCGCCTCGAAGGACCGCCAGCTCGCCACCGTCGTCGACGACCTCGACCTCGTCGTCCGCGGCCTCGCCGCCCACTCGGGCCAGCTGGGCCAGCTGATCGACCAGACCGAGCAGGCGGCTCTGCAGACCTCGAGCGTCATCGGCCGCAACCAGCCCCGGCTGCAGGCGATGCTCGACAACCTGCACGCCGCCCTGCGGATCGTCGGCCAGCACCAGGTCGACCTCGCCCGCTCGGTCGCCTTCGCGGCGAGCGCCATCAAGGGCTTCGCCTCCGTCGGCACCTCGGGCGCCACGCCCACGCCCTGGGCGAACATCTACACCAACCTCGTCGGCGCCTCGGTCGGCTACGAGGTCCTCGGCTCCTGCGGCGCCCTCGACGACGCCCTGAACGTAGCCCTCGGGCCGGACCCCCTCCCGTGCTCCAAACGGACCGGGCCTCCGGTTCAGCCGAGCTCCTCTGCGAGCGCCAGCCCGGCCTCCTCCCTCCTCGCTCCCTTCGTGAAGGGGGCACCATGAGCGCACTCCTCGCCCGCCTGCTCGCCTTGCGGGCCTCGAGCGTCGTCACCTCGGTGGTGGCCTCGGTGGCGCTGGCGGCCGGGGGCATCTGGCTCACGAGCTCGCCCGGCACCTATCCCATGACGGCGATCTTCCCGAGCGCCCAGGGGCTGTTCGCCGGCGCCGCCGTCCGCCTGCTCGGCGTCCAGGTCGGCACGGTCACCAACGTCGCCTACGAGCACGGCGCCGTCAGGGTGTCGATGCAGGTCACGGGCGATCAGGCGCTGCCGGCCGGCGTGCACGCCGCCCTCATCGCGCCGCTGCTGCTCGGCCAGCCCGACGTCGAGCTCTCACCTGGCTACACCGGCGGTCCCACGCTCTCGTCCGGCGCGACGATCCCCGAGTCCGCCACCGCCGTGCCGGTCTCGACCGACGAGCTGCTGAAGCAGCTCCAGCGCGTGCTCGGCTCGGTCAACCCCTCGTCGCTCCACGGCCTCGTCGGCAACCTGGCGACCGACCTCTCGGGTCAGGGGGCGCAGCTCCACCAGCTCATCTCCTCGGCCTCGGGGACCCTCCAGCTGCTGGCGGCCAAGGGCAGCCAGCTCGGCCAGATGAACGGCTCCCTCGCCGCGCTGACCGGGACGCTGCGGGCCAACGAGAACCAGCTGATCAACCTCGTCCAGGAGTACGAGACGGTCTCGGGCGTCATCGCCAGCCACCAGCAGGCCCTCGGCGCCTCGATCAACGACCTCTCCAAGGCGAGCGCCGAGCTGGCAGGCCTTCTCGACCCGAACCTGAAGCCGATCGAGCAGGACGTCGCCGTCCTCACGACGGCCGGGCGGACCCTCGACCGCAACCTGTCCAACCTCGACACGGTCATGTCCTCCTCCCGGGTGCTGTTCGCGGCCGCCCGGCGGGCCTACGACCCGACCCACCGCTGGCTCAACCTGAACAACCAGCTCGCCCCCGGCCTCACGAGCTCGGTGGTGGAGGGCCTCGTCCGGGACCGGCTGGCCGGCATCTGCCGCCGGGTGCTCGCCCACCACTCCGCCGGCCTCTCGGCGGCCGAGAAGCACACCCTCGCCACCTGCGGCAACCCGGCCTCGGGCTACTTCGACCCCATCCTCGGCCTCATCCCCACCATCATCTCCAAGGGCGGCCTCAACAACCCGGCCGGGCCCTCGGCCAGCCCCGGCGCCCTCCTCGGCCCCGGGCTCTCGAAGATCCCCGGGCTCTCGGGGGCCGAACGCCGGAAGGTCGTCTCGACCGGGACGACAGGCCCGAGCGCCTCGAGCCCGTCCGGTACGAGCTCGCCGGGCACGTCCTCGACCAGCCGTTGCTCGGGCGGGGTGGACGCCAGCATCAACTGCCTCCTCGGCCCTCTCCCGAGCCTCGGCAGCTCGTCGTCGACCGCGACGACCTCGACCACCTCGACCGGGCTGCTCGGCGCCCTGGCGGGGCCGTCGAGCTTCCTCGCCCGCCTCGGAGGCCTCCTGTGAGCCGGTGCGGGCGGCAACGCCCCCGGTCGGGCTTTGTGGCAGCGCTCTCCCTCGTGCTCACCGCACTCGGGGCGTCCGGCTGCCTCGTCTCGTCCCACTCCGCCATCGAGGCCACCGCCTACTTCGCCGACGTCGGCAACTTGAACCAGGGTGCGCCGGTCCAGATGGCCGGCGTCCCGGTCGGAAGCGTCCAGTCGATCAGCCTGAGCGGGACCCGGGCGAAGGTCGTGCTCTCGATCCGCCGCTCCGCCCGGGTGCCGGCTGACGTGACGGCGAAGGCTCAGCAGTCGACCGTGCTCGGCGAGGAGGTCATCGAGCTCGTGGCACCGAGGTCGCCGGCGGCTCCCGCCGGCCTGCTCGCCAACCGCTCGGTCATCACCTCCACGACCCTCGTGCCCGGGATCCAGCAGTTCGTGGCCGGTGGGACGGCCGTCCTCGGCTCCATCGGCACCAGCCAGCTCGCCTCGCTCATCAACGCCGGGGGGCAGGGCTTCGGCGGCCAGGGGCCCGAGCTGCGCCAGCTGATCTCCAACCTCGACACGATGATGGCCGGCTACTCGACGCGGACCGGCGAGATCCCGACACTCGTCTCGTCCCTCGACCGCCTGAACGCCTCCCTCGCCCCGAGAGCGGCCTCGGACGCCCGCTCGCTCGCCAACCTGGCGAGGACGGTGAAGGTCCTGAACGACCAGTCGACCCGCTTCATCTCTCTGCTCGGAGGGCTCGACCGGCTCTCGATCGAGGGCCACTCGCTGCTCACCGAGGAGCTCGGTCAGATGGACCTCCAGCTGACCGGACTGGCGGGGATCACCTCCACCCTCGACCACGAGCAGGGCGCCATCGCCCGCCTGCTGAGAGAGCTGCCCCTCCACGACATGGTGCTGCACGACACGACGGTCAACCGCTTCTCCCAGATCATCGACTCGATCATCGTCTGCGGCCTGCCCGACGGCGGTTCGAGCTCGCAGGCGGCGAGCAACTGCTACGGGGCCGGCTCGTCGAAGGGGGGCCTTCCGTGAGACCGCGGATGCTGGTCAATGCCGTGGCGTTCGTGCTCCTGAGCCTCGGTCTCGTCGCCTACGGGGTCTTCGATCTCCTCGGCGATCCCTTCCAGAGCCCCACTCTCGTCTCGGCCACCTTCCCGAACGCCGCCGGCATCGCCCCGAACTTCGGCGTCGTGCTGAAGGGCGTCGTCGTCGGGTCCATCCAGTCCGTCCAGCTGACCGGCCGGGGGGCCAAGGTCGAGATCGCGCTCCGTCCCGGGGTGAGCGTCCCCTCCAACGTGAAGGCGCGGATCGGTCTCGCCAATGACCTCGGCGAGCAGCAGGTCGAGCTCTTGCCGGTGGGGCCGCCCTCCCGCAGATCGCTCTCCGGCGGGGCGAGCATCCCCGTCGAGCACGGCGGCGTGCCGGTGCAGGTGGGCAAGGTGATCGGGACTGCCAGCCGCCTGCTCGGCAGCATCGGCGCCCGCCACCTGAACTCGCTGCTCGCCACGCTCGGCGAGGGCCTGAAGGGCGAGGCGGCGAACCTGCAGGCGATGATGACCGCCCAGCGCCAGTTCTCGAGCGAGTTCCTCGCCTATCAGCACCAGTTCACTGCGCTGCTCGCCAACTCGACGCCGGTGCTGAACAGCCTGGCCGGGGAGGGACCCGTGCTCCGGCGCGACCTGGCGGCCACCGAGGTGCTCGCCAACGTCCTCGAGCAGCACCGCTACGGCCTCGTCAAGATGCTGTCGAACGGGGCGAGCGCCTTCTCGGTCGCCACCCGGCTGCTCGACGCCACCCGCCCGAACCTCGCCTGCACCCTTCACGACCTGGCGGGCCTGTCGGCGAACGGCGCCGCCCCGGCGAACCTGTCCAACCTGAGCGTGGGACTGGCCACCAACCAGTGGTTCTTCGGTGCCGTGGCGGGCATCTCGCCGAGCGGTCCGGCGAAGAGCCTCTTCCCGGGCGACCCCTACAACGCCCACCAGACCTGGATCCGCACCCGGCTGCTCATCCCGCCGGGTTCGCCCCCGGCCGGCCTGTACCCGAGGCCGACCGGCCTCAACGCCGTCCGGCCGGGAGCGGGCTGTGCGACCGAGTTCGGCCGCGGAGTCGGCCCGGCCACCCAGCGTCTCGCCCAGTTCCCCGTGGTAGGCACCCGGGTCGACCCGCCGTCGAGGAGCGAGGCCGTGGTGCGGGGAGGAGGCGACCCTGCCCACACGACGGCGGCGGTCTCCCGTCCCGCCCCCGCCTATGCCCTGTCTGCCGCCCGCCTGCACCCATCCGGCCCGAACGGCCCGGCTGCCTTCGCCGTCCTCGGCGTCGGCGCCCTGCTCGCCGGCTTCGTCCTCCTGCCCCGCCGCCGCCGCCTCGACCGCCTGGCGGTCGTCGTGCGGCGCCGGCACCTCCCTGACCGAAAGGAGCTGCCATGACCACCTCGAGAACTCCCGGATACCGCCTGAGGAGAACCGCCCTCGAAGACGGCCCGGCCGTCCGGCTCGCCACCGCCGAGGGGTCGCTCCCGGCCGTCACCGGAGCGGCGGCGCTCACCGACGAAGCCTCCGCCCGGGGAGGCCGCCGAGCCCGCTCCGGTGAGTGGAGGCAGGCCGCCAGGCTGGCGCCCGGGCTCGCCGCCCTGGCGGCGCTCGGGTTGGCTGGCACGCTCGGCTTCGGCGTCGCCTACGGGCTGAAGGCGAGCGCGGCTGTGCCGGCCGCCGGTGTCGAGGCCGGTGCCCGCAACGTCGTGTTGGCGCTCACCAACTTCGACCCCGGGACCGTCCGGGCCGACTTCGCCCAGATCCAGAGTGACGCCACCGGTGCCTTCGCCCGGCAGGCGGCCCGCTTTTTCGGCCCGAGCATCAGAAAGGAGCTGGCAGCGGCCCACGCGGCCTCGCGGGGGACGATCAACGACCTCTACGTCCAGTCGGTGAGCGGAGCCCACGCCAGCGTCTTCGTCGTCGTCTCGCAGAAGTACCTCAACAACTCGGCGGGCGCGCCCGTCAACGACACGCTCCGGCTCCTGCTCGGCATGACCGACGTCAACGGGACCTGGAAGACCTCGTCGGTCGAGGTCCTCCAGCAGCCGGTCTCCGCCGGGACCCCCCTCGCCTCACCGCCAACCAGCAGCTCCAAGACCGGTTCGAAGACGGGCTCCGTCCCGGGCCACTGAGCCCGGCCGGTCCGTCCACGAAGGAGCTCCCGGCTCCGACGCCGGCGCCGCCCTCGTCGGTGCCGTCACTCCTCCCCTGAGACGCGCTCGGAAGCTGACCGGGCGGTGACGCCGGGCGCCCGGCCGATGCCGTCCGGGGTCGTCCGGACGAGCCCGTCGCACCGCTCCACGCACCCGTCGCAGATGTACACGCCAGGGCCGGCCACGAGTCTCCTCACCTCGCTGGCGGGCCGCAAGCAGAACGAGCACACCGCAGTCGTGGTGGCCATCCGGGGCAGCCTCTCGTCGTTCCCCACCGGCTTTCCTGCACCCCGGCCATCCGTGCCGGCAGCTGCCGCCGCCTCGTGCTGTGCTGGTGGCGATGGCGCCACGGACGCACGCCTGCAGGCATCCCCGCCCCCGAGGACGGCGTCGGGGGCGGGGGCAGCCGGCCTCCCGCCGGGCCGGTGGCGGCGCGGCCCGGCGGCCTCTCTCCCGAACAGCCCGGCACCTGTCCGCTCACGAGCGGCGGCCCGTGCCGGCGCGCCGTGTCACATCTGGCGCTTCCGGGCGTCGGTGACGGTGTGGGACCCGACACCGGCGACGGCACCCTCGAGGGCTTCGTCCGCCGCATCGCCCCGAGCGCGTCCGAGGCGGACCGGGAGGACATCGTCCAGGAGACGCGGCTGCGGGAGCTCTCCCACGCGAGCAGCGCACCGACCGACGACGCCGGACTCGGCCGTTGGCGCCGGTCCATCGCGCGGAACCTCGTGCGCGACCGGTGGCGTCGCTCCCGGATCACGGTGCCGGCCGAGGCGCCGGGCGAGGCCCCCTCGGTGGAGGAGCAGCTCGTGGCGCTCGTCGAGGGGGACCTCGTCCGGGCCGCCTTCGCCCGCCTGAGCCCTCTGTTCCGCCAGGTGCTGTTCCTCCGCGTCGTCGAGCGCCGCCCTGCCGCCGAGGTGGCCGACCTGCTCGGAAGGAACCCAGCCGACATCCGCCAGATCCAGCACCGGGCCCTCGTGCGACTCCGGTCCGAGCTGGTTGGCCGAGGATGGACCGATCACGCGGGAGAGCGACGATGAGAGAGCCTGGACGCCGTCACCACGAAGAGGCGCTCGACCGGTGGCTCGACAGCGACCATGAGCCGCCGGAGGTGCTGGCGGCACCCGAGGCGGACCTCGCCCGGGTCGCCCTCCTCGTCCGTCGGCACGTCGACGAGGCGCCGGCGGTCCCTCGCCGGCTGCCGCCCGGGCGCCCCCTCGTCCGCGCCGCTGCCGTCGTCCTCCTGCTCGCCGGCCTCGCCGTCGGGGTGGCCGTCGGGGCCTCCCGTTCCGGCTCGCCGCAACCGGACGTGCCGCTCGGCGGGCTCACCGAGGCTCCCATGCCCTCCGCGCTCTACGACGAGATCGCCGTCCAGACCGGGAGCAATGGAGATCCCTATCCGTCGGCCCCCGTGCTCTGGGTGAGGACGACGGCCTCCAAGATCGACCGGTGGCTGACGCCGTACCACATGCCCAGCCAGTCGCGCCTTCCTGCCGGGCTGACCGAGTGGGTGGCGCAGGCGACGGGGCGCTTCTACGGGCTCCCCTCGACGAGATCGTCCCGCTTCGACTCGATGCTCTTCGCCTGGGTGCCCTTCTCGCAGGTCCGGCGGCTCAGCGCCCCGCCCGGGGGGAGCCCGCCAGGTGGGGAGACGTCCGGCTTTCCGGCGGTCCCGCTCGCCGTGCTCGAAGAGCTCGGGACGGTGCACCGGGAGCAGCTGGCACGGCCCCGATACGCCTCCGCCGCCCTGGGTCGGTACACGGGCGTGCCGGGGTCGCTGCCGCCGGCGGTCCGGACGGACCTTCGCTCCGCCCTCGTCCCGTTCGAGCCGATCAACGGATCGCTCGCGGTCGACTGGGTGGGCCTCACGGCGGGGCAGCTGCGGGCCAAGGTGCCGTGGAGCACCGTTCCGCCGAATCTGCCCTCCAACTTCTCGGTCGTCGTCGTCCGCATCTCGGAGTCGGGGAGCGCCTTCGGCACCGAGTGGTGGTACTTCTGGGCACCGAGGCGGATCTTCGAAGAGGCGAGCGTCCAGGGCTCCTCGGGTCTCCTCGGCATCACCCACCTCGGGCAGCTCGGGCCCGTCCATCGCCTCAGGGGAGTGCACTCGGTGGTGCACCGGATCGGCCGCCCGGAGCAGGGCGGCGGCTCGTGACCACGCACGAGCCGCCTGCCGGTGCCGGGTCGCCCCGGTGCGCGATCATGGCGCATGGCCGTCTACGACGACTGCAGCCACTACGTGGCCCAGACGGTGAGCCGCGCGGACCGAGTCGAGCGTTGCCGGCTCGGGGCGAACGGCACCCTGCCGTTCTCCTGCCCCGACGGCTGCATCTTCCGTGAGCCCCGCCGGACCTCGTCGGCCGGCTGGCAGGTGCGCCACCACAACAGCGGGCGGGCCGGCGGCCCGCCCGAGACGCGCCCGCCATCCTGAGAGAGCGCGCCGCCCGAGTCGGGCCTCGACCGAGCGGGCGACCCAGGACGACGAGCGAGCCGCATCCCCGCTCCGGGGGCGTACGAGAGCAAGGAGCGGTGCGGCGAGCGGGCGCTCCGGGGCGTGTGACTGCTCGGGGTGCTGACGGCCGAGAGCGCCAGCGGCCCTCTTGTGCTTGCCGACCCCGACGAGGCGAGGGAGCTCGTCGCTCGAGCCGGGGACGTCGCACGAGACCGCGTGCGAGCCAGGCACCGCCGAGCAGCGCGGCAGTCGCCGACGCCACGTACACGACCGAGTAGCTCGTCTCGGAGATGGCCGCCGAACCGACCGCCTGGAGCGGCGCCTGCGGCCCGAACAGGGCGAGGAGGACGGCGGCCGAGACCCGGCCCTGCAGTCCGACGGGGGTTGTGCGCTGCGCCACGTCCACAACGGCGAGGAAGACCCACGGAAGGCCGAAGCCGAGAACGAGCGACCCGACGACGACGGCGGCCGGCAGCCGGCCGCTCGCCCGGAGCAGGTTCCCGAGAGCGAAGTTGGCGTGCCGAGGACGGCGGGCCACCTCTCCGATGCGCCGGACCACCGGGCTGCTCGTCAGGCTGGCGACGATGGAGCCGGCACCGAGGGCCGCGTTCAGCACGCCGAGGAAGCTCGGCGGTTCGCCGAGCGCCTGCACGAGGCTGTACTGGGCGGCGACGCCCACGCCGGAGATCCCGATCACCACGGCTCCGGCGAGCAGGATCCGACGAAGCTCCGGCGTCTCGAGGATGGGGCCGAAGCCGGCCACGACCTCCGATCGCCAGCGGGGCGGCCCCGGCGACTACCTCGCCTCGTCGAGGCGGAGCCGCCGGATCATGACCGCCGCGAGGGCGAACGTGCCGGCGTCGAGAGCGCCACGCTGCCGCCTCCGACGAGGGCGAACAGCCCGGCTCCGACAAGAGGAGCGACGAGCCGGCCGGTCTCTTGCAGCCCGAGGTTCCAGTCGTTGAGGCGCCGACGGAGCTCGGCCGGCAGCATCTCGACGAACAGGCCGTTCTCGGCGGGGCCCGAGATGGTGAGCTCCATGCCGTACCAGGTCATGACGACGAAGATGATCCACAGCCCGGCCCGCCCCCTCACCGCCAGGAGCGCCAGCAGCACCACGGCGGAGAAGGTGTTCAGGCCGAGAAGCAGCCGTCGCCGGCGGACCCGGTCGGCCAGCACGCCGGCGAGGGGGCTGGCGAGGGAGGGTGCATAGATGCACACCGACACGAGCCTGGCCTCGCTGCTGCTCGGGTGAGGGACTTGACCGAGATCCCCGCCACGAGGGACATGGCGCTGTTGCCGATCAGCGAGGCCCCGAGTCCGATCAGGTAGCGCCGGGCGTTGCGTCGAGCGACGCTTCCCCACTGCGGATCGTGACGTCCGACGGCCAGCGCCTCGTCGACCACCCTGGCACCACACCGCCGCCGGCGGCGCCGGTCGAGCGAACACGACGATCGCCAGCAGGAATCCTGAGCTGCCCTGTGCCAATGGCGAGGGGAGGCGGCGGCTCCAGCCGGAGCCGGCCACCCCTGGCCGCCGAGGCGCCGTCGCGCCGTCCCCGGCCCGCAAGATAGATTCCGATATGAGCATATGATGTGGCATGGCGCGGGCAGCGACCACCACCGACGTCTTCAACGCCATCGCCGAGGCCCAACGGCGCGCCATCCTCGACGTGCTGGCGGGAGGCGAACGGCCCGTCGGGGCGATCGTCGACGAGCTGGCGATCACCCAGCCGCAGGTCTCCAAGCACCTCCGGGTTCTGAGCGAAGTGGGGCTGGTCCAGTGTCGGGCCGCCGGGCGGCGCCACCTCTACCGCGTGAACCCGACGCGCCTCCGGCCGGTGGTGGACTGGCTCTCGAGGTACGAGCACCTCTGGAACGAGCGGCTCGACAGGCTGGACGACTACCTCGGCGAGCTTCAACGCGACGGATCCCACGAGGACCACCGACCACAAGGAGCACCATGAGGACGACCCGGCACGGCACGGCGAGCTTCGAGTACGGCGAGCACGCCGTCACGATCACCCGACGATTCGACGCACCGAGGACCCTCGTGTTCGAGGCGATCACGCGGCCCGAGCACATCCGCGTGTGGTTCCCGGCCGACGACGTGGCACTCCATGTCTGCGAGATCGACCTGCGAGTCGGCGGGGAGTACCGCTACGCCTGGTACGCGCCGGGCGGGGCCGAGTGTTCCTTCCGGGGCACCTTCCTCGAGATCGAGCGGCCGGGGCGCATCGTCGCCACATGGCTGTTCGAGGGGTGGCCCGACGACGAGGCGGTCGAGACCGTCATCTTGAGCGAGGACGACGGCATCACGACCATGACCGACATCTTGGACTTCGGGGCCCGGGAGCACCTCGGGGATCACTTCCAGGAGCGCGACGGCGCCCAGGCCAGCTGGGACAAGCTCGAGGATCTCCTGGCGGCCCTGCAGGCGGGGCCCGGGCACGGCGCCGAATCACCGAGCTGACCGGGCGTCCTCCCGGTGGACCTGGCGCCCGCGCCGGGGAAGCGGTCGTTCTCCCGAGAGGGTCCCCACGGCGGCGCCGTCGCGAGGTGGGCGGCACCGCCGTCGCCGGCCCCCGGACGCGACGAGGCCCCCCGCCTGACCTCGGGGGGCCTCATCGCGTCCGGGGTTGGTTGTTGGGGAACGGCGGCGGGTGGACGAGGGCCGCCGCCCGAGGGGGGATCAGAGGCCGGTGTCGCCTGTCACGGTGTTGACGACGCCGCTGAGGCCGGTCGAGGACGAGGAGGTCGACGACGACCCGGACGAGCTCGAACCGGTGACGCCCGGGACCGAGGGGAGCGTGGTCGACGTCGGGAGGCTCGGAGCCTTCGGGGCCGTGTCGCAGAGCGTTCCGCCACTGGAGCCGGCGCTCACCGAGACGCTGCCGCCCCCGCCGGAGGTCGAGACCGAGACGCTGCCGAGCTTTGGCGCTCCCGAGGGCGCCGAGACGGAGTGGCAGCTGCTCGAGGAGGGCGAGCCGGACGACGAGGTGGTCGGTGAGCTCGGGGCGGCCGGCAGCGTCGCCGTCGGCACGCTCGGAGCCTTCGTCGTCGTTCTATGGACGACCGTCCGGGTCGCCCGGTGCTCGGCCGCCCGTGCCATCTGGCGGGCGAGCACCCGCTGCATCTGGAGCTGGCGGGCGAGGAGCGCGGAGTAGGAGCTCACGCCGAAGCTCGTGCACGAGAGCGCGGTGTCGGCGGCCGTCGCCGTCTGGCGTGTCGAGCTGCACAAGGAGCCGACGACGCCCGGCATCTCTGTCGAGCTCGTCGTAAGGCGCTCGTTCGCCGCTCCCGCCTTCGCCACCGATCCCGGTCCGGCGGAGAAGGCCGCCGCTCCGAGCAGGGCGCCGCCGACGGCGCAGGCGAGCGTCGTGGAGCCGACGACGAGGCCCCGGCGCCTGTGGCCGGCGGCGGGGGCGCTCTCCTTCGTGGGCGCGTCGTTCTCGGCGGAGGGGTTCGTCGTCTCGTCGCTCATCGTCCCCGTCCTCTCCTCATCTGGGCCCGTCGGACCGCCGTCGTCGTTCAACTGGGGAACGCAGCCCGCCCCCCGACCTTGCGCGCCCGCCGAGAAAAACTCCCGGCGGGCTCACGGGGCCCATCGCCAGCCGGTGACGAGCAGCTCGCCGCCGGCGATCCCACAGCTCACGGTGATCCGCGCCGGCCTCGTCGCGCCCGAGGACGAGCGGAGCTCCACCTCTGCGGTGAGCAGGGCCCCGGTCGGCCGGGCACCAGACGCGCCGATGTCGACGGCGAGGCGCGTGAGGTACCCGGCGACGCTCGAGCCCGAGAGAGCGGCGGGGAAGCCGACATGGGGGGCGAGGGCGGCGAACCAGTCCCTGCGCCCCGAGGCGATGGCGTGCAGCGTGCCGTAGTACGCCGTGAGCGCCGCCTGCTCGACCTCGAGGGGACCCGGCGACTCGACGAAGGAGCTCGCCGGAGAGCCGGTGACCGCCATCGTGCCGAGCAGGGTCGGGTTGGTGTCGAGGGTGAGGCCCTCCGCCAGCAGCGCCGGGGGAGCGGGGACGGCGATGGGCGGCACCGCCGGCCGGCGGGACTCCGAGCCGGACCGGACCACCGGCCGGTTCGAGACCTCGCGGGCGAGGACGAGCTCCCGGTCGGGCGTCCACCAGAGGGCGTCGTTCGGCCAGCAGGTGTCGAGGACGAGCGTCGGCCGGCTCGAGTCGGCGACAGGGCTTCCCGAGGGGACGATCCGGTGACCGGTCACCTCGAAGGTGACGCGGCGGCAGGCCGAGACATAGACGATCCGGCTGCCCGGGCGCAGCGAGCCGATCCTCGCGAAGTAGCTGACGTCGTGGGCTGCGAGCACCGCCGTCCCGTCCGCCCCGGGCCAGACCGAGGAGACGTCGTGGCCGACGGCGTCGGAGAGCACCGGACCCGTCTCGCCCTGCTCGACGGGAGCCTTCAGCGAGAGGCTCGGGATCTCGACGAAGCCGGCGAGCTGGCCGGTCCGGGGCGTCCCGGCCCGGCAGCTCGTGGAGGCGTCATAGGCAGCCGACGAGCCGAGGTGGGTCCCTCCCGAGGAGTCGACCCGGAGGGCGGCGTGCTCGGACCGCAGCGTCCAGCTCACGGCGTACCCGCCGACCGCCGCGCTCCCCCACAGGAGCGTGGCGCCGACAACGATGCGGGCCACCGCCACGAGCCTCATCGCCGGGCGGACCCTCCGGGGAGCAAGCGGCGCTTCAGCCGGGGCCAGCCGAGCAGCCCCGCCCCGAGCAGGGCGGCCCCGCCGAGCAGCGGGGCGCCACCCGCCCAGAAGAGCCCCGTGTGGGGCACCGTCGCGTTCGGCACCGGGTTGGAGACGGTCTTCACCGGCGGGGTGTCGAGAGGCGCCGGGCTGGCGGGCGCGGCCCGGGGCGGGGTCGAGGTGGCGGTGGCGTCCGCCAGCTCGATGTGGACCCCGCCGTTCTCCGCCGTCGCCGGGGAGGCGCCGACCCCCTCGGCGAGGTCGATCGCCACCCCGTGGGCGGTCGCCGTGACGGCGCCGGACGCAGCGGTGGTCACCGACCCCGCCGCCACCGAGACGGTCGTCTGGAGAGGAGTGCCCTTCAAGATGGTCATGGACTGGCCCGGGACGAGCGAGTAGGTCTTCGGACCCGCCCCGGGGGCGTTCACCTCGATCGTGACGAGAGAGGGGACGTCGGTCGCCTTCGACAGGGCGCCGTGTCCCGCCGTCCGGGTCGAGGTGGCCGTGGCGCTCGCCCCGCCGACGAGGATCTGGGCGAGCGGGGCGCCGCCGGCGCCGCCGCCGGGGAGGATCGTGACCGTGGCGCCGGAGGCCCGTGCAGTCGTCGTCCACCCTGACGCCTCGACCGTCGAGGTCGAGCTGGAAGGCCCGGCGGCCACCTCGGCCGCCGGCGTCCCGGAGAGGCTCGCCCCGGTCTGGTCGAGCACCGTCGACAGCGGCTCGCCACCGGCGGGGAGCGGTGGCAGCCTGCCGAGCGCGCCCTTCAGGGCGGTGGCGACCGGGGTGGCCGGCTTCACGACCTCCGCCAGGACCGAGGAGAGGTCGAGACGGAGCGACGCCGCCTCGCCGGTTGCGTGCGCCGTCCCCGAGCGGGCCGACAGGGAGCGGATCGAGGCGCTGGCACAGGCTGCCCGGGCGCTCAGCAGCCCGGAGAAGGGCGAGGGGAAGGACGGGATCGAACCGGCACAGGTCGTCGGTGCGCTCTTCGAGCTGCCGACCGGCCCGCTCGCCTCGGCGACACCGCTCGGCGACGGCTGGAGGACCCCGGCCCCCTTGGCTGCGAGGGCGCCCGAGGCCGAGGCGGCGGTGGCGCTCGCACCGGTGGCGAGCTCGAAGCCGGGCAGCGTGACGGTGAGCGCCGCCGAGGAGGAGGAGACGGTCGGCGTCGCCGTCTCGGCGGCGCCGGCGGGACCCGGCAGGCCGAACAAGGCGGCGGCGAGCAGCGCGGCGGCGCCTCCGGCGGCCGTGAGCAGGTGACAGGTGGCTCGCTGCAAGGTGCCGTCGGCCGTCGGCGTGGTCATCTCTCACCTGCTCGCTCGAGGCCGTCGCCAGGTGCGCCGGCCGGTGTCCTCTGACAGCCGGAGAACGCCACCGGGGGCCGGAACTTGCGCGCGACTGGCGGCCACCCCGGCCCGGTGTGCCAATCTCCTCGTGGGAAGGAGGCCCATGGCACTCAGCTACGAGGAGTCCCTGGCGGCGGTGACCGCCCCGGGGCAGCAGTTCGAGGTCGGCACGGCGAGGATCGGTGCCATCGAGGAGAAGGTCTTCGTCCGTGCCCCGGCGAGCCTGAAGGAGGCCTTCGCCATGGCGCACGTCCGGGGCGAGGGCGAGTTCCTCGTCTACGAGGACGAGCACCTGAGCTTCGGCGAGGTGGGGCGCCGGGTGGCTGAGCTGGCGGCGACCCTGCACGACCGCTACGGCGTGCGCAAGGGGGACCGGGTGGCCGTCGCCATGCGCAACTACCCCGAGTGGGTCGTCTCGTTCGCCGCCATCGTGTCGATCGGTGCCATCTCGGTCTCGATGAACGCCTGGTGGACCGAGGAGGAGATCGCCTACGCCCTCGAGGACTCCGGGGCGTCGGTCGTCGTCGCCGACCGGGAACGCCTGGAGGCGAGTGCCCGGGCGGCCGCCCGCCTCGGGGTGGCGATGATCGGCGTCCGCCTGCAGGAGGGTGCCGTCCTGCCGGCTGGAGCCGAGCGGCTCGAGGACGTCGTCGTCGCCGGCGCCCCCATCCCCGAGGTCGAGGTCGGGCCGGACGACGACGCCACGATCCTCTACACCTCCGGCACGACCGGCCTGGCGAAGGGGGCGGTCTCCACCCACCGGGCCATCCTGCAGGCCGTGATGGGCTTCGGCTGCCGGGTGGCGGCCGAGGGGGTCCGGCGCAAGAGCGCCGGCAGCACCGAGCCGGCCATCGCCGCCGACCCGGCGTTCATCCTCGTCGTGCCGCTCTTCCACGTCACCGGATGCGTCGCCGTCATGCTCTCGTGCTACCTCGGCGGAGCCAAGCTCGTCATGATGTACCGCTGGGAGCCCGAGCGTGCCCTCGAGCTCATCGAGCGGGAGAGGGTGACCAACTTCGTCGGCGTGCCGACCCAGAGCTGGGACCTGCTCGAGAGCCCCCGCTTCGCCGACTTCGACATCTCGAGCCTCGTGAGCGTCGGTGGCGGGGGTGCCCCCGCCCCGCCCGAGCTCGTCCGCCGGGTGGCCTCGACCTTCGGGAGGGGGCGTCCCGGCATCGGCTACGGCCTCACCGAGACGAACGCCTACGGGCCACAGAACGCCGGCGAGGACTACCTCACGCACCCGACGAGCACCGGCCGGGGCACGCCGATCCTCGAGATCGAGGTCCGCGACCCGGCCGGGCGCCCGCTCCCACCGGGGGAGCGGGGCGAGATCTGGTTCAAGGGGCCGCACCTCATCCGCGGCTACTGGAACCAGCCCGAGGCGACGGCCGAGGCGATCGTCGACGGGTGGCTTCGGACCGGCGACGTCGGCCGGATCGACGAGGAGGGCTTCGTCTACGTCGAGGACCGGGCGAAGGACATGGTGCTGCGTGGCGGGGAGAACGTCTACTCGGCCGAGGTCGAGGCCGTCATCTACGAGCACCCGGCCGTCCACGAGGCGGCTGTCTTCGGTGTCCCCCACGAGCGCCTCGGCGAGGAGGTGGCGGCCGCCGTCCACCTGAAACCCGGGGCGAGGCTCACGCCCGAGGAGCTGCGGGCGCACGTTGCCGCCCACCTCGCCCCCTTCAAGGTGCCGAGCCGGATCGTGATCCTCGAGGAGACCCTTCCCCGCAACGCGGCGGGAAAGATCCTGAAGCGCCAGCTGAGAGACGAGCTGGCCTCCTCGGGGAGCCCCGAGCCCTGAGCGCCCGGGCATCCTCGAACCGCTCCCGGCACCGCGCTGCGGGCGGGGGCGTACGATCGGACGTGGCCGCGCGACGACCCTCTCGAGCATCTCGGAGCACCGGCCGGTGACCGGGCTGCGGGCGGACGCCCTCGCCGGGCTGTCGGCCGCTCTCCCGCCGGGGTCGCTCCTCACCGACCCGGCCCTCATGGAGCCCTACCTGCAGGACTTCGCCCGCTACCCCGAGGTCGGCCGCCCGCTCGGGGTGGTGCGGGCCACCTCGTCCGGCGACGTCCAGGCCGCCGTCGGGTGGGCGGCCGAGCGGGCGGTCCCCGTCGTCCCCCGCGGTGCCGGCTCCGGGCTCTCGGGAGGGGCGACCGCCGTCGAGGGAGGGATCGTCCTCAGCCTGGAGGCGATGCGGGAGATCTCCATTTCGCCCGAGATGCGCGTGGCCGTCGCCGGCGCCGGGGCGCTCAACGTCGAGGTGAAGCGTGCGGCCGCCGCCGAGGGGCTGTGGTACCCGCCCGACCCGTCCTCGTTCGAGATGTGCTCGATCGGCGGCAACGCCGCCACGAACGCCGGCGGGATGTGCTGCGTCAAGTACGGGGTGACCTCCGACTACGTCCTCGGCCTCGAGGTGGTGCTCGCCGACGGCACCCTCGTGCGCCTCGGCGGGCCGCGGCTGAAGGACTCCGCCGGCCTCTCGCTCACCAAGCTGTTCGTCGGGAGCGAGGGGACCCTCGGGGTGATCACCGAGGTGACCCTCCGCCTGCTTCCCGCCCCTCCGCCCGCCTCCACCCTCGTGGCCGCCTTCGCCACCGTCGAGGCCGCCGTGACAGCCGTCCTCGGAATCTTGCGGGTGCTCCGGCCCTCCACGCTCGAGCTCATGGACCGCGTCGCGATCAACGCCGTCGAGGACGTGACGAAGATGGGGCTCAACCGGGCCGCCGGGGCCCTGCTCATCGCCCGCTCGGAAGGCAGCGGCGAGGTGTCCGTTATGGAGGCGGCCTGCCGGGCCGCCGGGACGAGCGAGTGCTACGCCACCGACGACGAGGACGAGGGCGAGGCGTTCCTCGCCGCCCGCCGGCTCGCCCTCCTGGCCCTCGAGCGCAAGGGGTCGGTTCTCATCGAGGACGTCGGCGTCCCGGTCCCGAAGCTCCCCCTTCTCGTCGAGACCGTCGAGCGGGTGGCGCGCGAGCGCGAGACGACCATCTCGCTCATCGCACACGCCGGCGACGGCAACACCCATCCGACGATCGTCTACGACGCCTCGGACCCGGCCGCGAGCGCCCGGGCCCGGGCGGCCTTCGGGGACGTGATGGAGCAGGCGGTGGCGCTCGGCGGCACGATCACCGGCGAGCACGGGGTCGGCCGGTTCAAGCAGCCGTGGCTCGAGGGCTACCTCGGGACCGAGGCGATGGCCCTCTCGCGGAGGATCAAAGACGCGCTCGACCCGAAGGGGATCCTCAACCCCGGCGTCATGTTCTGAGGCGGCCTGGGATCAGCGCGACCGGGCGCCGGCCGGGAGCCGCTCGAGGACGAGCCACGACTGCAGCTCGCCCCGGCAGACCCGGGTGGTGAGCCCTTCTCCGCTGGCGGCCGAGAGGAGCTCGCTCTCCCCCGGGCGCGCCCCCCGCCAGTGCGGGTCGAAGGCCGGCAGCCCGAGCTCGGGATGCACCGCAGCGAGGCGTCCCCGCTGGGCGAGCAGGCGGGACAGGTCGACGACGGCGTCGCGACGACGGCGCCGCCAGGAGGCGGTGGCGAACTCGAGCGCCGCCACGCCGCCCGCAGCGAGCAGCCGGGACGACTCGGCGACGTAGGAGAGCACCTCCTCCTTGCGGCTCACGTGCTGGAGGGTGGCGACGGCCACCACCCAGTCGGCGCTCCTCGAGGGAAGCCCGGCGAGGAGCTCGGCACCTCCGTGCCACAGCGTGACGTCGGTGCGGTCCCCGAGGCGCTGCCGGCAGCGCTCGAGTGCCACCTCGGAGACGTCGACGGCGACCACGCGGCCGAAGGCCCGGGCGAGCCGGGCGGTCATGCGGCCCGACCCGCAGCCGATCTCGACGGCCAGCCGGCCCGCCAGGGGCCGCCCGGTGACGCCCTCGAGGGTGGCGACGACCTCGGTCGCCGTGCCGTCGCAGTCCTGAGGAGCAGGTCCTCGCCGCCGGCTGGCCGCCGCCAGGTCGCCGTGGCGCTCGTAGAAGCCGTCCCAGGCGCCGGCATCGGGGTGGGCGGGCCGGGGCGCACCCGAGCGGTCTTCGACGTGGGGCTGTTCTGCCACCGGTGCTCGACTACCCGGTGGCGAGCCTCCCCATACCTCGCAGACGGGCTCAGCAGACCAATACCGAGTTGAGGTTGCCCGAGCGCAGCCCCTCGAAGTCCACCGTGACGTACCGGTAGCCGGCGGCCCTCACGGCCTCGACGACCTCGCTGCGGGCCGACAGGAGGGCGTCGAGCTCGCCGAGCGGGACCTCGATGCGGGCGAGGTCCCCGTAGTGGCGGACGCGGACCGCCGAGAAGCCGAGGCGCCGTAGCCCCGACTCGGCCCGCCCCACCGAGGAGAGCACGCCGAGGGAGACCGGCGTCCCGTAGGGGATCCGGGAGGCGAGGCAGGCGGCCGCCGGCTTGTCGGCGGT
>JAJZZB010000178.1 GCA_021797795.1 Actinomycetes bacterium | reverse complement strand
AGGGAGGAGTTGATGTACATCCCCGTCCCCTTGGCGGCCGTCGGCATCGCCCGGGGGTCGTGGCGGGCCCAGGAGGAGACTTTGAGCCGGATGCCGTTCGCGATCCCCTCGTCGCCGAGGTAGGCGCCCCAGGGCCAGCAGGCCACCGCCACGTTCGTCGTGCACAGGAGCGGGTTGAGGCCCATCTCGCCGTAGCCGAGGTAGACGAGCGGGCGGATGTAGCAGGCATCGAGCCCGCTCTCGAGGACGACCTGCTTCACGGCGCCGACGAGGTCGCTCTCGGTGAACGGGACGGTGATCCCGAGGATGTGGGCGCCCTGGAGCAACCGCTTGATGTGGGCGGTCAGCCGGAAGATGCCCGGGCCGGCCGAGGTCGGGTAGGCGCGGATGCCCTCGAAGACGCCGAGCCCGTAGTGCAGGCTGTGGGTGAGGACGTGGATGCGGGCCTCGTCCCAGTCGACGAGCTCGCCGTCCATCCAGATCTTCGGGGTCGGGGTCAAGGGCACTTCACAACCTCCCTGCAACGGCATCGCCCACACTGGCGGTGCTCCACGGTCTGTTCGAGCCGGACATCTCAGTCTGCTCTGCGAGAACGGCCCTGGTCACCCTGTCGGCTGCGGGCGTCTCGCCGAGGTGCTCCAGCATCATGGCTGCCGACCGGATGGCCGCCAGCGGGTTGGCCCTCCCGGTGCCGGCGATGTCGTGAGCGGCGCCGTGCACCGGCTCGAAGAGCGAGGGCCCCGTGCGGGCGGGGTTCAGGTTGGCCGAGGCCGCCAGCCCGATCCCGCCGGCGACGGCGCCGGCGAGGTCGGTGAGGATGTCACCGAAGAGGTTGTCGGTGACGACGACGTCGTACTCGGCCGCCCGCTCGACGAGGAAGATGCAGGCGGCGTCGACGTGCTGGTAGCCGGTGGTCACCGACGGGTGCCCGGCCGCCACCTCCTCGAAGGTCCGCTTCCAGAGGTCGCCGGAGTAGGTGAGGACGTTCGTCTTGTGGACGAGGGTCACGTCCCTCCGGCCGCCGCGGCGCTCGGCGAGCTCGAAGGCGAACCGGACGCAGCGCTCGACGCCGAAACGGGTGTTGACCGAGCCCTGGGTGGCGACCTCGTGGGGGGTTCCCCGCCGCAGCAGGCCTCCCTCGCCGGCATAGGGGCCTTCGGTGTTCTCCCGGACCACGGCGAAGTCGGCACCCGCCGCGATGGCGCCCGGAGAGGCAGTGAAGGGGCGCAGGTTGACGTACAGGTCGAGCTCGAAGCGCATCCTGAGCAGCAGGCCGCGCTCGAGGACGCCCGAGGGAACGGCCGTCGAGCCGATCGCCGGGCCGACGGCCCCGAGCAGGATGGCGTCGGCTCCCCGCAGCTCGTCGAGGACGGCGTCGGGCAGCACCTCCCCGGTGCGCAGGTACCGGTCGGCCCCGAGGTCGTAGGAGGTCGTCTCGAGCTTGACCCCGGCGGCCTCGACCACCTTCAGGGCCTCGGCGACGACCTCGGGGCCGATGCCGTCACCGCCGATGACGGCGACCGCGTACGGCCCGGGGGCCTTCGGCTGCTCACTCACCTTTGCTCGTCCTTTCTCACCGCTTCGGGGAAAGCAAAAGGCCGCCCACCTGGTGGACGGCCTGGACGCGCACTCGAGTCGAGGCGCGTCAACTGCGAAATACGATCTCTCCGCTCAGCGGCCACCTCGTCTCGGGCACCCGACCAGTCTGCCGGTCCGCCGGCGTCTTTGCCAATCGGTCCTCGTCACCCGAGATGGAGGAGGCGCTTGGCCCTCGCCCAGGTGAAGACGGCGTCGGTCGGCATGCGGCCGCAGACGCCGACGAACAGCTCCGTCTCGCCGTCTTGGTGGTAGCCGTCCTTTGCGACGTAGCCGGTGCCCATGGCGAGGTGGAAGGCGCGCCCGGCGCAGTCGGCGCGCCGACCGTAGGTCCCGAGGATGTTGTCCCGGTGGCCCCAGCAGCCGGCCTTGTAGGTCGCGGTGCAGTCGCCGTTGAAGCTGCCCGGGCCGTCGTCGTACATCCAGCCGTAGTCCGAGCCGAGCGGGTTGACGAAGCCGGACGCCCAGTTGGCGCCGGCCGAGATCCAGTAGGCGCCTCCGGGCAGTGTCCTCGGCAGCTTCGACAGCGGCGGGTCCTCGTTGTGGGTCGCCCCGATCCGGGCGATCTTGTCGAGGGTGAGGCTGAGCTCGCCGGCGGGCGGCAGGCGGCGGGCCAGCCGCTCCAGGTTCGCCGTCACGAAGAGCTGCTCGATGCGGGAGAGCTTCTCGTAGCCGGGCAGGTAGACGGCCATCGACCCGAGGCCCTCGAGGAGGGAGCGCGCCCGTCTCACCGCCGAGAGCACCACCTTGTTGCAGGTCGCCGTATCCATCCCGCCGACGCAGCTCGGGGCCGCCAGGAAGTCCGGGCCCGGGAAGAGGCTCCGCGAGGGGTTCCTCGGCGGGAGGATTCCCCGGGTCGTCCCGAGGGGCACGGCGGGCGGGACGCTGGTGCCGGCAGCCCTCAGGTGGGCCGGTGAACCGGCGGCCGTGCTCGCAGGTATGGCCGCCACCGCCAGCCCCCCGAGGAGGAGCCGCCAGAGGCGCGGCACCGCCCAGCCTGCCCGCATGGGCGGGAGGTTACTCGCCGTCCGCCGCCGTGACGAGGGGCAACCCGCTCCCGCCGGGCCCGCGCGGCCCCTCCGGCCATCTGGCGGCTGTCCGGCCAGCCGGTACCCTGGCTGCGATGACAGAGACCCAGCTGACGCCTGAGACGCACGCCCGGCTCACGGCCGAGCTCGAGGACCTGACGACGAAGGGCCGGGTGGAGATCGCCCGCCAGATCGAGGCGGCCCGCGCCCTCGGCGACCTCTCCGAGAACGGCGACTACCACGCCGCCAAGGATGCCCAGGGCAAGATGGAGGCCCGCATCCGCCAGCTCCAGGCGATGCTCGGGAACGCCGTCATCGTCGAGCGGGAGGAGGTCGCCGCCGATGTCGTCGAGCCCGGCGTGGAGGTGGAGATCCGCTACGACGGCGACGAGGACACCGAGCGCTACTTCGTGGGGTCGATCGAGGAGCGCCGCGAGGGCGTGGCCGTCATCTCCCCAGGCTCCCCGCTCGGCCAGGCGCTCGTCGGGCACGGGCCGGGCGAGAAGGTCGAGTACGAGGCGCCGAGCGGGACGCTGCGCGTCGAGATCGTCTCGGTCGCATGAGGACGCCGCGCACTCTCGCCGACAAGGTCTGGGAGCGCCACGTCGTCGCGCAGGGTGACGGGACCGGTGAGCCCGACCTGCTCTACATCGACCTCCACCTCGTCCACGAGGTCACCTCGCCCCAGGCCTTCGACGGCCTGCGCATGGCGGGACGGCCCGTCCGGCGCCCCGAGCTGACGGTGGCGACGGCAGACCACAACGTCCCGACTGCCGTCCCGGCCGGATGGGACCCCGCCGCCGACCCCGAGGGCGCCGCCAGCGTCCGGGGCGGCATCCCCGTACTCGACGCCACCTCCCGGCGCCAGCTCGAGGCGCTCGAGGAGAACTGCCGGGAGTTCGGCATCACCTGCTGGCCGATGGGAGACGACAACCAGGGCATCGTCCACGTGATCGGTCCCGAGCAGGGCCTCACCCAACCCGGCATGACGATCGTCTGCGGCGACAGCCACACCTCCACCCACGGCGCCTTCGGCGCCCTCGCCTTCGGGATCGGCACCTCGGAGGTCGAGCACGTGCTGGCCACCCAGACCCTCCCCCAGCGCCGCCCGAGGACGATGTCGGTCACCCTGGACGGCCGGGCACCGGCCGGGGTCGGTGCGAAGGACCTCGTGCTCGCCATCGTCGGCCGCCTCGGCACGACGGGCGGGGTCGGCCACGTCGTCGAGTACCGGGGCGAGGCGATCACCTCGCTCTCCATGGAAGGGCGGATGACGGTCTGCAACATGTCGATCGAGGCTGGCGCCCGGGCCGGCATGATCGCCCCCGACGAGACCACCTTCTCCTACCTCGAGGGGCGCCCGCACGCCCCGAAGGGGAGGGACTTCGAGGAGGCGGTCGCCGCCTGGCGTGAGCTCGCCACCGACGACGGTGCCCGCTTCGACACCGAGATCCGCCTCGACGTCTCGGGGCTGGCGCCGTACGTCACCTGGGGGACCAACCCGGCCCAGGTCGCGCCGATCACCGGCGAGATCCCCGATCCCGACAGCCTCGCCACGCCGGCCGAGCGCGAGGCGGCCGCCCGGGCGCTCTCCTACATGGGGCTGTCGGCCGGCACCGCCATCTCGGAGATCCCCGTCGACACGGTCTTCATCGGCTCCTGCACGAACTCCCGCATCGAGGACCTGCGTGCCGCCGCCGTCGTCGTGGAGGGCCGGCAGGTGAGACGGGGGCTGCGGGCCCTCGTCGTCCCGGGGTCGCGGCGGGTGCGGCACCAGGCGGAGGCCGAGGGGCTCGACGCCGTGTTCAGGAAGGCAGGCTTCGAGTGGCGCGACAGCGGCTGCTCGATGTGCCTCGGGATGAACCCGGACCAGCTCGCCCCCGGCGAGCGGTGCGCCTCGACCTCGAACCGGAACTTCGAGGGCCGCCAGGGCCGCGGCGGGAGGACACACCTCGTCTCGCCGGCGGTCGCCGCCGCCACGGCGGTGCTCGGTCGCTTCGCCACTCCAGACGATCTCGGGGCCTAGGAGGACGACGACGTGCAACCGGTACGCGTGGTGAGCGGGAGGGCGGTCCCCCTCGACCGTTCCGACGTCGACACGGACCAGATCATCCCGAGCGAGTGGCTGAAGCGGGTCGAGCGGACCGGCTTCGGCGCCGGGCTGTTCGCCGAGTGGCGGGACGACCCATCCTTCGTCCTCAACCACCCCGAGCACGCCGGCGCCCGCATCCTCGTCGCCGGGCCGAACTTCGGGACCGGCTCGTCGCGCGAGCACGCCGTCTGGGCGCTCACCGACTACGGCTTCGAGGCCGTCGTGAGCTCCCGCTTCGGCGACATCTTCCGCAACAACGCGACGAAGACCGGCCTCGTCCCGGCCGAGGTCGAACCCGAGCTCGCCTCCGCCCTCATGGAGGCGCTGAAGGCCGATCCGGGCCTCGAGGTCACCGTCGACGTCGAGCGCCGCCTCGTCGAGGCACCGGCGGCCGGGATCGAGGGTCCCTTCCGCCTCGACGACGACGCCCGCCACCGCCTCGTCGAGGGCCTCGACGACATCGGGCTCACGCTCCGGCACCTGTCGCACATCGACGCTTACGAGGCGAGCCGCCCGAGTTGGATGCCGACCTCGGCCTGAGCGGGCGGGGCCTGCTTCACCCGGGACCACGCTCCGCCACCCCGCAACGGCGGGCCTGCTCGCAGTTACCGGAGTGCCTCAGCTGTTCGGCCATCTGCCCGGGGCCTCGCGGGCTCCGTTCGTGTGCGATCACTCGGAGCCCGCGAGGCTGAGGTCGGCCAGCTCTGTCGTCTCGAACGCTGCGGCAGCTGGCGCTACGCACGGCGCGGCGGCCCTGCCTTCAGCCGTTCGGTCACTTGGCGCATCCGCTCAGCGGTGCCGTGCGGCATCTCCCAGCGCGTCTCGAGCCACCACGTGCAGCCTGCTTCAGCCCACCTTGCAGCCACGGCCGCGGCAGCCTCCGGATCGTCCGCTGGTGTCTCGCCCTGCGCCACGACGTCGATCCCGGAGCCTCCTCTGGCGTCGAGGTGCTCCCGGACGGCCCGGGCGTGCTCGGGCTGCGCGTCGTCGCCGAGCCCCTCGAACTGGGGCACCACCCCCTCGCATCGCAGCGCCCGGTTCATCGACTTCGCTCGGGGCCAGACGGCGACCGTCCA
>JAJZZB010000177.1:2462-5793 GCA_021797795.1 Actinomycetes bacterium | reverse complement strand
CGCGCCGAGCGGATCGCCTGGGCGTGGGTGGCTTGGCGAAGCGATCGCACCGGAGCGGCCGGCGCCAGGCGGGCGAGTGCTTCGAGCGCTTCTGCGACCCCAGGGCCGGCGAGACGGTAATAGCGGTGGCGCCCGGAGGGCTCGACCGCCACCAGGCCCCCGTCGACCAAGCGGGCGAGGTGCTCGGAGATAGTCGAGGCGGCCACCGACGCCTCGGCGGCCAGCGTGCTGGCGGCGAGCGCCCGGCCGTCGGCCAGCGCCACGAGGACCTTGGCCCGCGCCGGCTCGCCAATGAGCCCGGCGACGGCTGCCACGTCGACCTCGCCTTCCACCCCCCTACCCTACGGCGCCGACGTTTCGGTGTGCGCCGAACCAATGGGGATGCAAGGTGGCGAGGTGCGCGACGGCGTCGAGACACCCCGGCCCATGGCAGACGCCGGCACAGGTCGGGGGGCGGGGGCGCTGGCGGCGATCTGTGTCGCCTACTTCATGGTCATCTTGGACACCACCGTCGTCAACGTGGCGCTGCCCGCTCTCGGCCGGGGGCTGCACACGACAACCAGCGGGCTCGAGTGGGTGGTCGACGGCTACAGCCTCACCTTCGCCGCCCTGCTGCTCTCCGCCGGGGCGCTCGCCGACCGCCGAGGCGCAAAGGCGGTGTTCCAGGCGGGCGTCGCCCTCTTCACGGCCGCCTCGGTCGCCTGCGGGCTGGCGCCCTCCACCGCGGCGCTGGTAGTGGCGCGCGCCGTCCAAGGGGTGGGCGCGGCGCTGGCGGTCCCGGCATCGCTCGCCTTGTTGCAGGCCGCCTGCCGCGACCAGGCGGCCCGGCGCCGGGCGTTCGGCATCTGGGGCGGCGTGGCCGGCATCGCCGCGGGGGCCGGCCCGGTGCTCGGCGGGGCGTTGGTCTCGGGGCTCGGTTGGCGGGCGGTGTTCTTCGTCAACCCGCCCATCGCCGCGGTCGGCCTTCCCCTCGGCGCCCGGCACCTGCCCTCCCCTGTCCCCCGTGCCCACGGCGTCGACCCCGCCGGCCAGGCTGCAGGCGTCGTGGCGCTCGCCGCGCTGACCGCCGTGCTCATCGAAGCCGGCAGCTTCGGGTGGGCATCAGCGGTGGTGCTCAGCGGGCTCGGAGTCTTCGCCGTCTCCGCCGCCGCGTTCGTCGCCATCGAGCACAACGCCGGCGCACCGATGCTGCCCCTCCGCCTGTTCGCCTCGGCCGGCTTCTCTGCGGCGACCACGGTCGGGCTGCTAATCAACCTCGGCTTCTACGGCGAGCTGTTCGTCCTGTCTCTGTACCTCCAACAGAGGTCGACCACCTGAGCCCGCTGCTCGCCGGTGTGGCGCTTCTGCCCCAGATGGCGATGGCCGTGGTCGGCTCCACCGTCTCGGGGCGGGTGATGGCCCGCCGCGGCCCGCGCCTGCCGATGCTCGCCGGCCTCGCCGCCGGCACGGTCGGGCTCGTCGCGCTCGGGGCGGCCGCCGGGCCGCAGCGGCCCTACTGGCCGGTCGCGGCGGCGATGGTCGCCGTCGGCTTCGGGATGGCCTTCACCATGCCCGCCGCCACCGCCGCAGTCATGGAAGCCGCGCCCAGCGAGCGAGCCGGGCTCGCCTCTGGGACGCTCAACGCGGCACGACAGGCCGGCGGGGTGATCGGCGTCGCCCTCCTCGGCACCCTCGTCGCCCAGCGGGCAGGCTTCGTCGGCGGCCTGCGGGCCGCCATCGCCATCGCGGCCGCCGCCTTCGCGCTCGGCGGTCTCCTCACCGCCGCCGGCGTCGGACGCCCCGTGACGAGCCGCCGGCTCGACCCGGCCAGGCGGCAGCAATAGCAGACACCCGACACTCCGGGCCCAGCCCGGCCTTGCGTTGGGGACCAGCGAGAGGACCAGCGGTCGTAGTGGCGGGGGTTCACGACCATCGAGCGACCATAGGTTCAGGGCCCGACAAAGGCGCTGGTAGGCGGAGTGAGCATATGCAACCGCCTGGGTAGTGGCCCTCCGAAATGCGCCGAGCTCGGGCTTAGTCCAAAGCACCAAAGCAACCCCGAGCCGCTGCGTCAGCGCTTCGATCTTCCGTTCGCCACCCGAAGGTCTTGCCCAATCAGGGCACCGGTCCCGCTTCCCGCACGGGAGCTCACCGCCGGCTATTGGTCGAACGGTCGCCGAAGGTCTACCAGGTCATCGATGACCTGGTAGTCACCGATGTTCTCGGTCAGAAGGGGTACTCCTTCCACTTGGGCGGTAGCGGCGATGGCGAGGTCGACTTGGCGCGGTCTCGGGTTGCCGCCTCGACGGGCCACCGCGGCGGCGAGCTGACCCCAGACGCGAGCGACCTCGACGCTCACAGGGAGCGGGTCGAACGTTGCCTCGACCACCGAAAGTCGGGCGGTGCGGCGCGCCCGCTCGTCATCGTCGTCGGCGACGAGGACACCGAAGTGCAGCTCGGTGATCGAGATGACGCTGATGGCGGCCTCGACGTCGTCAGGCGGGGGGAGCTCTCCTATGAGCACCGACGTGTCGAGCAGGGCCCTCACGAAGCGAAGGGGTCCACGACGCTTGCCGGCAGTCGCTCGAGGTCGGCGTCCAGCCCCCGCGGCGCCTTTCCACGCCAGATGCCGGCCAGTGCGTCACCGCTGACCCAGCGGCGGCGGTGCACCGGGCCGAGCTCGGCAACGGGACGACCGGCGACCGTCACGGTGAGGGTCTCGCCGGCCTCGGCCCGACGCAGCACCGCGCCCACGTTGTTTCGCAGCTCCTTCTGCGCGATATCACTCACGGTCACAAGGGTAGCAGAACTGCTACCATGGCCAGCTCACAAGGGCGAGGCGGTCGCATGGCGTCGTCGTGGTTGCTAACCCGCAGGGGGCCAGAATCTGTGCCGAGACCGTGTCGCGACCAAAACCTCGGGAGCGGGGCTGGCCACGGACTTCACAGCCCCCGCCTGCTCGGGGCGGGACGGGTCGTGGTTGTCCCCGCGTTGGGGTTTTCCCGCACGCACAAGAGGTTGGTCAATGGCTCACCTCCGGTCTTGCGGTGTGGAGAGTCTTGTCTGTTTCTTCACTCGCGGATCGCTATCCAGCGAGGCTACTGAGATGCGCCGGGCCCGTCTTCGCCGCGCCAGGCCACCACCGGCCGGGCGAAGCTCGTCATGACCGGACCGTCGGATCGCTGGCCGTCGCCGGTTCGGTGGTGATCTGCCCGGCGGTGCGGACCCCACTCCAGCGCTCTATCTCGCCGGCCAGGTCGAGATGGTCGATGGGGGCGGAGCTCTCGTAGACACCCCAGTGGTCGCGGGGCAGCATCCACATCAGCTCGAACTCGTTACCGTCGGGGTCGGC
>JAJZZB010000177.1:0-2452 GCA_021797795.1 Actinomycetes bacterium | reverse complement strand
TTGGTGGCACCGTGGCTGGACTCGCCGGTATAGGCCCCGGCATCGAGGAGGCTCTGGCGGGCAGCGGCCAGCTCGTCGATGGTGTCGAGCTGCCAGGCCAGGTGGTACAGGCCGATGGCGCCGCGCCGCTTGGGACCGCCCGCGGTTCCGACACCGAACAGGCCGAGATCGTGGTGGTTCCCCGATCGGGGGAGCCGCAGGAACGCGGCGTTGGCGCGCGGCTCCCGGGCGATGACCTCCATGGCGAACACGTCGGCGTAGAAGCGGACCGAACGCTCGAGGTCGGAGACGAAGAGCACGGCATGGTTGAGACGCACAGGCGATACAGGCATTGGGGTTCCTTTGGGCAGGCCCGGAGCGGGATAGGCCCCACTGCGGGCGCAGGTGAACGGTCGAACGTGGCGAGGGGTAACAGCTGGAGCTGGGTCAGGCGGCCTCGGCGCTGCGGATGGCGGAGACCTCGAACTCCAAGGTGACGTTCTCGCTCACGAGCACGCCACCGGCTTCGAGCGCCGCGTTCCAGTTGACGCCCCAGTCCTTGCGGTTGACGACAGTCGTCCCTTCGAGGCCGACCCGCTGGTTGCCGTAGGGGTCCACCGCGCTACCGGTGTACTCGAAGTCGACGGTGACGGGGCGGGTGACCCCCTTGATGGTTAGGTCACCGGTGACCCGGAAGCGGACCTCGCCAGCCTGCTCGACGCTGGTCGAGGAGAAGGTGATCCGCGGGTAGGTGTCCATGTCGAAGAAGTCGTTCGAGCGCAGGTGGGCGTCGCGGTCCGCATTGCGGGTGTCGATGCTGGCCGCCTTTATCGAAAGCTGCAGCTTCGAGTTCGCCGGGTTTGCCACGTCGAAGTAGCCCGAGCCGTCGAACTCGTTGAACGAGCCCCGGACCTTGGTGACCATGGCGTGGCGGGCGACGAACCCGATCCGGCTGTGGACGGGGTCGATGGTGTAGCTGCCGGTCAGGCTGGCGGGGACGGTAGGCGTGCTCATGGGGCTGCTCCTTTATATAGTGGACATGTCCTACAACATAGATGACAGATCAACTATTCCACCCGTAGACTTGGGCTCATGACCGAGGTCCGGTGGCTCGACGAGCACGAACAACGAGCGTGGCGGGCACTGCAGTTCATGCAGCTGCGCCTCGCCGGCCGCCTGGCTGCCGATGTGGGTTCCACCTCCGACCTGTCCTACGCCGACTACCTGGTGCTCGTCGCCCTCGGCGACCAGCCCGACGGCCGGGCCCGCCTGTTCGAACTGGCCGAAATCCTCGGCTGGGAGAAAAGCCGGGTCTCCCACCAGGTCGCCCGCATGACCGGACGCGGCCTGGTGAAAAAGGAGCGCTGCGACGGCGACCGGCGCGGCGCCTTCGTCGTGGTCACCGAACCGGGCCGCGAGGCGGTCGAGGCGGCTGCGCCCCACCATGTGGCAATAGTACGCCGCTTGTTCATCGACCCGCTCACCCCCGGCGAGCTCGACGCCCTCACCTCAGCCGCCGAGAAGGTCCTCGCCGTGCTCGACGCCGAAACCGCCGACGGCCACCATGATGGTGGTCGTAGCGAGGGACGTCCTAGTCGATGACGTTCGGACAGGGCATGACAAAGGCGGCTGGGACCGACGTGGAGGAACTTTGCGCCGTGAGGCAAATCATCCTCGAACAGGCCAACACGGCCGTCGAGTCTCGTCTAGCCAGGCGAGCCCCATTCCCGGCGTCTCGTGCCGAGGATCGCATGACCTTCGAAGCCGTCGACGCCCCGCTGGTAGCACCACATCCCTGAACCAAGGAGAGCACTCATGAACCCCGCCAACCAGGTCCTCGAAGAGCTACGGCAACCGGTCCGCGATCTACGCGAGCGGATCCCAGGCGTGTTCGACGGCTATGGCGCGATCAGCAAAGCGGTCTTGGCTGACGGTGCGCTCGACGCCAAGACCAAAGAGCTCATCGCGCTTGCGATCGCTGTAGCCAAGCAATGCGACGGGTGCATCGCCTCTCATGCCCGCGGCGCCGCCAGGCGTGGCGCGACCGCGGACGAGGTCGCCGAGGCGTTGGGTGTCGCCATCATGATGAACGGCGGCCCAGGCACCGTTTACGCACCACGGGCTTTCGCGGCGTTCGAAGAGTTTGCCACCAAGCCGTGAGCCATCCCGCGCCGGTCAGCGCCAGATCGCTCAACTCCTCGAGCACAGCGCGCGGTGTAGGGGTTGGGCCGAGCAGGAAGAAGGCCCCTACGCCATAGCGCACACCGCCTCAGACGCCTTCACCAGCCAGCTGTACTTCCCCGATCCGATCAGCGCCGAGGTCCTCGTTACCCTCGTTGGCGCAGCCCACCTCGACGGGCAGATCATCGAGCCGGGACATCTTGCCTACCTCGCCACCGGCCGGACCGAGATCTCCCTGGCAGCCAAAGAGCCCACCCGTGCCCTGCTGCTCGGTGGCCTGCCCTTTGACGAC
>JAJZZB010000176.1 GCA_021797795.1 Actinomycetes bacterium | reverse complement strand
CCCGCCTTGCCTGCCGCGCTGTCCCGGGCCGGAGGCGCGAGAGGTTCGACCGCCGCCTGCGCCGCGACGTCAAGGCTGCCCGGGCGACGCGGGCCGATCGACCTCGTGAGGGAACGGACCGCCCGGCAGCGGGGGTCCCTACCCGGCGGCAAGCGATGGAAGTGCCCGGAGCACCGGCACCCGGCATGCGACGGGCCGCTCGGGCCGGCCGCCGCCCCGATCGAGCGTGCCCGGGTTCACGGGGCCACCTTGACGGGGACGCCGACCAGATCGGTGCGGCCGGACAGCACGGCGGTGACCGCCACGTCCTCGGCCCGGCCGTGATCGACCTCCTCGATCAGCAGGCTCACCGCTCCGTGCTCCAGCCGGGCGGCCTCGCACAGCAACCGGCGGGTGAGGGGGGTGCCGCCACTGACCGCCACCAGGGCGGCGCCGGCGGCCACGCCCTTCGCCAGGACTTCGAGGGCGGCAGGCAAGCCCTCCTCGGTGTCGGGAGCGCCCACCGCCAGCGCCCACGCCCTGTCGTCGCCGGCGGCTCGGGGCAGGAGGGGGAGCGGGCCACCGGGCAGGTGAGCGGTGCCGTCGCTCACGACGACGCTCCGGCCGGTCCGGCGCCGGCCGGCGACCTCGATCGGGCTGTCCAGCGGCTCGGCGCCGTGAGCCTGCCACCAGCGGCCGTGCACGGCGGTGACGAACCCGTCGTCGCGGCGGCGCAGCTTGGACTCGGGCAGGCTGCGGGTGAAGAAGTGGTAGGCGAACTGCCACGGCGGCAGGCTGTCGTGGGAGCGGCCGAAGTGCTCCCACCAGGACAGGCTCGGCCGTGCCGAGCTCTGGATCTTGGCCACCTGCGGCTGACGCACGGTCTCGTAGGCGGCCAGCGCTGCGTCCACGTCGTCGGGGTGCTCGTCGAGCGCAGCCACCAGGGCGGCCGCGTCCTCCATCGCCATCTTGGTGCCCGAGCCGACCGAGAAGTGAGCGGTGTGGGCGGCGTCACCGAGCAGCGCGATGGCGGTGTCGCCGACCCGGTGACGCCAGCGTTGGACCCGGCGGGTGCGGAAGTTGCCCCAGCGTGAGTTGTTGACGAGCAGCGGGTGCCCGCCGATCTGCTCGGCGAACAGCTCCTGGAGGTAGGCCCTGCTCCTCTCGTCGCTCGGGCCGGGCGGCTGGGTGACGTCGAACTCGTCCAGGCCGGCCGCCCGCCAGGACTGCTCGTCGGTCTCCACGATGAAGGTGGACACGCCGCTCCCGATCGGGTACCCGTGGACGGCGAAGACCCCGTGCGGCCCGCGCTCGTGCACGAAGGTGAGGCTCGTGAACGGGTAGGTCGTGCCGAGCCAGATGAACTTGGCGGTGGCGGTCTCTGTCGCCGGGGAGAAGGCGTCGGCGAAGCGGTCCCGCAGCTGGGAGTTGGCCCCGTCGGCGGCGACCACCAGGTCGTAGCCCGCTGCCAGCAGGCCCTCCGGGTCCACCTCGGTGGAGAAGCGCACCTCGACACCGGCTTCGACGGCGCGCTCCTGCATCAGCCGCAGCAGGGTCCGGCGCTCGACGGCTGCCATGCCGTTGCCGTGGCAGAGGAACCGCTCGCCCCGCAGGCGGACCTCGATCGGGTCCCAGTGCACGCCGTGCTCGGCGAGCGCGCTGCGCAGCACCGGATCGGCCGCGTGGATGCCCTCGAGGGTGGCGTCGGAGAAGACGACCCCGAACCCGAAGGTGTCCTCAGCGCGGTTGCGCTCGAAGACGGTGACATGGCGGCGAGGATCGCCCGCCTTGGCAAGCGTCGAGGCGAACAGCCCACCGGGGCCGCCACCCACCACTGCCATGCGCATCGGACGTCCTCCTCGTCGGGAATGCGTCGGGACACCGTCGGACGACGACAGGATGACATACCGTCGACACGGCGAACCCCAAGGGTGCCCACCGCTCACGTAGCGGTCGCACGACGGGGCGGCGCCGACCGGGCCGAGAGAGCGCCGGGACTTCGCCGGACAGCGGACCTCGGCTCCCTGCAACCTCGGTTCGGCTGGACCGAGGAGCGACACGAGCAGGCGGGTCGTCGGTCCGACCGCACCGTCTGGACCAAGGGAGCTGCTCGGCGGCGACCGACAGGTCGGCGTCCCGATCGCGTGGCATGGCTCGCCGCCCGAGGTTCAGCTCGGCAGCGGGTGCCGGTCGCCCGCGGCACCGCCCCGGTGCCGGCGGCCCGGTGCGGCGAGACGGGCCGGAGAGAGGGCCAGCCCCAGCATGCTCAGTGCAGTCGCCGCGCCCTCCGCGTAGGCGGCCGCCAGCTTGCCGGGGACCTGCCAGGTGGGCTCGTACATGTTGGGGATCGGACCGAGGACGCCGACGTCGAAGTACCGGTACATGAACACTGCCCCGAGAGCACTGGCTGCCACGACGAGGGCGGGGACCCAGCTCGCTCGTCGCCGCCAGGCGAGGAGCAGGACCAGCGCCGCCAGGCTCGACAGGCCGGCCTCGACGCGGAAGAGGTTGCCCATGGTGATCGCTCCCCCCCGCGGTGTGTCGTAGAAGGAGGCATCGCTGGCGTGGACCTCAGCGTCGACGCCGAGAGCGGCCGCCGCTGCCGCACGCAGGCCGTGGAGGGCAACTCGACGGCCGAGCCGCCGTGGGCCGGCCCCGGTCTGCCCGGCACCGACCCGGTGGAGGACCGCAGCGGGTGCGGGTGCAGCCACGGTGGCTTCGGCCGATCGACGAGATCCCGTCATGCCTGCAGGCTGCCGGCGCCGCTACCCCGACCAGCCGCCTCCGCTGGAGCTGCTGCTCGAGGAGGACGAGCTGCTGCCGTAGCCGCTTGCTCCGCCCGAGGACTTGCTGCTGGTGAGGGCGATGCCGTGAGGCGACACGACGTACCACTTGGCACCGAACTGGAGCAGGCCCTCTCCGTTCGCCTGCCCGGCACTGCTGTCGGCGGCGTAGTAGTAGAGCGGGTGCCCCGCATAGGTGACCTGGGTCTTGCCGCCGGGTCGGGCGATGGTGCCGAGCAGGGAGGCGTTGATCCCGCTGCCTGCGTGGGGTTTCCCGCTTGTCAAGAGGGGCGGCCACACCGACGTGCAGGAGCCTGAGCACGAGAACTTGCCCTTGGTGTCCTTCTCGAACAGGTAGAGCGTCCGCCCGCCGGCACCGACCAGGATGGTCTGTCCGAGCGTCGAGTTCGTCGTTGCCCGTAGCGTCACCGCCCCCCCTCCTGACCCGGGGTCAGCACGAGAGCCCGCCGTCGTGGTGTGCGAGGCGGCGCTGGTGCTCCCGCACGCGGCGGCTGTGACAGCCAGGGCGCCGACCACGGCCGCGACCCGAAGCCGGAGGGGGGGACGGAGAAGAAGCGAACGGAGCGATCCCATGCCCCTCACTACGACTGGTGGCACGGAGCGGTTCAACCGACTTGAACTTTCTCGCTCGCCAGTGCGTACTGGGGATGTGGACGAGCGCGCCAGGCGGCAGCAGCGGCTGTCGGCGGTGGACGATCCCGACGAGACCTTCGTCCGGGCGCTGTGGGCAGAGCACGGCCCTGCTCTTGTCGGCTACACGACCCGGCTGACCGGCGACCGGGGGCGAGCCGAGGACATCGTGCAGGAGGTGCTCGTGCGAGCGTGGCGGCACGCCGAAGACCTGGGCGTCGAGACCCGGTCGCTCCGGCCCTGGCTGTTCACCGTTGCCGCCCACCTCGCCATCGACCAGCATCGTGCCAGGCGGTCGCGACCCTCTGAGATGGGCGAGACGGCGCTCGCCACGCAGCCGGCGCCCGACGACATCGAGCGCGCCCTCGAAGCCTGGGACGTGGCCGACGCCCTCGCCGCCCTCAGCCCTGACCACCGCACCGTGGTGGTGGAGACCTACTACCGCGGCCGCTCCGTGGCCGAGGTCGCCGCCGCGCTGGGCATCCCGGCCGGCACGGTCAAGTCCCGCACGTACTACGCGCTGCACGCGTTGCGCCTGGCGCTCGAGGAACGAGGATGGAGCCCATGAACAACCCCTGCGGGTCGCTGCGGACCTCTCTCGGTCCGTACGTGGTCGGCGCCTTGGAGCCAGCCGAGCGGGCAGAGGTGGAGGCGCACCTCGCCGTCTGCGCCGTCTGCCGCGACGAGCTGGCCGTCCTCGCCGGGCTGCCGGGGCTGCTGGGCCGGCTCAACGAGGAGGAGGCCGTCGCCTCGGGCCGCCTGGCGGCCCCCTCGGATCTCGTCGAGCGGGCTCTCGCCCAGATCAACAGGGGGCGCCGCGACCGTCGGCGGCGGTCTCGGCTTGTCGCCGCCGCCGTCCTGGCGATCGTCCTCGGTGCCGGCGGGCTGGCGGTTGGCCTCCAGGGTCAGCACCCGTCGGGATCGTTCTCCATCGCGGGCGTGCCGGCGGGCCGGGTCACCGCGGCCGACCAGACGAGTGGGGTGAGGGGCACCGCCACCTTGCTCTCTGAGCCGTGGGGCAGCGCCATCAAGCTGCTGCTCTCCGGGGTTGCCCCCGGCGATCACTGCCAGCTGATCGCGATCGCACGCGACGGCCACCACGAGGTGGCTGGCACGTGGAACGCCAGCTACGGGGGCATCGCCAACGTGTCGGCGTCGACCGCCATCCCTCCCGCCCAGCTCGCCGCCCTCCGCGTCGTCACCACCTCGGGTGCCGACCTGATCACCTTCCGAGCGCCTGCGAGCTCTCGGTCCTGGCGCCGCTGACTGCCACCGGCCGCCCGAGGCGATGAGGGTCCTCCCGGCTCGCACCGCCCTCGGGCCCGGTCACACCTGCACGTGTTGAACGGGGCGCTGACGCCGACGTGCCGGGTCCTCCCGAGGTGCCGGCTCCGGCCGGGCGTCGCGACCGGACGGGCCGGCGGCCGTCGTCGGAGAGGCTCGCCCGTCCCGAGCCCCGCCGGGGCGTGCCGGTTCCATCGACGCCGGGCGGTGTCCAAGCCGTGGGGCGGCTCTCGTCTTCGAGCCCTTGGCCGGGAGGACGGCTGCCGCCTCCGGTTTGCCCTGCTGCGGCGGGTCTGCCACACTCTCGAGGTGATCTCGAGCCCGATCTTCGGCCTCCTCGTACTTATTACCTAGCGCACGACGCCTTCTCGCGTCCGTGCGCACGACCTCCCCAGAAGGGGAGGTCGTTTTGTTTTCCGGCTCCGGCCGGCCGTCTCGACGAAGCGATGCAGCACCCATCTGAAAGGGAGTCCCAGCGATGCAGATGACGGGAGCGCAAGCCCTCGTGAAGAGCCTCGAGCACGAGGGGGTCGAGGTCATCTTCGGGCTGCCCGGCGGAGCGATCCTCCCGGTCTACGACCCGATCATCGACTCCTCCATCCGCCACGTCCTCGTCCGCCACGAGCAGGGCGCCGGGCACATGGCCGAGGGCTACGCCCACGTGACCGGGCGTCCCGGCGTGGCGATGGTGACGAGCGGGCCCGGGGCGACCAACATCGTCACCCCGCTTGCGGACGCCTACATGGACTCCATCCCCCTCGTCTGCATCACCGGGCAGGTCTCCTCGAGCGCGATCGGCACCGACGCCTTCCAGGAGGCCGACATCACCGGGATCACGATGGGGGTGACCAAGCACAACTGGCTCATCACCGACGCCAACGACATCCCGAGGGTCATCGCCGAGGCCTTCCACGTCGCCACGACGGGGCGGCCCGGCCCGGTCCTCGTCGACGTCCCGAAGGACGTCGCCAACGCCACCATGGAGTGGTACTGGCCCGAGGAGGTCGACCTCCCCGGCTACCGGCCGGCGGCCGCCCCAGACCCGGCCGCCGTCGAGGCGGCGGCCGAGCTCATCTCTTCTGCGAGCCGACCGGTCATCTACG
>JAJZZB010000175.1 GCA_021797795.1 Actinomycetes bacterium | reverse complement strand
GTCGGTAGAGCTGCCGGCGCCCTCCTCGCCGTCCCCGCAGCGTGATGTGCCGCACAGCTGGCGAGCAGTGCCGATGCAAGCACGCAGCACGCGATGGTGGTCAGGGACCTCCTGCCAGACCCGTGACGGCCACCAGGAACCAGACTTCCGCCGCCCTGGCGATGCCCAGCGCTGCGGGTCACCGACGCGCGCACGGCGCGAACCTATACCCGCCCTCCTGAAGGGCGCGAGAACAAGACAAGAGTCGCCAGAAGGAGGGCCGCAGGATGGATCCTCTGCCTCGGCATGCGACAGACCTCCAGGAGAGAGCGCTGAGCGGGTTGGCGCCCGTGGTCCATCCTCTCCGGGCCCGGCGGCGTCAAGGCTTGCATTCGGCGCACAGCCGGCCAAGACCCGCCTCGGCCGAGGGCATCAGCGACGGACTTCTGCCGCGACCCCTTGGACGCGAGACACTCCTTCAGGCATGACCGGGGGGGGCTTCACAAAGAGCGGGCGACGAGAATCGAACTCGCGTTCTCAGCTTGGGAAGCTGATGTTCTGCCTCTGAACTACGCCCGCGGGCCGTTGCAGCCTAGTCCACCGTAAGAGGTGCCGCATCGGACAGTACCGTCATCTGATCGTGCCGGACGATAGTTCTTGATACCCCATGGCGATACTGGCAGAGTTGGGCCTCAGGGTCAGGCTTTCGTCGTCGCTGGCGAAGGGGGGCTGACCTGCTGATCCCCTACATAGGAGGGATATATGGCAATCGAGTCCAACGAGCCAGCACTCGCGAGCTATGAGGAGTCCGACCGGCGTCTCAGCCGGTCGATGAACCTCACGCAGCTGCTGTTCCTCTCGCTGGGCGGCATCATCGGATCGGGGTGGCTCTTCGCGAGCCTCGCCGCCGACGCCACGGCAGGGCCGGCATCGGTCCTGTCCTGGCTCATCGGCGGCATCCTCGTTCTGCTCGTCGCCTTCAACTATGCAGAGATCTCCGGCATGCTGCCTCGTACCGGCGCCTTGTCGCGCTATCCCCAACTCACCCACGGTGGGTACTTCGGCTTCCTTCTGAGCTGGGCCTACCTGCTCTCGGCAGTCTCCGTCCCCGCCATCGAGGCAGAGGCGTCGGTCACCTACCTGGCCGGCCGATTCCCGAGCCTCGGCCTGACCGAAGCGTCGAACTCGGCGATCCTCGCGTTCCCGAACGGCATCCTGCTCGGGTTCGGGTTCCTCGCCGTGTTCGGTGTCCTCAACTACATCGGCATCAAGTTCCTGGCCGAGATGAACCGCTGGGTCGTCTGGTGGAAGCTCATCATCCCGACCCTGACCTTCATCCTCCTGTTCACCGCCTTCAAGGGCCAGAACTTCGGGAACGCCGTCGGCGGGTTCGCCCCGCTCGGCAAGGCCCCGATCTTCCAGGCCGTCGCCACGACCGGCATCGTCTTCTCGTACCTCGGCTTCCGCCAGGCACTCGAGTACGCCGGCGAGGCCCGCAATGCCCAGCGTGACATCCCGCGGGCGACGATCTACTCGGTCATCATCGGCATCGTCCTCTACGTCCTGCTCCAGATCGCCTTCACCGGCGCGCTCAACTGGGGCAAGGCCGGGATCAAGCTCGGTAGCTGGGGGCTCCTCGAGACGGGCTCCATCGCCTCGGCACCGTTCTACAACGAGCTGCACGCGGCGGGAATCGGTCTGCTGGCCGCCTTCGCCAGCCTGCTCGTGATCGACGCCGTCGTCTCTCCGGCTGGAACCGGCTGGGTCTACCTCGGAACCTCCACCCGCACGGTGTACGGCATGTCCGTGCAGCGGTTCCTGCCAAAGGGTCTGCAGTCGATGAACAGGTTCAGGGTGCCGTGGCCGGCGATCGTCGCGTCCGTCATCGTCGGATGCGTCTTCTTCATCCCGCTCCCGAGCTGGTACAAGCTCGTCGGGTTCATCACCTCCTGCACGGTGCTCACCTACATCATGGGTGGCGTCGGCGTGACGGTGTTCCGCAAGCATGCACCCGACCTGCCTCGCCCCTACCGGATGCCGGCACGGCGGGTCCTCGCTCCGCTCGGGTTCATAGCGGCCGTGATGATCGTCTACTGGTCGGGCTTCAGCACGCTGGCCAACGTGTTCGCTGCCGTGTTCGCCGGAATCTTCATCTTCCTATGGTTCTACGCGCCCGAGCAGGGGTGGTTCTCCCCCAACACCGGTGTCACCCTCGGAGTTGTCTTCCTCGGAGCGCTCATCTACGTGAACTACAAGGGTGGCTGGGTGCTCCGCTCCAGCCCGCCGGCGCACGGTGCGTGGAACTTCGCCGCGTACTACTTCGCCTTCCTGGCGGTGGTGGCGGTGGGGACTCTCGCGACCTGGGTCGTGTCCAACGCGGATGGCCGTAACCAGATCAACCGCGCCTGGTGGTTCATCTCCCTGTGCTTCGCCACCTTCGCACTGTCGTATTACGGGGAGTACGGTCCGCTCACCAAGCCCCGTATCGCCTTCCCGTGGAGCGACCTCATCGAGGTCCTCATCGCGCTGGTCGTCTACTACTGGGCATGTGCCACCGGCTATGAGACGCCGGAGCTGAAGGAGATCACCGCCTCGGCTCGGCTCATCGCCTCCGCCCAGCCCGGTATGGCGGCGTCGCCCGTCGCCCCGAACGGCTCGGGTGCGACAGCTCCGGCGGCTCCGACCGCCTGAGCCTCTCAGTCGTCGAGCACCAGGAGCGGCCCCGGCTGCTCCTGGTGCTCGAACTGAGTCCGGTAGAGCTCGCTGTAGAGCCCACCCGCCGCGACCAGCTCCTCGTGCCTCCCCTGTTCGACGATGCGTCCGCCGTCCACCACGAGGATCCTGTCGGCGTCGCGCACGGTCGAGAGTCGGTGCGCGATCACGATCGACGTGCGTCCGGACAGCGCCGTCGTGAGCGCCTGCTGGACGGCTGACTCGGACTCGGAGTCGAGGTGCGCCGTCGCCTCGTCGAGCACCACGACCTGGGGTGCCTTCAAGAGGAGCCGGGCGAGGGCGATGCGTTGCTTCTCACCGCCAGACAGGCGGTAGCCCCGGTCCCCGACGACGGTGTCGAGTCCGTCGGGCAGCGACTCGACGAGGGAGTGGATGTGGGCGGCCTCGAGCGCCTGGCGTAGCTCCTCCTCGCTGGCGTCCGGCTTGGCGTAGAGCAGGTTCGAGCGGATCGTCTCGTGGAAGAGGTGCGCATCCTGGGTGACGACCCCTACCGCCCGGCGCAACGAGTCGAGCGTGGCGTCGCGGACGTCGACCCCGTTGATCCGCACGGTGCCGCTGCGCACGTCGTACAGACGCGGCACGAGGTGCGAGATCGTCGTCTTCCCGGCCCCGGACGGCCCGACGAGGGCCACCATCTCGCCCGGGCCGACCCGGAGGGAGACGTCGAAGAGCACCTGGGTGCTCGGGGCCTGGTCGAGGACGGCGACGCTCTCGAGGGAGGCGAGCGAGACCTCCTCGGCGGTCGGGTAGGAGAACGACACGTGGTCGAAGACCACCTCGGCCGGCCCGGCCGGAATGTCGACAGCCCCCGGCCGCTCGTCGATCATGGGCGGCAGGTCGAGGACCTCGAAGACCCGGTCGAAGGAGACGAGCGCCGTCATCACGTCGACCTGCACGTTGGAGAGCGCCGTGAGCGGCCCGTAGAGGCGGCTCAGGTAGGAGGTCAGCGCCACCACGGTCCCGACGAGGAGGACGCCGCGGGCCGCCTCGGCTCCGCCCCACCCGTAGACGAGCGCCGTCGCCAGCGACGCCGTCAGCAGGAGCGCGGCCATGAACACCGCTCCGTACATCGATGTCGTCACGCCGATGTCCCGGACCCGCCCGGCACGGCTCGTGAACAGCCCCGACTCGGACCGGGGGTCGCCGAAGAGCTTGACGAGGAGGGCCCCCGAGACATTGAAGCGCTCCGTCATGGTGTTGTTCATCTCGGCGTTGAGCGAGTAGCTCTCCCTCGTCAGGGCAGCCAGCCTGCGCCCGACGAAGCGGGCCGGCACGACGAAGATGGGCAGCAGGGCAAGCGAGACGAGGGTGATCTGCCAGGAGAGCACGAACATCGCCGCCAGCGTCACGGCGACTCCGACGAGGTTGCCGATCACCGATTGGAAGGTGTCGGTGAAGGCCTGCTGGGCGCCGAGCACGTCGTTGTTGAGGCGGGAGACGAGAGCACCGGTCTGGGTACGGGTGAAGAAGGCGATCGGCATGCGTGAGACGTGCTGGAAGACGGCGCTGCGCATGTCGTAGATGAGGCCTTCGCCGATGCGGGCCGATATCCAGCGCTGGACGAGGGAGAGGACGGCGCTCACGACGGCGAGCAGGCCGACGACCATGGCGAGGGTCACGACGAGCCCGACGCGGTGCTGGCCGATCCCCTGGTCGATGATCGCACGCAGGATGAGCGGGTTCACCGCCGTCACGACCGCGCTCACGACGATCAGGGCCAGGAAGACCCCGAGCTGGAACCTGTAGGGATGGGCGAAGCGGGCGATCCGCCTCACGATGCCCCTCGGAAGCTTCTGGCGGAGGACGCTCTGGTCCCTCCGCAGCGACCGCATAGCCGCCCAGCCGTCTCCCCCTCCCATCATCCTCATTGCCCGCTCCGATCCTCGACTCAAGCCGGAACGCCGCCGACGGGCCCACGCATTCCCTACGGCGGAATATCCACTCCGGGCAGTTGTTTGTCTAGTCAACTATCTCGACCCGCACCCCCCCTCGCTGCCGCGCGCGGGGAGGAGCACAGGGAGGAATCCGTGCCTCAGCTCGACGAACAAGTCACTCTTCCACTTCTCACCCTCACCTCGGGCGTCGTCCTTCCGGGCATGGTCTTCACGCTCACGCTCGAGACCGAGCAGTCGCGCACGGCGGTCGAGGCCGCCCGCGCCGTCGGCAGTCGCCTCGTGGTCGTGCCGAACGTCGAAGGGCGATACGCCGCCGTCGGCGTCATCGCCGAGGTGATCGAGGAGGGAGAGCTGCCGGGCGGCTCGACCGCCGTCATCGTCCACGGCAGCCAGCGGGCCGAGATCGGCACCGGAGTGCCGGGGACCGGCCAGGCGACCTGGGTCCAGATCGAGCCGATCCCGCCGGTCGAGCCGTCGGCCCATGCCGCCGAGCTCGCCCGCGAGTACCGCGCCGTGCTCGAGAACATCCTCCTCACCCGGGGCGCCCGCCGCATGGCGGAGCGCCTGCGGGCCGTGCACGACCCCTCTGAGATCGCGGATCTCGCCGGCTACTCGCCCGACCTCGACCTCGAGGCCAAGGTGAAGGTCCTCGAGACGGTCGACCTCGAGGAGCGGTTGCGCCTCGTCCTCGGCTGGGCGCGCGAAACCCTCGCCGACCTGGCGCTTCGAGACCAGATCAAGTCGAACGTCGAGGAGGGGATGGAGAAGACCCAGCGGGAGTTCCTCCTGCGCCGCCAGCTCGAGGCGATCCGCAGGGAGCTCGGGGAGCTCTCGGGCACCCCTGGCGCCGGGGAGGCGCCCGACGACTACAGGACGAGACTCGAGGCGCTGGCGCCCGAGCTCTCCGAGTCGGCGAGGGCCGCCATCGCGAAGGAGATCGACCGCTTCGAGCGGACGAGCGACCAGAGCCCCGAGCGGGGCTGGATCCAGTCCTGGCTCGACACCGTCTTCGAGCTGCCCTGGGGCCGCGAGACCGAGGACCGCCTCGAGGTCCCGGAGGCCTCCCGGATCCTCGACGAGGACCACGAGGGCCTGCGCGACGTGAAGGACCGCATCCTCGAGCATCTCGCCGTCCGCAAGCTCCAGGCGGAGCGGGGACTGGTCCCCCTGAAGGGCGCCCGCGGCGCAGGCGCGATACTCGCCCTCGTCGGGCC
>JAJZZB010000174.1 GCA_021797795.1 Actinomycetes bacterium | reverse complement strand
GAAGACCATTCCTTCTTCGAGCACTTCTGGATGCTCGAAGGAGACCAGCCGGCTGAAGATCGGTCGCTCCCAGATCGAGAGCCCCAGGCCGTGGCCATACTGCAACGCGAACGCCGCGAGCTCGTCGGGGAAACCGAATTCCTCGGCGCGCGGCCAGACCTCCACGATCTGCGCCGTGGTGGCACCTGGCTTCACGAGCTCGATGGCGGCGTCGATGTACTCCCGGCACCGCCGGTACGCATCTCGCTGCGCGGCGCTCGCGCTCCCCACGGCGAAGGTCCGGTAGTAGCACGTGCGATAGCCGTTGAAGGAATGGAGGATGTCGAAGAACGCGGGGTCCCCCGGACGGATGATGCGATCGCTGTAGACGTGCGGGTGCGGGCTGCACCGTTCGCCGGAGATCGCATTCACCCCCTCGACATGCTCGCTGCCGAGGTCGTAGAGCACTTTCGACACCAGGCCAACGCATTCGTTCTCACGAATGCCCGGTCTGAGCGCGGCGTACAGCTCGTCGTAGGCGGCGTCGACCATCGAGGCGGCGGCGACCAACAAGGAGATCTCGTCCTCGGTCTTCACGCGGCGTGCCTCCAAGAAGACCTGCTGGCCGTCGACAACCTTGATCCCTGCGGCAGCGAGAGCCGTGAGCACCGGCATCTCGGCGATGTCGATCCCGACGGGCTCGTTCGCGAGGCCGTACTCGAGCAACTCGTTTTTGATCGAGCGCGCGACATCCTCGGCCAGTCCCGCAGCGGGAGGGAATGCCCCCCGCAGGGTCGAGATGCCAGGACGCGACCGGTGCTCTCCCGCCCCGTTGGTCTCCCTTGCGCCGTTCCTCGCACCTCTTTTGGCACCGCCGCCCGCGTGAACGTCGGCACCCCCGTCGATCTGGGTCCCGTCACCGTCCAGCCAGGGGTTGTAGAGGACATGGTGCTTCGCGGCGGAGCCGAAGTCCCACACGACCGGGGCGCCGCCGCGCGGCAACAACGCGAACCGGATCAACTTGTCCATCGCCCACGTCCCGATGTGGGTGGCGGTCATGTAGCGGATGTTGTGGAAGTCGAACGTGAGAAGCGCACCGAGGTCGCTCCGTTCCAGCTCCCGCTGCAGGCGCTCGAGACGCTCGCGGCGCAGTCGAACGAAATCGACCCGCTGCTCCCAGTCGACGGCCGTGAGCCCAAAGCTCTTTGCTCCCATGCGCAGTCCCTTCATCGCCGTATGGATCCAACTCCCCGGTCTCCCTTGCACTGGGTGAACCGGTCGATCACTTCACCTCTTCACGTTCACGCACGCCCGAAAGCGCTGCGCGCGGTCGCTACACGAGCTCTGCCACCGTCTCGCCCGACGCCCGCTTCCGCAGGCGTGAGTAGAGGGCGGCCCCGCCGAGGATGAGCACGCCGGGCAGCCACTCCGACCACGCCTGGGGCAGCCCCAGGAAGGACGTCGACGTGATGGCCTCCTGGATCAGCAGGCCGCCGAGGAACGCGCCGACATACGAGCCCCTCCCCCCGAAGATGCTCGCACCCCCGAGAACCGCGGCTGCGAGCGTCGTCAGCGTGTAGCTCGCGCCGATGGTCGGGTCGCCGATGCCCACCTGCGTCGTCAAGAGGATGCCTGCGCCGACGGCGAACAGGGAGCACACGACGTGGGAAAGGACCAACGAGGACCCGACATGCGCCCCCATTCGGAACGCACGCTCCTCGTCCGAGCCCACGGCGCGGAGCTCTCTGCCACGTTGGGTGCGCCGAATGTACATCTCGGCAGCGATGGCGATGCCCGCCGTCACCAGGAACACCACCGGGATGGCTGCAGCACTCACTTGGACGGCGCTGATCACCGATGTGCCGATCGGTCCAGCCGATTGGGGGCGCAGGAGCAACGACACTCCTTGCAAGCCGATGTACGTGACGATCGTGGAGATGACAGGCCCGATGCCAAGACTGCGGATGAGGAATGCGTTGGTCACGCCGACGAGCACGCCGGCTCCCGCCGCGACGCATCCCCCGACGAGCAGCCCCTCGAGGCCCGCGCCCGAGGTGGCGAAGAAGGACATGATGACGACGGTGAGACCCATCATGGGCCCGACCGACAGGTCGAAGCTGCCTCGAAGCAAGACCGTCAACTGCCCGATCCCGCCGAGGCACAAGATCGTCGCGAGGAAGAGGAGATCGTTGACGTTCCTCGATCCGAAGAACAGGGAGTGCCCTACGCCCGTCCCCAGCGCAAGAGCTACCACGAGCAAACCGAGGATGACGCCAGGGGAGGCGTCGCTTCGTGCAGCACGGCCTAGCTTGCCGCGCTCCTCCCTGCGTGCACCCGGCTCGGAACGCTCCACCCGTGCGGTGATGGCGGCACCGGTGATGCGCTCCTCGCTGAGATCGTCTCCGGCCAGGGATTCGACGATCTGACCGCGAGAGAACACGAGGACGCGGTCGCACAGCCCAGCGAGCTCCATCGCATCCGCCGAGACGATGACGACGGCGGCGCCACCGTCCGCGACACGTCGCAGCACGTTGTAGATCTCGATACGGGCGCCGACGTCGACTCCCCGGGAGGGCTCGTCCGCCAAGAGGACCACCGGCTCCGCGGCGATCGCCCTCGCCATGACGACCTTCTGCTGGTTGCCTCCCGAGAGGTTCTCTGCGGGGATGTCGGTACGTGGCGGCCTGATGTCGAACGTGTCGACCTGCGAGCCTGCGAATGCCTCTTCACGCTCGCGCCTGAGCACTCCCGCGGATTCGACCTCGCGCAGTACGAGGAGTGAGAGGTTTTCCTTCACGGACATCGCCCCGAACAGTCCTTCGCGGTGCCGGTCGTGCGGCACGTACACGATCCCCGCGCGTCGTGCGCGGGCAGGGTTCTTCGTGTCGACCTCGCGGCCTCGGACTCGGACGGTGCCGTGGTGGCCCACGAGGCCGGCGAGCGCGCGTATGGCGTCGCGCTGCCCGTTTCCCTCGACGCCGGCCAGACCGACGATCTCTCCCCGCCTCACGGAGAAGTCGACGCCTGACAGCTTGTGACCGGTCAGACCGGCGACCTCGAGGATCGTCGGGACCTCCTCTCCGGCTTGCACGTCGCTCCCTTTTTCGGGGAACGTCTGCTGGACGGACCGCCCTACGATGAGGCGAAGAACCTCCTCGTCGGACAGCTCCCGCGCGTCGGCCGTCGCACGGACCTGTCCATCGCGCAGGACGGTGATCCGTTCGGCCACCCGCCGCACTTCGGGGAGCCGGTGCGAGATGTACACGACGCTCGTCCCGGTGCGCCGCACGCGTTCGATCTGGGCGAACAGCTCCCGGCTCTCGGTCGCCGTCAGCGACTCCGTCGGCTCGTCCAGCACGACCACACGAGCGTCGGCGGCAAGAGCCTTGGCGATCTCGAGCAGCTGACGCTCGGCCACACCGAGCTCCCCCACGCGGCGACGCGGATCGATGTGCGCGTCGACGACGGCGAGGCGCTCGGCCGCCCAAGCCCGAAGTCCACGGTAGGAAGGACGGCTCACCTTCGGCACGGAGAGCGCAAGGTTCTCCGCGACGGTCAGATCGTCAACGACCGACGGGTGCTGGTACACCACACTCAAGCCCATGGCCTGCGCCAGTCGGGGATCCGCGCGTTCGAGGCGGCGGCCGCAGATCTCCACCGTCCCTGCATCGGGGGCGATCGCCCCTGCGGCCGCCGCCATCAACGTCGACTTTCCTGCGCCGTTCTCCCCGAGCAGCGCGTGGACCTCACCACGTCGAACCTCGAACGAGACGTCGTCGAGAGCGACGAGCCGACCGAAGGTCTTGCGGATCCCGAGAAGCCTCAGCGTCACCTGCGGCTCCAACTCGATCTGTGGGTCGCGCATCGACCCCGCCTCGGCCAGATCCCGCTCGGGAGCGTCGGATGAGTGCATCGTGGGTCAGGGCTTGCCGTAGGTCGCGATCACCTTCGGCGAGAGCTCGTCCGACAGGTACCGGTCTGCCGGCTGATGCGCTGTGCAGTGCGGCTTCAGGCCCGTGAGCGTGTTCTCGTAGAAGGTGAGGTCGTAGAGGCTCGGCTCGGTGTCCTTGATCCCCTCCGCGGCGGCGATCGCCTTACGGGCCGCCACGCGGCCGAGCCAGTTGCGGGTCGAGACCGTCGCGAGCTGGAAGTGCGGCTGTTTGGCGTGTGTCGCGACCCACAGGCACCCGAGTCCGTTCGCTGTCGCGGCAGCCACCGCCGGGAGAGGCCGGCCGGCGGCCTGGAACGCGTGCATCACGGAAAGGGCGTCGGTGCCGTATGTGGAGATGACGCCGTTGATCGTCGGAAACTCGCTCAGGAGCGAGGCGCCGACCTGCTGAGCCTTGGCCGGTGTCCATGTCGTGGCTGGCCACTTGGTCGTGCCGGTGAGCAGGTGCATCCCTGGGTGCTTCGAGAACACCTTCACCACTGCTGCCAGGATCCCCGCCGACACAGGGTTGCCCGCCGGTCCACCGAGCTCGACGACATTGCCGTGTCCGTGGAGCGCTTTCACCATCCACTCGGCGAAGAGCTTGCCCGAGTACGCCGGCACCCAGTCGACGTAGCTCACGTATGTCTTCCCATCCCTGCCCCCAGGGTTGGCCGCCCAGGGAACGACCTTCACGCCCGCGCGCGTGGCGGCTCTGATCGCGGGCAGCTCCGACTTGCCGAAGTCGGGGATGACGGCGAGGGCATTCACCCCTTGAGCGGTCACGCTGTCGATCTGGGAGATCGCCTTGTCGAGTGTGCCCTCCGCGATGTCGACGACCTGCTTCACGTTCTTGCACTTCGCCGCCTCGGAGCGGACCGCGGCCATCGACGCCTGCGACCACGCGTTCACACCGAACCCGTCGAGGATCCCCAGCGTGATCTTCTTGTGGCCGCAGAAGGCCGTGGTGCTGAGCTGACCGGCATGGGCGATCTCGTACTTCATCTTGGCCGACACGACGGTGCCTTTCTTCTTGGACGTGACGTGGCTACCGTCGGCACCCGCCACCCCCGCGCCGACCGTCACGCTCATCGTGACGCCGAGCACGCCTGCACTCAAGCCGCATATCGCTCGTCGAAGCTGGGACATCCTCGACGAACCAGCGCGTTGTTGCATCACTGCCTGCCTCCTTCTCCTTCACTCGTAGGTCACGTCGTGCACTTGCCCCACTCGGGGCCCTGCGCTCTGCCCGAGCGGCGAGAAAAGCTGGCCCCGCACGCCCCGGTCGGCGATTGCCCTGGCGCTCGCCGTGGCGGCGTCGACTGCGGTGGCCGCCACACCTTGCGATGCGCCGACCGCCTCCGTCCTCCCCTGGGCGCCCGGAGTGATCGAGCCCCCCCAGACCCGTAGCCGCCGGCCGATCGAGGTCCAACGGACGTTCCGCACGGCCATCGCCGCGGCGATCACCCCGGCTTGGATGAGGTACTGGACGGACGTCGCCGCCCCAGCTCCGAACACGTCCTGCTGGAGCTGGATCAGGAAGACGGCGCCGATCGCCGAGGCGACGACGCTCCCCCTCCCTCCGGCAAGGGACGCACCACCGAGCACCACGACCGTGATGGACGGCAGGAGGTACGCTGTGCCAGCACTCAACCCCGGGGTGCCCACGTATCCAGCGAGCAGGATCGCGGCAATCCCATAGAAGAGGCTCGCCGCGATATAGGTCCCCCACACGTAACGGCGGACACCGATGCCAGCGACGTAGGCACCGGCGGCATTGGTGCCGACCGACACGAAGCGGCGTCCGAGCACCGTGACACGCATCGCCAAGCCGACGACCACCACGAGAACGAGTGCGATCAGCACCGTGTGCGGGACGCCCCAGAGCTTGCCGAAGCCCAGCCTCGTCAGTGCCGAAGCGGGCGTCGCCGTCGAGCTGCCACTCGTGACGATGAGGATCACCCCGAGCAAGAGGGCGTTC
>JAJZZB010000173.1 GCA_021797795.1 Actinomycetes bacterium | reverse complement strand
GGTCGTGGGGGCGCCTCGGTCACGACGGGCCTCCGAACCTGGTTCCCGAGCGGAACCGTGTCGACCAGCATGTGCGGAGGGACGTCGACGCGGCAAGGGGCGAACGACCTGACCGCTTCCGGACGGCTGCGGTGGCGTGTGCCTGCCGGCAGTTCCCGTGGCAGCCGCCGCGTCGGGGTCAGGCGGTCGTGAACGGGAGCTGCGTCCAGCCCATCTGCGCCATCATGACGCTGGCGTCGAGGAAGAGGTCGTGGCGGACCACCTTGCCGTCGCGCAGCTGCAGCAGCTGCATGCCCTTCATCTCGACGTGCCGACCGGTGGCCGGCACCGACGTCCCGTCGGGCATGGCGATCGGCCCCGTGTTGGTGCCCGTGTACGTGAACTCCTCGGCGACGGTGTCCCCCTCCCCCACGACGACGTCAGGGTCGATGTGGCTGTCGGGGAAGCCGGCCCGCTGGTCGGCCCAGTTCCTGCGGATGGCGTCACGCCCCCGCACGGTGCCCTGCGGGTAGGAGAGCACCGCGTCGTCGGCGTACAGGTCTGCGAAGGCGTCGACGTCGCCGGAGTTGTACACCTCCACGGCGTGCTCGACGAGCTCCCTGGTGCTGCTCATCGCCAGGCCTCCTTGCTCGTGGGGAGAGCCGCAGTGTCGCGCCGCGCCGCCGCTGCGGGAAGGGCCGAAGGTCCGCGCCGCGCTGGCGGTGCGGGAAGGGGCGCAGGTGCGCGCCGCGCCTGGCGGACGGCGTGGGTGCACGAACCGGCGGTCACCAGCTGCCGCTACGGACCGTCCGCCCCGGGCCGGTCCGATCCGTTCACCGGGCGTCACCGCCGTCCGTCCCGGGGGACGGCACGGGCGGGTGACGGGGCCCGGCCCCGCTGCCCGGGCGAAGGCTTCGCCGAGCACGACCGGCGCAGCGAGATCGAGGACGCCGAGGCGCTCCCCTGCGGGCCGGCGTAGCCACGCCGCCGAGTGGGTCACGCCGGGTCGGGCGGCAGGCGCACGGCGGCGACGAGCCCGCCGACGGCGAGGACGGTGAGGACGACGAGTGCCAGGAGGAAGTGCGCGTTGCCCTCCACGAGCGAGGAGACGAGGGCCGAGCCGGCGATCGCCGTCCCCAGGGACGAGCCGAGGTTCGAGACGCTGCGCGACAGGCCCGAGATCTCGCCCTGCACGTCGTCGGGGAAGCTGGACTGCACGACGTTCACCGACGAGGTCAGCATCACCCCGACCCCGATGCCGACGAACAGCAGCCCCGGGACGAAGAGGAGGACGCTCCCGGTGGCGCGCGCCAGCAGCAGCAGCAGGACCATCCCGAGGATGGTCACGACGAACCCGGCCCACACGAGGGTCCGCTGTTGTCGGCGCCTGGCGAGCCGGCCGGCGAGCGACGAGGAGGCGAGGATGCCGAGCGTCGTCGGCAGGAGGATCACGCCGACCTCGATGGCCGAGTAGCCCCGGACCTGCTGCAGGAAGACGGAGATGACGAAGAAGCTGCCCTGCATGGTGAGCCACTGCGCGAACTGGGTGGTGAGGCCGAGGTTGGAGCGGTGGTTCCGGAACAGCGCCAGGCGCACCAGCGGCTCGCGCCCGCGGCGCTCCCGGCCGCCGATGTGCACCACGAACCACACCAGCACGAGCAGGCCGGCGAGGATGAACAGCAGGGTCGGCGACACGCCGCCCTCGTGGATGAGGGTGGTCCCGAGCACGTCGACGTCCTTGCGGGCCACGAACCAGCCGTTGCTCCCCGACATGAGGAACCCGATCACGATCAGCAGCAGGCCCGTGCCCGACAGCACCGCGCCGCCGAGGTCGAAGGGCGCGGACTCGGGCACCGGGGTCGCCACGATCCTCCGGGACAGCAGCAGGATCACGGCCACCAGGGCCACCTGGGCGAGGAACGAGGCGCGCCAGCTGATGCCGCTCGTGATGACCCCGCCGATGAGCGGCCCGGCGGCCGCACCGACGCCGGCCGCGGCGCTGATGGCCCCGAACGCCTTCGCCCGGGTGGTGCGGTCCGTGAACGCCACGGTCAGGAGGATGTAGACGGGTGGGATCATGAGCGCGGATCCGACCCCCTCGCCGAGGGAGTAGCCCGCGACCAGGACCGGGAGCGACGGCGAGAGCGCGGCGACGAGCGCGCCTGCGCCGTACACGGCCAGCCCGGTGACGAAGCAGCGCTTGCGTCCCCAGATGTCGGTCATCTTGCTGCCCGGGAGCATCAGCGCCGCCATCGTCAGGGTGAAGAGGGTGATGGCCGTCTGCACGCCGATGACGGTGGTCCCCAGGTCGTGGGCGATGTCGCTGATGGCCACGTTCATGTTGGTGGCCGCGTAGCTGGCCACGAACTGGCAGAGGGCGAGCGGCAGCACCATGGCGGCCGCCGCCGCCGACGCCGGCCTCGACACGCGGACGGTCACGGACGGCTAAGCGGCGCCCGGACGAGCGGTCGCTGCCGGCACGCCGGGCACCTCGGCGGCCAGCCGCGCGGCGGGGTGCCCGTCGGCGACCTGCGTGTCGAGGCGCGCGTCGAGCCCGAGGGCGGCGATGATCAGCGCCAGGTGGGTGAAGGCCTGGGGGAAGTTCCCCACCTGCATGCCGGTCGGGTCGATCTCCTCGGAGTACAGGCCCAGGTGGTTGGCGTAGGTGAGCATCTTCTCGAAGACGAGCCTGGCGTCGTCGAGGCGTCCGGCCTGGGCCAGGGCGTCGACGTACCAGAACGTGCACAGGGAGAAGGTGCCCTCCGAGCCCCGCAGCCCGTCGGGCGAGGCGAACGGGTCGTAGCGGTAGACGAGACTGTCGGAGACCAGGTCGCTGTCCATCGCCCGCAGGGTCGACTGCCAACGCGGGTCGGTGGGGGCGATGAAGCCGGCGGGGGCCATGCGCAGCAGTGACGAGTCGAGGACGTCGCTGCCGTAGTGCTGGACGAACGCGCCCCGCTCGGCGTTCCACGCCCGCGACATGATCTGGCGGTAGACGGTGTCGCGCTGCGACACCCACTGGCCCAGGGGGGCGGGGAGGCCGCGCTCGGTCGCCATCCGCACCGCCCGGTCGAGGGCCACCCAGCTCATCAGGCGTCCATAGGTGAAATCCCGCCGGCCACCTCGGGTCTCCCAGATCCCTTCGTCGGCCTGGTCCCAGTGCTCTGCCAGCCAATCGACGATGTCGACCAGCGCCGTCCAGCCGTCGTAGCTCGGCTCGAGCCCGCGCACCCCGGCGAAGTGGAGGGAGTCCATGGCCTCGCCGTAGATGTCGAGCTGCAGCTGGCCCGCGGCGCCGTTGCCGATCCGAACGGGAGCGGAGGCCCGGTAGCCCTCCCAGTGGTCGAGGACCTCCTCCTCGAGGTCGGAGGTTCCGTCGACCCGGTACATGATGTTCAGGGGCTGGTCCCCCACCCCTGCCCGCTCACGGACCCGATCGCCGATCCAGGAGGCGAAGGCCGCAGCTTCGTCCGTGAACCCGAGGCCGAGCAGCGCGTAGATGGAGAAGGACGAGTCCCGGATCCAGGTGAACCGGTAGTCCCAGTTGCGCCCGCCGCCGATCTGCTCCGGCAGGCTGGTCGTGGGCGCTGCCACCATGGCCCCGGTCGGCCCGTAGGTCATGAGCTTGAGCGTGATGGCCGACCGGTTGATCATCTCGCGCCACCGGCCCCGGTAGAGCGAGCGCGCCAGCCAGGACTTCCAGAAGGCGGTGGTGCGCTGCAGCAGCTCCTCCACCTCGCCGACCCGGCGGGCGCGAGGCGGGCCGTCGGCGAACGACTCGAGCACCAGGCCGCGCACCATGCCCGCCCGCAGCGTCGCCTGCACGTGCGCTCCCCCCTCGTCGTCGACGACGGGCTTCCCCAGCACCTCGTCCCCGGGCTCGCGGACCACGTGCACCGTCAGGCGCATGTCGTCGGTGAAGAACTCCGCCCCGTCAACGCTGCTCTTCACCTGGTGGGGCCGGCGCCCGTAGTCGAACCGCGGCAGGAGGTCCACGGCCATGGTCATCTCCCCGCGGACGCACCGCAGCAGCCGGACGAAGCGATGGTTCGCGCTGGCCGCGCCGTCGGTCTCGGGCGGCATGAAGTCGACGAGCTCGGTCACGCCGCGGTCCGTCATGAACCGGGTGATGAGCACGGCCGTGTCCGGGAAGTACAGCTGCTTGGTGGTGTAGCCGCCCTCGGCCGGCCGGGTCCGGAGGCTGCCCCCGCGCTCGCCGCCGACCAGGGAGCCGAAGACGCTGGGCGAGTCGAAGCGGGGGAGGCACAGCCAGTCGACCGTGCCGTCGGTGGCGACCAGCGCAGCCGTCTGCAGGTCGCCGACGAGACCGTGTGCCGCGATGTCCGGGTAGTCCACGTCGTCCTCCTCGGTGCGGCGAGCCCCGCCCTCGGCAGCGCGAGACCGGTGCCTGCCGCCTGGCAAGCACCGCCGGGTCCCTGCGCCCCGCCGGACCGCAGGGACGCGCCCGCGCCTGACGATCATCGGGCGCCGAGCAGGGCGGGTCCTCACCCTGGCCGGGTGAAATCCCGCTGGCGGGTCAGGCGGGGCCGGTCACGTCGTCACGGTCCCTCCGCTGCGGGCGCCGTCCGCCAGCGTCCTGCAACGGCCCGTGGTGGCGGTGGGTCCGGCGCGGACGCCAGACGTGGGCGCCGGCAAGGCCGTCACCTCGTGGGCCGCCCGTGCCGGAGGGCGCGTGGTCCCGCGCCGGGGTCAGTGCCGGGGCTGGCAGCGAGCGCCGCCGCTCGCCAGGGCGCCACGAAGGTCCGTGAGCGCTCCGTCGAGCTCGCAGAGCGCGGCGTCGACCGCGATGCCCACCGCACCGGCGGCCACGCTCGTCGCCTGGCGGAGCAGCAGGCCGGCGCTGAAGATCCGGTCGACCACCTGCCCGAACGACCGGAGGTCGTCGGAGATCGAGAACGCCGGCACCGGGACGTCCGCCGCCACCGCCCCCGCTGTCCCGTCAGGGCTCCAGCGCTCGCCGCTCATGGCACCCTCCCTGAGCGTGGAGACGTCACCCGTGCCGCACGCCGGCATCCCACGTGCCGCGGCCGGCGAGGTGGCGTCCGGTCCGCGGTGTAAATCGACGACGGGCGTAGGTTCCTCTCGAAGCCTGGAAGCAGAGAAAGGAACCCACGCCCGTGTCCCCACGAGTATCACCGATCGAGCGCGTCCGCGCGGAGATAGATGACCTGTTCGGCTCCGAGCGCGAGCTGGGCGAGGTGCTGGAGGAGGTGGCTCGGCTCGGGGTGCGGCTGCTGATGCAGACCGCTATCGAGGCCGAGGTCACCGAGTTTCTGGGCCGCGAGCGCTACAGCCACGGCCAGCGGGCCAGGGTCGGGAGCCGCAACGGGCACTGCCCCACGACGGTCAAGACGACGGCCGGGCCGGTGACGATCGAGCGGCCGAAGCTGCGCGGCACCGACGAGGCGTTCGCCTCACGGCTGCTCGGAGTGGGTGTGTGCCGCACCAACGCGCTGGAGAGCCTGGTGATCGCCGGGTTCGTCCGCGGCCTGTCGGTCCGTGACGTCGAAGCCAGCCTCGCCGACGCGCTGGGCTCGGAGGCGGCGCTGTCGAAGTCGACCGTCAGCCGGGTCTGCGAGCAGATCAAGGACGAGTTCGACCGCTGGAAGACCCGGGATCTCTCCGACGTGGCGCTCGAGTACCTGTTCTTGGACGGATCGCACTTCCGCATGCACGACGGCGCCCGGGCTGAGCCGGTGCTCGCCGCCTGGGGCATCACCAGCGAAGGCCGGCCCGTGCTCGTCGGCCTCGACACCGGCGCCAGCGAGTCGACCGACGCCTGGAAGGGGTTCTTGGACGGCCTGGTAGCGCGGGGGCTGCGGCCACCGCTGCTGGTCGTCTCCGACGGCGCTGCGGGCCTGATCGGCGCGGTCGAGCTCGTGTTCCCCCACAGCTTGCGTCAGCGCTGTGCCATCCACCGCTGC
>JAJZZB010000172.1 GCA_021797795.1 Actinomycetes bacterium | reverse complement strand
GTCGCCGTCGGTCCTCGGGTCGCCCGGGTGGCGGCCGAGCAACCGGGCGGCCTCACCGACGAGGCGGTGCCGACGGACGGTCTCGCCGTCCTCGGCGGGGTCGTGCCGGCAGCGGAGCGGGGGCGCATCTTCAGCGCCGTCGCCGAGAACGCGAGCGGGCACCCGCTCCAGTCGCTCGGCTTCCTCCTCGGCTTCGGGCCCCGGCTCCAGGGAGGCGCCGGCGGAGCCGCTCTCACCCGGGCGGCGGGCTGCGGCGCCTGGTCGGCGCCGGGCTCGGTTCGTCCTCCGGCCAGCCCGCTCCTCGCCGCCGCCTCGGTCGTCGCGGCCTTCCACCAGGCCTTCGACCCCCCGAACGACGCGCTGGCCGCAGCGATGTCCGCCGTCGAGAGCACCCCGGCGCTCGGCCGTTCGGCCGGTGTCGGCTCGGGGACCACCTCCGACACGGCCAACGGGGCAGCGGGCAGGGCGGCGCAGTCTCGCAGGTCGGTCGTCGTGGCCGACGTCGCCTTCATCTCCTCCCGACGAGCCGAGGTCGTCTACCGGCTGGCGGGGCGCTCGTGGAGCACGGCCTCGGCGGTGCTCGACGCGGCCGGAGCGTGGCAGGTCGGGCTCGACAGCTTCTGCGGGGTGACGAGCGCCGGCGGGGCGGCCGGCCTCAGGCCTTCTCCGGCGATGGCGAGAGCCTGCCGGACGGCAATGAAGCGCTGAGTGCGGGGGGCCTCAGGAGGCCCGCCGCCGGCGGGCGGCCAGCCAGGCCTTGCGCAGCTTGCGCCGCTCCTCCTCGGAGGTGGCGCCCCACACGCCGGACTCCTGGTTGGTGGCGAGGGCGAACTCGAGGCAGGCTTCGCGCGCCTCGCAGCTGACGCAGACGGAACGGGCGGCTTCGATCTGGTCCACGGCCTGACCGGTCGTGCCGACCGGGAAGAACAAGTCGGGGTCTGTGTCCCGACAGGCAGCGTTCTTTCGCCAGTCCTCGGCGTCCCACTCGATGGAGCGGGTCCAGGTCAGTGCCACCCTCGCCTCCTGTGCGGTGCGGTCGTCAACATGTCCGGGGGCCACAGGTGAACACAATCACAAGCTCTGGCCACTGCAGAGAACCTCTGGGTCGAAGCGGGAACCGGCCGGGTCGGCGAGCGGATCTCTCCCCGCGATGATAGGACCGTGACGAAGCGCCTGCAAGCATGTGAGCACGAGCACAGACGACGACCCTTCCTTCACTTGACGGCCTCTCCTACCCCCATCGTCACGGCCGCAAACGGGCGGGCGCGGTGGTGCGCGCCCCCGGGCAGACCGGTCCGGTGACCCTCGTCTTTGCCCATCGCGGGGCCGGTCCGGGAGGTCCCGAGCGGGAGAACACGGTGGCCGCCTTCCGGGCGGCCGCCGCCCTCGGGGCCGACGGCGTCGAGCTCGACGTCCGCCGGGCGGCGGGTGGGTCGCTCGTGGTCCATCACGACCCGGTCCTCGCAGACGGGCGGGAGATCTGGCGCCTCGCTCCGGCCGAGCTCCCGAGCGAGGTGCCCTCCCTCGGCGAGGCGCTCGAGGCCTGCGGCAGGCTGGTCGTCAACGTGGAGGTGAAGAACCTGCCCGGGGAGGTGGACTTCGACCCGGGTGAGGAGGTCGCCCGGACGGCGGCAGACGTCTGCCGCCGGGCGGACGTCCCGGTCGTCTTCTCGAGCTTCTCCCTCTCCTGCCTGCGTGCACTCCGGCGGGCCGACGCCGGGGCGCAGCCCGCCTGGCTCACCGTCCCGGCGGACGCCGCAGAGGCCGTGGCGGTGGCACGCCGTCTCGGCCTCGGGGCGCTCCATCCCTTCGAGGCCTGCGTCGACGCCGCCCTCGTCGAGGCGGCGCACCGGGCCGGCCTCGCCGTGCGCGCCTGGACGGTCGACGACCCCGCCAGGGTGGCCGAGCTCGGCCGGCTCGGGGTGGACGCCGTCATCACGAACGACGTCACCCTCGCCCGCCGAGCCCTCGGGCGAGGTCCAGTTGGCTAAGCGAGTGCCGGGTCGGGAACAATCAGGGGCATGAACGTCGCCGTCTGCGTCAAGCAGATCCCCGATCCGGCCGGCGAGCTCGCGCTCGACCCGTCGACTCACACCCTCGTGCGGGAAGGCAAGCTCATCCTCGACGACTCGGACTCCTACGGGGTCGAGATGGCACTGCAGCTCGTCGAGTCCGCCGGCGGGGGAGAGGTCACCCTCGTGTCGATGGCACCCAACAACGAGACGTCCGGCCTGCGGACGGCGCTCGCCATGGGAGCCGCCAAGGCGGTGCTCATCAGCGACGAGGCGCTGGCGGGCTCGGACGCCCTCGGCACGGCCAAGGTGCTGGCCGCCGCGGTGTCCCGGATCCAGCCCGATCTCGTGCTGGCGGCGACCGAGTCGACCGACGGCTACACCGGCACCACCCCGGTGCAGCTCGCCGAGCTCCTCGGATGGCCGGCTGTCACCTTCGCGAAGAAGGTGGAGGTGAGCACGGAGTCGGTGACGGTCCGGCGCCAGACCGAGGCCGGCTACGACGAGGTCGTGAGCCCGCTTCCCGCCGTCGTGACGGTGACGGCCGGCGTCGTCGAGCCCCGCTACCCCTCCTTCAAGGGGATCATGGCGGCCCGCTCGAAGCCGGTCGAGGAGCTGACGGTCGCCGACCTCGGCCTCGAGGCCTCGGCTGTCGGCGCCGCCGGCGCCCGCCAGCAGGTCATCTCGGTCCAGGCGGCCGAGGAGCGCAAGGCGGGGGAGATCGTCACCGACGAGGGCGATGCCCACCAGAAGATCGTCGCCTATCTCGAGCAGATCAAGGTTCTGTAGGAGGATCGGACGTGGACAGGATCTGGGTACTTGCCGAACAGCGCGACGGCGAGCCGTCGACCGTGGCGCTCGAGCTGCTGGCGGCCGCCCGCAGCTTCGCCGGCGCCGTCGCTGCGATCACCTGGGGGAGCGGCGCCGCCGAGGCGGCTGCGACCCTCGGAGAGCACGGGGCCACGAAGGTCTACGACGCCGGAGAGCTCGGCGACTCGCTCCCCGGCCCGAGGGTGGCGGCCGCGATCGCGGCGCTCGTGGCGGCCGAGGGCGCGCCCGACGCCGTTCTCGTCGGCCAGACCTACGACGGCCGCGACGTCGCCAGCCGGCTGTCGGCCCGGCTCGACCGCCCGGTGCTCACCAACGTCGTCGGCCTCTCCTCCGAGGACGGCGCCCTCGTCTCCGAGCACGCCATCTTCGGCGGAACCCGGGTCCTGAAGGCGCGCTTCACCGGTGAGGGCCCCGGGATCTTCCTCATCCGTGCCAAGTCGTTCGCAGCCGAGGCCGCCGGCGGGGGCGCCCCCGAGGTCGTCTCCATCGAGCTCCCCGACACCGGTGCCACCGACGGCGCCAAGGTGAAGGGGCGCCACGAGGAGGAGAGGTCCGGGCCCCAGCTCGACGAGGCGGCGGTCGTCGTCTCGGGCGGCCGGGGGCTCGGCTCGGCCGAGAGCTACGCCCTCGTCGAGGAGCTGGCGAGCCTGCTGCACGGGGCGCCGGGCGCCTCACGGGCGATCGTCGACGCCGGCTGGGTGCCCTACTCCCACCAGGTCGGCCAGACCGGCAAGACGGTGAAGCCGACGGTCTACATCGCCTGCGGGATCTCGGGCGCCACCCAGCACATGGTGGGCATGAAGGGTGCCAAGAACATCATCGCCATCAACAAGGACGAGTCGGCGCCGATCTTCACGATCGCCGATCTCGGCGTGGTCGGCGATGTCCACACCGTCTTGCCCAAGCTGATCGAGGCGATCAAGGCGCACCAGTAGCCGGCCCAGAGCCCCCGCCCCGCCGCGAGCAGGCAGCCGCCTTCGTCGCCAGCCGTCCCGCAAGCTGAAGGGACCGGCCGGCGTCAGAGCTTCCGTGACGCCGCCAGGCGCGTGCCTGTGAACGACTCCTTGCCCGATCTCTCGCCTTCATGTTGGCTGAGTAACGTTCCCTCGTCGGTGCGCGCCGGGTGCGCCGGCGGCGCGTTCTGAGGCTGGCCGTTGCTCTTCCCCACGATCGACTTCGCGATCTTCTTCGGGATCGTCTTCACCCTGAACTGGCTGCTCGCGCCGTTCCCCAAGTGGTGGAAGGTCTTCATCCTGGCCGCCAGCTACGTCTTCTACGGCTGGTGGGACTGGCGTTTCGTCTTCCTGCTGGCCGGGTCGACCGTCGCCACGACGGTCGGAGGCCTCCTCGTCCACCGGGCGCCGACGCTCGGCCGCCGCCGGGCGATGCTGATCCTCACCCTGGTCGTCGAGCTCGGCCTGCTCGGGTGGTTCAAGTACTACGGGTTCGCCTCCCAGAACATCGACAACGCCCTGCACAGCCTCGGGCTGCACGGCTCCTTCCCTCTGCTCAACATCACGCTTCCGGTCGGGATCAGCTTCTTCACCTTCATGGGGCTGTCCTATGTCATCGACATCTTCCGGGAGCGGCTCGTCCCGGCGCCCCCGCTCGACGTCGCCGTCTTCGTCGCCTTCTTCCCCCACCTCGTCGCCGGCCCGATCGTGCGCGGCTCGGATCTCCTCCCCCAGATCGAGCGGGCCCACCGGCGCAACCCGCGCCACATCGATCTCCCGCGGGCCGCCTACCTGATCATGGCAGGGCTGTTCAAGAAGGTCGTCCTCTCGAGCTACGTCTCCTCGGCGATCGTCGACCCGGTCTTCGCGGCGCCGAACCAGCACTCTGCCCTCGAGGTGATCTTCGCCGCCTGGGGATACGGCGTCCAGATCTACTGCGACTTCTCCGGTTACACCGACATCGCCATCGGCTGTGCCATGCTGCTCGGCTTCCGGTTCCCGGAGAACTTCAACGCCCCCTACACCGCCCGCAACCTGCAGGACTTCTGGCGTCGCTGGCACATGACGCTGTCGTTCTGGCTGCGCGACTACCTCTACATCCCCCTCGGCGGCAGCCAGGGCGGCCTCGCCATGCTCTACCGCAACCTCATGATCACCGAGCTGCTCGGCGGCCTGTGGCACGGTGCCGCCTGGACCTTCGTCGCCTGGGGCGCCATCCACGGCGTCGGCCAGAGCATCGGCCACTACCGCCGCCAGCGCCGGGTGAGGGCGGGCCTGCCGCCGATGGCCGAGGGGCGGCTGGCGGTGGCCTGGCAGCGCTTCGCGACCTTCCAGTTCGTCTGCCTCGGCTGGATCTTCTTCCGGGCGACCGGCTTCGGCAACGCCTGGGACATGCTCACCCGCCTGGTCACCGGCTGGACGATGCCCTCGCCGATGGTCACCTTCCCCGTCGTCCTCGCCATCGCCGTCGGGATCGGCATCCAGTACCTCCCGAAGGGGTTCGCCACGGCCTGCCAGGAGGCCTTCAGCCGTTTCGGCGTGCTGCTCCAGGGCGCGACACTGGCAGGCATCCTTCTGTTCATCACCACGCTCGGCCCGCCGGGCGTGGCGCCGTTCATCTACTTCCGCTTCTGACCGTGGACCGCCACCCCACTCCGCCTTCCTCCCCCGGCCAGCAGCCGCGCCACGTCCGCATCGTCGGTCGCGCCCGCCAGCCGGCGCCACCGTCCGACGAGGCGATGGACGACGGGCCGGAGCCGGCGGGAGAGGGCGCCGGCGCCGTGCCCACCGGCGGGCGCGACCGTGCCCGGCGGGAGCGTGGCGCGGCAGCGAAGCGGGGCAACGGGGGACCTGCGGGGGAGACGGCGAAGGGCACCCCGCCGGCCTCTCCCGAGCGCTACCGGAGCGAGCGGCGGGCGAACGGCGCCACCGGCTCGCCTGCCGCCAAGGACGGCCCGGCGCCCACGCGCAACCCGCGTCGATCCGGCACCGAGCGGCGGCCGGCCGACGAGCGGGGCACTCCCGCCCGGGCGGCCAGCACCCCTGCCGCCAAGGACGGCCCGGCGGCCACGCGCAGCCCGCGTCGGTCCGGCACCGAGCAGCGGGCAGACGACAGGCGTGCCACGACGGCCCGGGCGGCG
>JAJZZB010000024.1 GCA_021797795.1 Actinomycetes bacterium | reverse complement strand
TGATCGGATCGACGACCGCCGAACGGCCTGTCACAGCCCTCTGGCACAATGCCGTCGGCTCGAAACGTGAAGTGGTCCCCACGTGAAACGTGAAGACCTCCGGAGTGGGCCGTAGAGGACTCGAACCTCTGACCCCCTGCGCGTCATGCAGGTGCGCTACCAGCTGCGCCAACGGCCCGTGGGCTGACGAATCTACCACCGTGGTCTCCGACCCCGAACCCGCCGGCGGGATCGCCCCTGCTGGGAGGTTGCCCGCGCTGCCGCCGGCGGCGGTCCGCCGGTAGATTCTCCGGTCGTGCGAAGTGTCCCGGGGCCGGTCGACCCCGAGGGCCTGGACCGCGCAGGTGAGGGTGCCGCCGTCCCACCGCCTGGCCGAACGCTGCCAACCGAGACGGTCCCTCCCGCGCCGATGCTCGCGGCCCCCTCCGGCCCCGCGGCCGCAGAGGAGCCCGACGGCCTTCCTCGCTCCCTCGCTCGTGCCCTCCGCTCGCACCGCAAGCTACCCACCAGAAGGGCGGCAGTCATCGCCGCCGTCATCGGCCTTCTCGCCGTCCTCGGAGCCACGGCCTTCGTCTTCGGCGAGCTGCGACCCGGCCTGCTCTTCGGGCCCGGCGTCGACATCGGCGGCGACAACGGCGGGCACATCGCGGCGCCCTACTTCATGATCCACTACCTCCTGCCCCGCGGGCGGATCACGGGATGGGACCCGTGGTGGTTCGACGGCTTCCCCCTCTACGTCCTCTACTTCCCCCTCCCCGCCGTGCTCGTTGCGGCCTTCTCCACGGTCGCCTCCTACACCGTCGCCTTCAAGGTGGTCACGGCGCTCGGCGCGCTCACCTTGCCGGTCTGTGGGTACGCCTTCGGTCGCCTCGTCGGCTTCAGGCGACCGGTACCGGTTCTCACGGCGCTCGCCACGGTGCCGTACCTGTTCAACACGAGCTACACGATCGACGGAGGCAACCTGGCCTCGACGATGGCCGGCGAGTTCTCCTTCAGCCTCGCCATCAGCACCGGGGTGCTCTTCCTCGGCGTCGTCGGCTACTCGCTGCGCACCGGCCGGCTCCGCTGGCTGGCCGCCCTCCTCTTCGCCATCACCTGTCTCAACCACGTGGTCCCCGCCCTCGCCTTCGCCGGGACCGCCATCGTCATGATCCTCGCCACCCTGCGCCCGCGGTCGATCCCGAAGGCGTTCTGGATCGTGGCGCCGATCGGCGTCGTCGGCGCCCTGCTCGCCGCCTGGTGGCTCCTCCCCTTCGCCGCCGACCTGCAGTACTCCTCGTCGATGAACTACCAGCCGGTCGGCGGCCCGTGGCCCTCCTGGTTCACCACCAACTTCCTGCCGAAGGGCTACCTGTTCATGCTCATCCCGGCGGCCCTCGGTGCCCTCTGGTCGATCGTGGCGCGCAACAGGGTCGCCTTCTCACTCGTCGTCTCGGCGGTCGCGAGCATCGTCATCTTCCACTGGATGCCGTCGGGTCTCGTCTACAACGCCCGGTGGCTGCCCTTCTGGTTCCTCTACGCGAGCCTGCTCGCCGCCTACGGGATCGGCGAGCTCGTCCGGCTCGTCGGGCGATACAGCGCCCCGTCGGCGGCTGCGTCGATCGGCATCACCCTCGGCCTCGCCGGAGCGCTCGTCGGATCGGTCTTCACCGGTGGCCTCGAGGGAAGCGGCTTCCTCGGCTACACCGCGCCGCCCGGCCACATCCAGGTCTCCGGCTGGATCCAGTGGAACTACAGCGGTCTGCAGGCAAAGAGCGGGTGGGGAGTCTTCCAGGACATGGTGCGGCTCCTCGACCGTGCCGGCAAGCGGTACGGCTGCGGTCGCCTGCAGTACGAGTACCTGAGCGAGACGACCGACCCCTTCGGCTCGACCGAGGAGATGATGTCGCTCCCGATGTGGACCCACGGCTGCATGCAGACCACCGACGGCATCTACTTCGAGTCCTCCACGACGACGCCCTTCCACTTCCTCGACGTGAGCGAGGTCTCCCAGGACGGCGAGGCGCCCGATCCCGTCGTCGGCCTCAACTACCCCGGCTTCGACCTCGCAGACGGCATCCGCCACCTCCAGCTCATGGGCGTCAAGTACTTCCTCGCGATGTCCCCGCCGGTGGAGGCGATCGCCAACACCGACCCGGCGTTGCAGCGGATCGGCTCGGCGCCGAGCTTCCCCGGCCCCTACAACCACCAGCCGGTGAAGAACCCGCACGTCGTGCTCTACCTGATCAAGCACTCGCACCTGGTCGTGCCGATGAGCCATCTCCCCTTCGTCGAGCCGTCGGGGAGCCGGACGTGGCTCAAGACGAACCTGCGCTGGTACGAGCAGGAGCAGTACTGGCCGGAGTTCCTCGCCCGCTCCGGGCCGGCGACCTGGCCCCGGGCGCCCGCAGGAACGCTCCCGTCGCCCTCGCGGGCGGTGCCTGCCGCGCCGACGACGGTGAGCGGCGTCCGGCCGGGAGTGGAGTCGATCTCCTTCGACGTCACCCGCCTCGGGACGCCGGTGCTCGTGAAGGTCCCCTACTTCCCCAACTGGAGCGCACGCGGGGCCAACGGCCCCTACGAGGTCTCGCCCAACCTGATGGCGGTGGTACCGACCGCCCACCACGTCGTGCTGACCTACGGCACGACGGCCGCCGACTGGGGGGGAAAGGCGGCGACGCTCGCCGGCCTGGCCGGCGTGGTCGGCCTGGCGGTCGCCAAGCCCCCCACGCCGGCGATGCCGACCGGGGCGCCCGCGCCCCCTCCCGCAGTCGTCCCCGACCAGGACGACGAGCGGCCGCTCGAGGCCGAGGAGCCCGAAGCCGACGATCCACCGGACGACGAGCTCGAGCTTTCCCTCGTCCTCCCGGCGCACAACGAGGAGACGCTCATCGCCGAGACGGTCGACGAGCTCGTCGCCGCCCTCAGGCGGAGAGGGCGCCGCTTCGAGGTAATCGTGGTGGAGAACGGCTCCGAGGACGCCACCGCCGAGAAGGTGAGGGAGCTCGGCCGGCTCCATCCAGAAGTCCGTCTCGTCCGGCTCGTCACGGCCGACTACGGCGAGGCGCTCAGGACCGGCTTTCTCGCCGCCGGGGGCGGGACCGTCGTGAATTTCGACGTCGACTACCACGACGTCGCCTTCCTCGATGCCGCCCTGGCGGCGATCGAGCGGGGTGAGGCAGCAGTGGTGCTGGCGAGCAAGCGGGCGCCGGGCTCGTCGGACCGGCGCCCCCTGCCGCGAAGGATGCTCACGGCCGCCTTCACCGCCACGATGAGATCCCTCCTCCAGGTCCCGGTGAGCGACGCCCACGGGATGAAGGCGCTCGACCGTCGGGCGCTCGCCCCGGTCGTGGCGGCTTCCCGTCTCGGTGGCCCGGTCTTCGACGTCGAGCTCGTCGTGCGGGCGCACCGCCAGGGGCTCTCGATCCTCGAGATGCCGACGGAGGTGCGCGAGGTGCGCCCCGCCCGCACGAGCGTCGTCCGCCGGACGCTCCAGTCGCTGAGGGGCCTTGTCAGGCTGCGCTTCATCCTCGGCCCCGACCGGCCGAGCTGACCGGCGTCGGGGAGCGGCCGGCCGTTAGTCTCCCTGCGCATGGCGACGGAGCGTTCCGCGTCCTCGGGCCGTCATCGCAGCGTCTACACCGCCAACCGGCGCCGGGCCTTCGGGCGGAGCAGATCCATCGACCGCCGTCGGGAGACGGGGCGGCGCCACGGCGGAGGGCGGCGCTGGCCGAGGCGGGCGCTCCTCGGTCTCGTCTCGCTCCTGGCGCTCGTCATCGCCCTTGCCGGCGCCACGTACGGCTACGTCCACACCACGCTCGACGGCATCCACCGGGAGCCGGTGAGCGCCCTCACCCCCGTCCGCTCCGCCCAGCCGGTCGACATCCTCCTCGTCGGCTCGGACTCACGCCAGTGCGAGTCGACGGCGGCCCAGGCGGCCGCCTTCGGCAGCAAGACGACCGAGACGGGACAGCGCTCCGACACCCTCCTCGTCGCCCGGTTCCTCTCCGGCGGCAAGGTCGAGATGCTCTCGATCCCCCGCGACCTCTACGTCCCGATCGCCGGGACGAACGGCTCGGCCAGGGTCAACTCGGCCTTCGACAACGGGCCGAACCCGCTCGTCGAGACCATCCAACGCGATCTCAGGATCCCGATCAACCACGTGATGATGGTGAACTTCTGCGGCTTCCCGGACGTCGTGAACTCGCTCGGCGGGCTCTACATGGACTTCCCGGACCCGGTCTACGACCGCTATACGGGCCTCGATGTCCGCCACACCGGCTGCCAGCTCGTGAACGGCACCGAGGCGCTGCAGCTCGTCCGCAGCCGCCACCTCTACTACTACGCCGGGAAGCAGTGGCACTACGACGAGATGAGCGACTTCTCCCGCATCAAGCGCCAGCAGGAGTTCTTCCACGCCCTGGCGGACCGGATCCACTCGGTCGTCCCCGATGTCTTCCGGCTCTCGTCGTTCGCCAGCGCGGTGGCCAAGAGCATCGCCGTCGACTCCTCGTTCTCCGCCAACTCGATGATCGCCCTCGGCTGGGACTACCACTCGGTCGGCCTGTCGGGCCTGTTCACCTCCGTGCTCCCGACGAGCGAGGCGGTCATCGGAGGAGCCGACGTGCTCCTTCCCGTCCCGGTCGACCGCAGCGTCGTCCGGGCGTTCCTCTCCGGCCGCACCTCGAGCTTCGTCGCCGCGCTCGCTCCGCCGCCTCGCAGCGGGGCCCAGCTCGCGGCGACCATCGTCAACCCGAACGCCCTGAAGGAGCCCTGGAACCCCTACCCCTGCTCGCTCTGAGCCGCCTCGACCGAGACCCGGACGAGCTCGTCGAGGGTGCCGGCGACCGAGCCGTCGTCGATGAGCGAGCCGGCGAGCTCGAGGCCCGAGGCCAGGTCGTCCACCGCCCCGCCGACGACGAGGGCGGCCGCCGCGTTGAGGATGGCGAAGTCGCGCCTCGGGCCGCGCTCGCCGGCGAAGACCGACCGGAGCAGCTCGGCGTTCAGCTCCGCCGAGCCGCCGAGGAGATCCGCCCGCTCGGCGGCCGCCAGGCCGAGCGACCGAGGATCGACCTCGTACTGGCGCCGCACGTAGCTCGTGCCGTCCTCCGCCAGCACCGTCTCGACCACGCTCGAGGGAGCCACCGTCGACAGCTCGTCGAGGCCGTCGTGGCCGAAGACGACCATCGCGCGCTCCGTGCCGTTCGCCTCGAGCACCGAGACCATCCGCGAGACGAGGGCAGGCTCCCCGACGCCGATCAGCTGTCGGGTAGCTCCCGCCGGGTTGGCGAGCGGTCCGAGGATGTTGAAGACCGTCGGGACGCCGAGCTCCCGGCGGACGGGAGCGGCGTGGCGCATGGCAGGGTGGAACCGGGGAGCGAGGCAGAAGCCGAGCCCCACCTCGGAGATGCAGCGCTCCACGCCGGCCGGGCCGAGCTCGACGGCCACCCCGAGCGCCTCGAAGACGTCGGCCGAGCCCGCCTTGGAGCTCGCCGCCCTCCCCCCGTGCTTGCACACCTTGCAGCCGGCCGCAGCCGCCACGACGGCAGCCATCGTCGAGACGTTGATGGTCCCGCTGCGGTCCCCCCCGGTGCCGCAGGTGTCGAGCACCCCCGAGCCGGCCTCGACGTGCTCGCCTCGCGCCCTCATGGCGCGGACGAGGCCGGTGACCTCCTCCGCCGTCTCCCCCTTGGTCCGCAGGGCGGCGGCGAAGGCCGCGATCTGGGTGGGGGCGGCCTCCCCGAGGAGGATCGAGTCGAGGGCAGCGGCGGCCTCCTCGGCCGAGAGGTCCTCGCTGCGCAGGAGTCGGGCGAGGACCCCCGGCCAGCCGCCGAGGTCCCCGAGTCTCAGCGCGTCGTCCACGCCGTGGCCATGTGGCTCAGTCCCACCACAGGTGGCGGTCGAGGACGCCCCGGGCGATGAGGCCGAGCTGCACCTGCGAGGTCCCCTCGACGATGGTGAGCTGGCGGGCGTCGCGGTACCACATCTCGGTCGGATGGTCCTTCATGTAGCCGGCCGCCCCGAGCAGCTGGACGGCGAGGCCGGAGGCCCGGACGGCGCACTCGCTGGCGTGGTACTTCGCCATGGAGAGGTACGGGACGTACTCGCGGGTGAACTTCCCCTGGTCGGCGAGCCAGGCCGAGCGGTAGGTGAGCAGGCGGGCAGCCTCGATCTCGACGGCCATCTTGGCGATCTCCCACTGGATGCCCTGGAAGTCGGCGATGGCGCCCCCGAAGGCCTTGCGCTCTTTCACGTACTCGGTGGCGTACATGAGCGCACCCTCCGCCAGCCCGATGCCGCGTGCGGCCACGATGGGGCGCATGGAGTTCAGGCCGAGCATGGCGAGGCGGAAGCCCCCGACCTCGCCGATGACGTTGCCGGCCGGCACCCGGACGTCCTGCAGGACGAGCTCTCCGGTGTCGACGCCCCGGACGCCCATCTTCCTGTCGAGAGAGCCGACCGAGACGCCGGGCGAGGAGCGGTCGACGATGAAGGCGGTGATGGAGTCGTGCCGCCTGCTGGACGGGTCGCCCGTCTTCGCGAAGACGGTGTACCAGTCGGCCTGGGCGACGCCGGACATCCAGCACTTGACGCCGTTCAGGATCCAGCCGCCCTCGTCGTCGGGGTCGGGCGTCGCCCGGGTCGACATGCCGACGACGTCGCTGCCGGCCCCCGGCTCGGACAGGCCGAAGGCGGCCCGCAGCGACCCGTCGGCGATGCCCGGGAGGTAGCGGCTCTTCTGCTCCTCCGACCCGGCGATCATGACCGGCCCGGTCGGCAGCCGCGTGAGGAGCAGCATGAGGGCGGCCGTGTTCGAATGCTTGGCCACCTCCTCGATGGCGAGGGTGAGGCCGAGTATGCCGGCGCCCGAGCCCCCGTACTCCTCGGGGATGCAGAGACCGAGCAGCCCTGAGGCCGCGAACAGCTGGAAGAGGTCCTCGGGGTACTCGCCGGTCTCGTCGATCTCGCGGGCCCGGGGTGCGACCTTGTCCCGGGCGAGTCTCCGTACGGTCGCCTGCAGCTCGGTCAGCTCGTCAGAAAGAGTGAAGTCCACGAACCGAGGCTACAGCGGCGGCCCGGACCCCTCCGTGAGGCGCAGGGTCAGGCCGACTTGCGGCGCTGGCGCAGGATCCGCCGGCGCTCCCGCTCGGTCGCCCCGCCCCACACGCCCTCGCGCTCGCGGACCGCCAGGGCGTGCTCGAGGCAGGCCTGGCGCACCGGGCACGTCTCGCAGACGGCTCTGGCCTCCCAGGCATCCTCCTCGGATGCCGGGTAGAAGATGTCGGGGTCCAATCCACGGCATGCGGCTCGGCTGCGCCACGTGGCGTTCATTGCGTTCACTTTCTCGGGCGGTGCGCGACGGCGGCCGCACACATCTTCAAGGCTTTCCCCGGCCGCGACGCCAGGTATGCCCGCCGCCGATCCAGAGGAGAACGATTATCTACCAAGGCGATGAACTTGTCAACACCCGTGCCGGACAGCGAGTATGATCCGCCGCCCCTACCAGTCCGAGGCGATCGAGCGCCGGGTCGCCTCCGACAGTGCCGCCTCGTGACGGTAGGCGGGGTGGTCGAGCGCGAGGAAGGCCGGGCCGTCGACGAAGCGGGCCTGCTGGCGGGCGTCGAGGGCGAACCGGACGTAGTGGACCGAGGCCGTCACCTCCTCGCGGGTGAGCTGGGCCTCGTGGTGCGTGTCGACGACCGCCGGGACCGTCTCGGCGGCGCGGCCGGCCGCATCCCCGAGGCGGAGCTCGACGGCCCGCTCGACACCGACGAGCTTCGGCAGCCACTCTCGCAGCTCGCCTTCGGAGGTGAGCTCGATGAACATGGTGAGCGAGAGCTCACCGGGTCCGGGGATGAGCGGGTTGTAGACGTCGAGCTCCGCCTGGATCTGGGCGTCGCTGCTCATGCGCTCGGCTCGCGCCATCTCCTGGACCTGGAAGCGCATGGTCGTGCGGTTCTCGAACACGACGGTCACGAGGGGGCCGACCGCCACCCGGCGGAGGCGCTTCAGCGCCGTCACCTCGGAGCGGAGCGCCGCCCGCTCGCGCTCGTAGGCCCTCGTGTCGAGGATGTCGGAGAGGGCGAGCGGGCCCCGCCCGGCGGAGGCGGAAGAGTCGGCCATGGCCGCGGCCCGGGCGCTCAGCTGAGCGCGTCGAGGCCCTTCTGGAAGCGGCCGGCGTGGCTCTTCTCGGCGCGGGCAAGCGTCTCGAGCCACTCGGCGATCTCCTCGAAGCCCTCGTCGCGGGCCGTCTTGGCGAATCCGGGGTACATCTCGGTGTACTCGTAGGTCTCCCCTGCGATCGCCGAGCGCAGGTTCTCGGCGGTCGCGCCGACCGGCTCCCCCGTCACCGGGTCGCCGACGGCCTTCAGGAAGTCGAAGTGCCCGAAGGCGTGCCCGGTCTCACCCTCGGCGACCGAGCGGAACAGGGCGGCGACGTCGGGGTAGCCCTCGATGTCGGCCGCCTGGGCGAAGTACAGGTAGCGCCGGTTCGCCTGGCTCTCCCCGGCGAAGGCCTCCTTCAGGTTCTTCTCGGTCTGGCTCGTGGCTAGCTCTGGCATCGTGGCCTCCTCGCCTCGTCCGCCCTCGCGGTCGATAGTGACTCCAAATCTGTTCTTATTCTAACAACTCTGGCACCGGCCGGGTCGAAGCGGCGATCCGCCCGCCTTCTAGGCGGCCGGATCGAAGGCGCCGGATCCGGCAGGTCCAGTGCCATCTTCCGACCCGCGGGCGACCGGCGCAACCGGGGCCTGTGGCAGGCTGTCGGAGATGGCAGGCACCCCGCTCACGATGTTCCACCGGGCGGCCGCGCTCGAGCGGCTCGGGTCCGAGGACTTCGACGTCCTCGTCGTCGGCGGCGGCATCACCGGGGCCGGGGTCCTCCTCGACGCCGCCAGCCGGGGGCTGCGGGCAGCCCTCGTCGAGCGGGACGACTTCGCCTCCGCCACGTCCTCCAAGTCCTCCAAGCTCGTCCACGGCGGGCTCCGCTACCTCCAGCAACGGGAGTTCGCCCTCGTCCACGAGAGCCTGCTCGAGCGCCAGCGCCTGCTCCACAACGCCCCCCACCTCGTCGAGCCGCTCCCCTTCCTCATCCCGCTGTTCGGGAGGGGCGGGGTCGTCGACCGGACGGTCGCCCGGGCCTACGCGGTCGCCCTCTGGCTCTACGACCTCGCCGGCGGCTGGCGGATCGGCAGGCGTCACCGCCGGGTGACGGCGGACGAGATCGCCGCCCACCTGCCCACCCTTGACCGCGAGCACCTCGTATCGGGCTTCCTCTACTACGACGCCCGCACCGACGACGCCCGCCTCACCCTCGCCGTCGTCCGCACCGCCGTCCTCTCCCACGGGGCCGTCGCCGTCAACCACGCTCCGGTCACCCGCCTTCTCACCGGGGAGGACGGGTCGCTCTCGGGAGCGGTCGTCGAGCCCGACGGCGAGGCGCCGATCACGGTGCGAGCCCGGACGGTCGTGAACGCCACCGGCGTCTTCGCCGACGAGGTCCGCCGCCTCGAGGACGGAGCCGGGGCCCGCACGCTCCGGCCGGCCAAGGGCATCCACATCACCGTCCGGCGCTCGGCGCTCCCCTGCGACATGGCGGCCGTCGTCCCGGTCCCGAAGGACCACCGCTCGATCTTCGTCGTCCCCTGGGGCGAGCACACCTACCTCGGGACGACCGACACCGACTACGACGGGCCGCTCGACGACCCGCCCGTCACCGAGGAGGACGTCGCCTATGTCCTCGAGGCGATCAACTCCGCCGTCACCGAGCCGCTCTCGCGACGCGACGTCACCGGCTCCTGGGCCGGGCTCCGCCCGCTGCTGGCGGACGGCGGCGAGAGCTCCGGCGCCCGCCCGAGGACGACCGACCTCTCCCGACGGCACCAGGTGAGCGTCTCGGAGCGGGGTCTCGTCACGATCACCGGCGGCAAGCTCACGACCTACCGCAAGATGGCAGAGGACACCGTCGACGCCCTCTCGGGCCCGCTCGGCCGGCTGGGGCCGTGTGCCACGCGCCGGCTCCGACTCCGCGGGTCGGCGGGCACCGAGGGCCTGCAGACCCTGGCCGGGGAGGGGGCGCTCGGCGCCGGGGTCATCGCCCATCTCGCCGGGCGCTTCGGCGGCGAGGCGCGGGGGGTGCTCTCGCTCGTCGAGGAGCGCCGGGACCTCGCCGAGCCGCTCGTCGACGGCTTGCCGTACCTGCGCGCCGAGGCTGTCTTCGCCGTCCGCTACGAGATGGCCTGCTCGCTCGAGGACGTCCTCTCGCGCCGGACCCGCGCCCTGCTGCTCGACGCCGAGGCGACCCGCCGGTCCGCACCTTCGGTCTGCCGCCTCGTCGGCGACGAGCTCGGTTGGGACGACGCCCGGCGCGCCGAGGAGCTCGCCCGCCTCGAGCAGCTCGCCGGCAGCGCCGCCGCGCCCGGGCGCGACGGAGCGGGACGGTGACGGGGATGGTGCCCCCCATCGAGTGGGGGCGGCCCGAGCACGAGCTCGAGGAGGTGCTGCCGGCCCCCCGCACGGCCGTCGGGCCGGCCGCCCTCTCGCGCCTGCAGGCCACCGGGGCGCAGGTGCGCACCGACGCCGAGGCGGCGGCCACCGCCTCACGGGACTGGTGGCCCCTCGCCCAGCGCTGGGCGCTGCGGGGTCGGGCACCGGCGCGGCCTGCCGTCGTGGTCCGCCCGAACGACGTCGCCCAGCTCGCCGCGGTCCTGGCCCTCGCCGACGAGGAGGCCATCCCGGTCACGGTGGCCGGAGGCCGCAGCGGGGTCTGTGGCGGCGCCGTCCCGCTGTTCGGCGGGATCGCCCTCGACTGCCTCGCCCTCGCCGGGCTGCAGGAGGTCGACGAGGCCTCGCTCCTCGTCACCGCCGGTGCCGGCACCTTCGGGCCGGACCTCGAGGCCTCGCTGCAGGACGGCTACGGGCTGAGCGTGGGCCACCTCCCCCAGTCGATCGACATCTCCACGGTCGGGGGGTGGCTCGCCTGCCGGGGAGCAGGCCAGTACTCGACCCGCTACGGCAAGATCGAGGACCTCGTCGCCGGCCTCGAGGTGGTGCTGGCGGACGGCCGGGTGGTCCGCACCGGCGCCATGGCCGGCGCCGGTCCCCGCTCGGCGGCCGGGCCCGACCTCACCCAGCTGTTCGTCGGCAGCGAGGGGACCCTCGGGGTGATCACCGCCGCCCGCCTCCGGGCCCATCCCCTGCCGGTCGGCGAGCTCCGCCGGGCCTGGTCGTTCCCGAGCTTCGCCGCCGGCATCGAGGCCCTCCGGCTCACGCTTCGCGCCGGAGCCACCCCGGCCGTGGTCCGCCTCTACGACCGGGCGGAGAGCGCCCGCACGCTGAAGGTCGAGCACGCCAACGTGCTCGTCGCGCTCGACGAGGGGGAGCCCGCTCTCGTCGAGGCGACGATGGGGGTGCTCGGGGCCGCCTGCGCCGAGGCGGGGGCGGGGACGCTGCCCGAGAGCCTCGTCGGCACCTGGCTCGAGCACCGCAACGACGTCTCGGCGCTCGCCGCGCTGACGAGGGCCGGAATCGTCGTCGACACCGTCGAGGTCGCCGCCCCCTGGAGCCAGCTGCCGGCGCTCTACGAGGACGCCCTCGCCGGGCTGTCGTCGGTGGAGGGCTGCCTGTCCGCCTCTGCGCACGAATCGCACGCCTACCCCGACGGCGCCTGCCTCTACTTCACCTTCGCCGGTCGGGGCGCGGTGCCGGACGACGACGGCTGGGCGAGCGCCTACTACGCCGCCTCCTGGGACGCCGTCATGGGGGCCGCCCGTCGCCACGGCGCCTCCATCTCCCACCACCACGGCATCGGGCTCGTGCGCGGCCCCTACCTCGAGGACGCCCTCGGCGAGGGCTTCGGTGTCCTGCGCCGGCTGAAAGAGGCGCTCGACCCCCGCGGGATCCTCAACCCCGGCAAGCTCGGCCTCGCCTCGCCCTTCGGCGCCGCCCCGGCGATCGGGCGCATGCCGTGACGGCCTCCTCGGCGAGGGTGCTCGTCGTCGACGTCGGGACGAGCGGGGTCAGGGCGACGGTGGTCGGCGAGGACGGCGCCGTCCTCCACCTCGAGCACGCCGAGGTGCTGCCCTCCTCCCCCGCCCCGGGCTTCGTCGAGTTCGACGCCGCCGAGATGGCCGGGGCCGCCCTCGGGGTCGCCTCGAGGGCGCTGGCGGCGGCCGGTCCCGTGGCGGCGGTCGGCGTCGCCAACCAGCGGGCATCGACGGTGCTGTGGGACCGGGCGACCTCCGAGCCCGTCGGCCCCGGCATCGGCTGGCAGGACCTGCGCACCGCCGGCATGTGCCTGATGCTCCGCCAGCAGGGGCTGCGGCTTGCTCCCAACCAGTCGGCCACCAAGCTCGCCGTCCTGCTCGACCTCGCCGACCCCGACAGGACCCGCGACCTGTGCTTCGGCACGGTCGACACCTGGATCGCCTGGGTGCTCTCGAAGGGCACCGTCCATGCCACCGACCACACCAACGCCGGGGTCACCGGGCTCGTCACGGCCGACGGGACCCGCTTTGACGAGGAGCGCTGTGCGGCGCTTCGCATCCCGACCTCGGTGCTCCCGCGGCTGGTCGACTCCTCCGGCCTCCTCGGCCCCGCCTCCGCCCTCGAGGGTGCGCCGCCCATCGCCGCCCTCGCCGGCGACCAGCAGGCCTCGCTCCTCGGCCAGGGACGCCTGCGCCCCGGCCTCGCCAAGGTGACCTTCGGCACGGGCGGGATGCTCGACTGCTGCCTCGGGCCCGAACGGCCCGCCTTCGAGACGCGGGGCGCCCATGGCTGCTTCCCGGTCATCGCCTGGAGCATGGGCGGCAGGCCCACCTGGGGCCTCGAGGCGGTCATGCTCTCCGCGGGCACCTGCGTCGAGTGGCTGCGCGACGACCTCGGCGTCATCTCGAGCGCGGAGGAGACCGACGCCCTCGCCGCCTCGGTCCCCGACACCGCCGGCGTCCAGTTCGTGCCCGCCCTGCTTGGCCTCGGCACGCCGGTGTGGGACTTCGGGGCCCGGGGCACCTTCCTCGGCATCACGCGGGGTACGACCCGCGCCCACCTCGTCCGCGCCGTCCTCGAGGGCATCGCCCAGCGGGGCGCCGACCTGCTCGAGGCCGCCGAGGCCGACGGCGGCCTCTCGATCGGCTCGCTCGGCCTCGACGGCGGGATGAGCAGGAACCCGACCTTTGTCCAGGCGCTGGCGGACGCGACGGGCCGGCGCATCGAGGTCTCGCCGGTCACCGAGGCCACGGCGATGGGAGCCGGCTTCCTCGCCGGGGTGGCGGCCGGCGTCTGGCCGGACCTCGAGGCCGCCGCCTCCCGCCTCTCACCCGAGGTCGTGGTCGGCCCGGCGCGGCGATCCGACCGCGACCGGTGGCTCGAGGCCCGGGCCAGAGCCGAGCGCCAGGTGCCCGAGCTGTCGGCACTCGAGTTCTGACCGAGGCCGGCGGCCCCTCACCGGCTCAGCCCGAGAGCGCCCCGACGCGCCGGTCGCCCTCGGTGTCGGCCGCCCGCTTGGTCTTCACCCAGCTGTAGTCGCGACCGAGGATCCCGTCGAACCAGGCCTTGGTGCAGATGGCGATCGAGACGAAAAAGAGCGGGAGGAAGTAGAACAGCGCCCTCGCCCAGTCCCGGTTCGCCCGGGCGATGAGCAGCCCGCCGCCGAGCTCCATGAGGGGGCCGAGGAAGAGCAGCATCCAGAGCACGAACAGGTCCACCTGGAACGGCGGCGAGGCGAGGCCGCCGAGCCAGCTGGCGGTGAGCACGAGGCCGACGGCCGAGACGATCGGCAGGTGGAAGGCGAGCAGGAACATCGTCGTCTCCACCTTCTGGCCGAAGCTGAGCCGCCTCGATCTCCAGACGGCGGAGCGGTAGTCCCGCCAGACCTGCTGGTGCCCCCGTGCCCAGCGGTAGCGCTGGCTCCAGTAGCGGCTGAGCGTCGTGACGGCCTCCTCCTCGTCGACGGCCGTCACGTCGAAGCGGACCCGGCGTCCCGAGAGGATGATCCGGAGGGTGAGGTCGGTGTCCTCGGTGACCGAGGCGCTGTTCCAGCCCCCGATCGCCCGGAGCACGTCGGCCCGGGCCGCGCAGTTGGCCCCGCCGTAGGCAGGGAGGCCGTACATCGCCTGCCGGCCGTACTCGTTGACGAGGTAGCCGGCGAGGTAGTCGATGCCGACGAGGAGCGAGAGCGCCGAGTCCCCGGTGTTGGAGATCTCGCAGCGGCCCTGGGCGGCGGCCACCGAGGGGTCCTCGAAGTGGCGCACGAGCCGGCGCAGGACGTCGGTGCGGGGACGGTGGTCGGCGTCGAAGATCACGATGATCTCGCCCGTCGCCACCTGCAGGCCGTCGTTGAGCGCCCCCGACTTGCCGCCTCCGACGCGCGGCCTCCGGTGGAGCACCCGGATGTCGCCCCCGGCAGCCAGCCGGTCGAGGGCGGCTCCGGTCCCGTCCTCGGAGGCGTCGTCCACGATGACGATCTCCCGGCGCGACTCGGGGTAGTCGAGCGCGAGGAGCGCCTCGACGAGGCGGTCGACCACGCTCTCCTCGTTCTTGCAGGCGACGAGGACCGAGACCGTCGGCTGGAAGCCGGTGTCGACGATGGGCGCCGCCAGGTCCGACGGCGCCGCCCGGAAGGCCGCCATGGCGAAGGAGAAGTGGCGAAGGAAGTAGGCGACGAACAGGAGCTGGACGACGAAGGCCACGATGGTGACGAGCGTGGCGAGCCCGAGCGTCGCCCCGAGCAGAGCCGCCGCTCCGACGGCGCCGAGCAGCGTCCAGGGCGCCGGCGGTGAGCTGGGCTTGGCGTGCACCCTGATCCCGGGCAGCATCAGTCCGCCCGCGAGACGAGAGGCAGCAGGAGGGCGGCGGCGGCGGCCACCGTCCCGACGCTGGCGAAGGTGCCGGGCAGGTCCGGGCTCGCTGCGTGCTCGCCGGTGCGGACCCGTACCGCCCGCATCTCGAGGCGGAGGGCGACCGCGACGTCCTTGTCCGGCCGGTCGCCGACGAGGACGGCCTCGAGGGGAGGGACCCCGAGCCGCTCGAGCGCGGCGGCCACCCCGGCAGGATGGGGCTTTCGGTACCGGCGGCCGATCTCGTCGGAGAAGACGACGACCTCGAAGTGCGGCCCGAGGCCGGTCGCCTCGAGCTTGGCCCGCTGTCCCGGCACGTGCCCGTCGGTGACGAGGCCGAGCGGCACGTGCCGCCCGAGCTCCGCCAGGGCGGCCCGCACCCCGGGATAGGGATCGAGGCGCGCCGGGACGAAGTCCTGGAAGACCTTCACCAGCACGGTGGCGTCGGCGCCGGGGGCGCCGGCGGCGGCGAGCGCCCGGTCGATCGTGTTCCCCTTGTCGGAGCCCTCCAAGAGGGCCTCGTCGAGCGCCCGGCGGAACCGGCCGCGCTCGAGGCCGAGACGCCCTGCCTCCTCGGCGACGGCGTCGAAGGCCCCGGCGAGGAAGCTCGACTGCGGGTACAAGGTGTCGTCGAGGTCGAACAGCACCGCCGAGACGGCCGGCCCGTTCACGACCGCCCCCCGCCCGCAATGCCGGCCGGCACCCAGTCGACGAGGTCGGGCTCGCACAGCGCCATCCGGGCGACGACGCCGTCGTCGGCGAGGAGCCCGGCCACCCGCCTCGAGGTGCGGCCGTCGCCGTAGGGGCAGGGGAGGCCGGCGACGCGGGCGAGCTCGGCCGGCTCGGCGAACCGGGCGGCGGCCTCGAGCGCCGCCTCGACGTCGAGTCCGACGAGGCGGGCGCTCCCGAGGGCCACCCCCTCCCAGCGCGGCGTCGAGCGCCGCAGCACGACGACCGGCACGCCGAGGAAGCTCGCCTCCTCCTGCAGGCCGCCGGAGTCGGTCACCACCACCTTGCTGGCCGCCAGCCGGGCGAGCATCTCTGAGTAGGAGAGCGGCGGCCGGAGCTCGATCCCGTCGAGGTCGAGCTCGGCCCGCAGCCCCGTCTCCTCGAGGCGCGCGGCGGTTCGGGGATGGACCGGGAAGAGGACCTCTCCCACCTCGGTCGCCAGCCTGCGCACGATCCGCACCAGACCGGCGAGGCGCTCGGGGTCGTCCACGTTGGTCGCCCGGTGAGCGGTGAGCAGCACCCCCGACCGCGCCTCGGGCGCCCGGGCCGCTGCCCCCGCCGCCACGAGCACGTCGATGACGGGGTTGCCGACGACCTCGATCCGGTCCTCGGCGATGCCCTCGTCGAGGAGGAAGCGCCGGGCGAGCTCGGTCGGGGCGAGCTGCAGGCTGGCCAGCTGTGCCGCCACCTTCCGGTTGACCTCCTCGATCGAGGTGGCGTTGAAGGAGCGGAGGCCGGCCTCGAGGTGGGCGACGGGGACCCGGCGCCGGCGGGCGGCGAGGCCGTAGGCGGGAACGGTGTTGGTGTCGCCGAGCAGGAGGACGACGTCGGGGCGCCAGTCGGCGAGCTCGCGCTCGGCCTGGGCGACGAGGCCCGCCAGGCGGGCCGGCTCGTCGCCTGCCAGCTCGTGGCGGGCGTCAGGCTCGAGCCCGAGCTCGTCGAAGAAGGAACCGGCCATGGCGGCGTCGTGGTGCTGGCCGGTCGCCACCACCCGTGTCGTGAGGCCGACCGCCCGCAGGGCGGCGACGACCGGCGCCAGCTTGACGAACTCCGGCCGGGTGCCGGCCGGGACGAGCACCCGGCGAGGCCCGCTCATCCCTCGAAGACGTCCTCGAAGAACCGCATCATGACGACCCCCGGCCGGTAGACGAGGCGGGCGGGGTCGATGGCGGCGCCGGCGACGGCCTTCACGTACTCGCCGGGGAGGTCGGCGCCGGCCGCCAGGCTGAGCGGGAGCCCGCCCGAGAAGCGAGGGTTCACCTCGGTGAACCGCGGCACGCCGTCGGTGTCGATGAACCCCTGGACGTTCGCCGGTCCTTCGAGCCTCAGGGCGGCGAGCAGCTCGGCGACGTCGACCACGAGCCCGGGGTCGGCGAACGTCTCGCCTCTGGTCGAGATGCCCCCGCGGGTCTCGAGCCGCCACCGGGGCACCACCCCGGCCACGAACCCGTCACGGCCGACGAGGGCGTCGGCCGTGAACTCGCGACCGGTGAGACGGGTCTGGACGATCGGCTCGGGCACCCGCTCGAGGGCGTAGGAAAGGGCGGTGGCATCGTCGGCGAAGACGACGTCCCGGGAGCCCCGGCCGAACCGGGGCTTCACCACCCACGGGCCCTCGACGCCGTCGGCCGAGCCGAGGTTGGTCGCCGGGGAGGCGACCTTGGAGGCCTCCACCACCTTGGCGAAGCGCCACTTGTCGATGCAGTCGAGGACGGCGTCGGGCTCGGGCAGCCAGCTGCGCAGGCCGACGGCGTCGAGCTCGGGACGGGCGGCGGCGAGGGCCAGCAGCTCCTCGGCGACGGTCGGGACGAGCACGGTCGCCCCCGCCGCACGGGCGGCGGCGGCGAGCGAGGCGGCGAAGCCCTCCTCGTCCGCCTTGGAGACCACGGCGGCCCCGTCCCCGAGCCGCAGCCCGACGGCGCCGGCGTCGGCGTCGACGGCGACGACCCGGTGGCCGGCCGCCCGCAGCCAGCGGATGGCGGCGACCCCGGCGGGGCCGCCGGCTCCCGTCACGAGGACGACCTCGGGTCGCTCGGCCCGGGGAGCCCTCTCCCACCAGGTCATCGAGCCGGGGCGGGCCCGGCGCTCGGCCGCCGGCGGCTCCGCCGGGCGCCCGGGGTTGGCCGCCGTCGCAGCCTCGAGCTCGCGGTGCGCCCACAGGCGCAGCTCGACGAGGACCTCGTCGGCTGAGGGCTCCCACTGGCTCTGGGCGATCACCTCGGCGAGGAGGTGCTGCACCTCGGGGTCGGCCTCGACGGCCGCCCGCTCCTTCAGCAGGTGGCTGAAGGGGGCGACGCCCTCGGCGGCGACCATGCGCAGAGCCGCCATGCGCGCCGACGGGCTCGGGCTGACGAGGGCGTGCGCCATGGCCGAGCGCGCCCCGCGCCTGGCGGTCGTCCGCCAGGCCACCGCCGCGCCGAGCAGGGCGGCTCCGGCGGCGGCGATCCCGATGTCGACAGGGCCGTTCATGCGCCGGCGGGCGTCGCCGCGCCCACCCGCGAGAGATCCGTCCCCTGCTCGCCGGCGTCCCGACGCCGGTCGGGGAGCAGGATCCACAGCATCACGATGAAGCCCCCCATCGTGTAGATGAAGGCGAAGACGCTGCCGGCCCAGTTGTGGAAGAGGACGAGCATGGCCTGTCCTCGGAGCAGCCCCGCCCCGATCGAGAGGTCGATGCGCAGCATGTTGCCGACGAACACGGCGACAGCGGCCGCCAGGAAGGCGAGGAGGCGGCGGCGGCCACCGGCCACGCGCCCGGGGAGGGCGGCCGCGATGCAGCCGAGGGTGAGGATCGAGGCGAGCGACGAGCACGACGGCGAGAGGTAGACCCAGAACGCCTCCCCGTGCATCGGCTGCACGAGCGCCTGGGCGCCGGTGACGAGCGGGAGCCCGCCGATGCGCAGGAGGTGCATGACGCCGACGTCGGCGCGGATCTCGAGGTTCCGGGCGGGGGCCTCGAGCAGGACGAACAGAAGCGGGGTCGCCACGACGACGAAACCGACCCGGAGCCACACGGGCCAGCGCTGGCGGTTCATCGCTCGAGAACTCCCGTCTTGCAAGCAGGAGGACGCCGCCCCCCCGGCACCGTCCTCCACGACCTGGGACGATGTTACCCCTACGGCCCCTCCCGGGCCGAGCACGCTCAAGGATCGCCGCGAGGTGCCGATACGCTCGTGATCCCTGCGCCCGACGCGGGGCGAACGGAGCCCGCCCAGATGACGAGAGAGCAAGCCCTGGCAAGGACGGAGGAGCCGGAGCCGGAGGCCGGCCCCGGGGCAGGGCTCGTCGCCGCCACGCGGCTCGGCAGGCAGCTCGCCGCCAACCTGGCGAGCGTCGTGCGCGGCGCCGAGGACGCCTGCAGGCTGGCGACGATCGCCGTCCTGGCGGGCGGGCACCTGCTCATCGAGGACGTCCCGGGGGTGGGAAAGACGATGCTCGCCAAGGCCGTCGCCGCCTCCGTCGGCACCACGCTGGCGAGGATCCAGGGCCATCCCGACCTGCTCCCCTCCGACATCACCGGGGTGAGCGTCTTCAACGAGGCGACCCGGAGCTGGGAGTTCCGGCCAGGGCCGGTCTTCTCCCACGTCGTCCTCTTCGACGAGCTCAACCGGACGCCGCCGCGCAGCCAGGCGGCCCTGCTCGAGTCGATGGAGGAGGGCCAGGTGAGCGCCGACGGCCGCTCCTGGTCCCTCCCCGATCCCCATCTCGTCCTCGCCACCCAGAACCCCGTGGAGCATGCCGGCACCTTCCCCCTCGTCGTTAGCCAGATGGACTGGTTCCTGCTCGCCACCCGCATCGGCTACCCGGACGCGAGGACCGAGGCCGCCCTCGCGATCGACCAGGGCGCCCTCCCGATGCTGTCGGCCCTCTCCCCCGTCGCCTCCCCGAGCTCGCTGGCGGCCGCCCAGCGCGAGGTCGGCGCCGTCCACGTGACCCAGCCGGTGGCCGACTACGCCGTCGCCATCGTGCGCGCCTCCCGGGCGCGGGCCGAGGTCCGGCTCGGGGCCAGCCCGCGGGCCGCCATCGGCCTCCTCGCCGCCGCCCGGGCCGAGGCCGTCCTCTCGGGCCGGGACTACGTGGTGCCCGGCGACGTGAAGACGACGGCGCCGGCCGTACTCGGCCACCGCCTCGTCATCGACCGCCCCGGAGGCTCCATCGGGAGGGGCGCCACCATGGTCGAGGAGCTGCTGGCGTCGGTTCCCGCCCCGAGGCCATGAGCCCTGCGGCGCGCCGGCGGCCCCGCTGCGCCCCCGACCGTCCCGCCCTGCCCGTCGGGCTGGCGGTCGCCCTGCTGCTCGTCTGGGGCGCCGTCGCCCATGCGAGCGGCTCGGGCTGGGTGCAGGCCGTCGGTGCCCTCGTCACCGGCCTCGTCCTCGTCGGCATGCTCGGGCCCCGGTTCGCCCTCCGCCGCCTCGTGGTCGAGGTGACCGACTCCGACCGGGACGGCACAGCCGGCGCCCCGGCGGTGCTCGAGCTCGTGGCGACGAGCTCGTGCCGGGTGACCCCTCTCCGCCCGGGCGGGGCCCCGACCAGCCTCGCGGCGAGGCGTCCGGGCCGCCTCGAGCTCGCCCCGGAGAACCGCGGGGTCCTCTCGGCGGTCACCGTCCGGCTGTCGAGCGCCGCGCCGCTCGGCCTGCTGTGGTGGTCGAGCACGCGGCGCCTCGAGCTGCCGACGCCCCTCGTCGTCGCCCCCGCCGAGGAGGCCGCCGAGCGCCTCCCGCTCGCTGCCGGAGAGGCCGAGGAGGCGGCCGGTGCCGCCGAGCTCACCGACGCCGGCGTGCTGCGGGGCGTACGCGGATACGAGGTCGGCGACAGCCCGAGGCAGGTCCACTGGCCCTCGACGGCGCACACGGGGACCCTCATGGTGCGCGAGAGCGAGACCGAGCGTGACCGGCCGGTGAAGGTGGTGGCCGACCTGCTCGGCGAGGTCGAGGCGACCGAGCGGCTGGCATCCGAGGCCATGGGGACCATCGGCTCGCTCCTCGCCGCCCGCCGCTCAGTCATCCTCGAGACGATCGAGGACGGCGTGGTCGTCGTCGCCCAGGTGGCCGACGCACGCTCGGCGGGTCGCCGCCTGGCGCGGGCGGGCACCAACCCGTGGGCCGACCTCGGCCCCCCCTCGCCCGGGGTCGGGGGCAGGTGACCACGCTCGCCGAGCGGGTGCGGCGGGCGAACGCGCCCACCCCGCCGGAGGACTCGGTGATGTTCAGGGTGGCCACCACCGTGGCCGTCCTCGCCGGGATCCTCGCCGCCCAGTCGGTCGGCGAGCTGAACCCGCTGCTCGCCCTCCTCGCCACCGTGACCGTCTGCGTCGGGATGGCCTTCTCCTACCTCACCCGGGCTCACCCCCACCAGTGGGTGAAGCTCGTCCTCGCCCTCTCGGTCCTCGGCGTCTTCGCCTTCTTCGTCGACTCGATCCTCTCGGCCGCCCACACCGGCGAGCTCGCCTCGATCGAGGTCCCCCTCGCCGGGCTGTTCAGCTGGGTCCAGATGATCCACGCCTTCGACGTCCCGTCGCGGCGCGACCTGCTCTTCTCCCTGGCGGCGGCCACGGCGCTCGTCACCATCGCCGGGGCCCAGGCGGTCTCGGGCTCCTTCGCCCCGTATGTGGCCGTATGGCTCGTCGCCACACTCATCGGGCTCGGCTGCTCGTGGCGCTCGATGACCGGCGAGCGCAGGGCGCCGGGAGCCCGGAGCCTGCTCGGCGCCCTGCTCGTCGTCTTTCTCGTCGCGCTGATGCTGCTCGTCGTGCTGCCTGCGCCGCGCGCCGCCCGCGGCCTCAGCCTGCCCGCCTCGCTCACCTCCTACCTGCCCCTCGTCGGCTCGGGGATCGTGAACGGCTCCGGGCCCCATGCGACCGAGCCGGCGAGGGCGGGCAAGCCGGGCGGCAGGATCGGGGTCGGGGGATACCTCGGCTTCCAGGGCCCTCTCGACACCGCCAACCGCCAGAGCCTCGGGAACGAGGTGGTCATGCGGGTGCGCGCCGACCGGCCCGGCTACTTCCTCGGGCTCACCTACGACACCTGGAACGGCCAGAGCTGGCTCCACTCCCGGACCGACCGCGGCACCTCCATCCTTCCGGGAGGGTCCCCCTTCCAGATCCCGGCACGCCCGCTCGCCGGACCGCAGGGGAGCCAGAACGTCCAGACCTTCTACGTCGAAAAGCCGCTCCCGAACCTGCTGTTCGGCACCTCGCAGGCGAGCGAGGTGTACTTCCCGTCGCGCAGCCTCGTCGTCGGCAACGACGGCTCCATCCGCACGCCGGTCGCCATCACGCCCGGGACGGTCTACACGGTCGTCTCGGTGGACAACGAGGTCTCCCCCGCCACCCTTGCCCGCGACCACCGGCCGATCGAGCCGGCCATCGCCGATTCGCCGTCCATCAGAGCGGCCCTCCAGCTCCCCTATCGCTACCCCCGCGTGCACGCCCTCGCCCGCTCCATCGTGCGGCGGGCGCACGCCCGCTCGACCGAGGCGGTCGTCCAGGCGCTCGAGGGGTGGATCGGCGCCCACACGCACTACTCGACCGACATCCCGCCGCTGCGGCCGGGTGAGGACGCCGTCGACGAGTTCCTCTTCGGCAACCGGACGGGCTACTGCGAGCAGATCTCGACGGCGCTGGCGGTGATGCTGCGGACCCTCCACATCCCCGCCCGGGAGGCGATCGGCTACGTCCCGGGCCCCTTCGACCCGCTCTCGTCGATGTACGAGATCCAGGCGAAGGACGCCCACGCCTGGGTGCAGGTCTACTTCCCGGGCTACGGATGGCAGAACTTCGACCCGACCGCCGAGGTCCCGCTCGCCCCGCCGAACGCAGGCATGGCGCTCCTGGCCGAGGTCGGCCGCCGGCTCGGCCGCCTCCCGTGGACGCCCATCGGCTCGGTGGCCGGGGCCGGCGTCCTGGCGGCCGGCGCCACCTCGGCCGAGCGGAGGCGCCGGCGCCGGCCGAAGGGCTGGGCGGCCCGGGCCGTGCTGCGCCTCGAGCGGCTGGGCGCCCGTGCGGGCGAGCCGCGGCGGCCGACCGAGACTCTCGCCGAGTACGGCTCGCGCCTCGAGGCTGCGCTGCCGGCGCCCCACCTGGCGGCGGCCACCGCCGCGCTCGAACGGCGGGCCTACGCCCGAGACGGCGGGCGATCGGCCCCCGGCGACGCCGACCTCGTCCGGGCGGCGCTCGCAGCGGTCTCGGCCCGCAGCCACCGGCTCACCCGCTGGCGCCGCCGCGCTCAGACAAAGGCGCGCCGCGCCCGCTCGTAGGGCGTCGGCGTGGCGAGCATGGCCCTCAGCCGCATGAGCGAGCGGGGCATCTGGAAGGCGACGGCGGCAGTCAGCCTGCCCTCCCGCCCGTAGGCGGCGACGAAGCGGCCGTCTCTCAGGCTGCCGTCGACCACCTCGCAGACGTCGTCGGGCTCGGGCAGACCGAGCAGCTGGATCTTCACGTCGTACTGGTCGGACCAGACATAGGGCACCGGCGCGAAGGGCTCCGAGCCGCCGAGCAGGGTGCCCGCCGCGTGGTCGCCCTGCTCGGCGGCGTTCGTCCGGTGCTCGACCCGCACGGGCGAGCCGGCGGGGCCGAAGGGGAACCGGGCGACGTCACCGGCCGCCACGATGCCGGGCGCCACCTGCAAGGTGGCGTCGCAGACGAGCCCGCCGGGGCCGGCCTCGAGGCCGGAGCCCTCCAGCCACGAGACGTTCGGGGTGGCGCCGACCGCGACGAGGACGACGTCGGCGGCGACGACACCGCCCCGGGCGAGCAGCGCCGACGTGGTGCCGTCGGGCTCGGCGACGGCCTCCTCGATCGTCGTCCCCGTCTCGAGTCGGACCCCGTGCTCGGCGTGCAGGCGGGCGCAGGCCCCGCCGGCGAGGCGGCCGAGCACCCTCTCGAGAGGGGTCTCGAGGGGCTCCACGACGGTCACCTCGGTGCCGAGGCCCCGGGCCGTGGCGGCCACCTCCATCCCGACGAAGCCGCCGCCGACGACGAGCAGGCGGCGCCCTGGCCCGAGCCCGGCGCCAAGTGCCACGGAGTCGTCGAGGGTCCTCAGCACGTGGACCTTCGAGAGCGCCTCGAGGCCGGGCAGGAGCCGCGCCCGGGAGCCGGTCGCGATGACGAGCCCGTCGAATTCGAGCGACTCGCCGGAGGCGAGCTGGACCCGGCGGGCGGCGACGTCGAGCGACGTGGCCCGGGAGGAGGCGCCGAGGCGCAGGTCGAGGTCGAGCTCTGTCAGCTCGTCCTCCCGGCGAAGCGTCACGCGGTCGTGACCGAAGGCGCCGGCGAGGAACTGCTTGGACAGAGGGGGGCGGTCGTAGGGGACGCGGGCCTCCTCTCCGGCGAGGGTGATCGGCCCTGCGTAGCCCCGGGCGCGCAGGCCTTCGCAGGTGCGAAGGCCTGCCAGGCCCGCCCCGATGACGACGACGTGCTCCACCGGGAGCCTCCCTTCTCCTTCGGCCCGCGCGCCCGGAACGGTAGCCTGCTGTGGTCATGACCGAGGGCGTCCCCCTGCCCGAGCGCCGGGCAGGGCCCGAGGCACCTCCGTTCCCGTCGGCCGAGGCGCGCCTCGATGCCCTGTTCGCCGAGGTGATCTCTACACCCGAGGGCCGGCGCGACCCCTACAGCCGCTACCGGGCGCTCCGGGAGGCGGCGCCCGTCTACGCGAGCAGCATGGGCCCGGTCATCTGCACGCGCTACGAGGAGTGCCAGTCGGTGCTGCGCGACCCGCGCCTCGGCAAGGACGAGGGTCGTCGCGACGAGGCGATCCGGGCTCGCTTCGGCCACCTCGAGATCTTCCCCCGCATCGAGGAGCTGGTGAGCGACCGACGCTCGCTTCTGTTCCTCAACCCGCCCGACCACACCCGGCTGCGCTCGCTCGTCTCGAAGGCCTTCACCACCCGCAGCATCGACCAGCTCCGTCCCGAGATCGTGGCGCTCGTCGACCGGCTGCTCGACCGGATCGAGGCCGGCTCGGTGACCGACGTCATGGACGCCCTCGCATTCCCGCTGCCGGCCGCCGTCATCAGCCACATGATCGGGGTGCCCGAGGAGGACTGGCCGCGGTTGCGCGCCGTCGTCGGCCGCGCCACCGCCCTGCTCGAGCCGATCGTGCCGGAGGACGAGCTCGAGGCGGCCCTCCACGCCCAGCTCGAGCTCGAGGCCTACTTCGAGCAGCTCGTGGCCGCCCGGCGGCGCCAGCCCGGTGATGACCTGTTGAGCGGGCTGATCGCGGTCCAGGAGGGGAGCGACCGGCTGTCGGGGATCGAGCTCGTCTCGACGGTCATCTTGCTGTTCGGGGCGGGCTTCGAGACCACCACGAACCTGATCGGCAACGGGCTGTACGCCCTGTTGAGCAATCCCGAGGAGCTCTCCCGCCTGCGCCGGCGGCTCGCCGCCGGCGACCGGGCGGCCGTCGTCCGCTCGGCGGTCGAGGAGCTCCTGCGCTTCGACAGCCCCGTCCAGTTCGACGGCCGCCAGGCGTTCGAGGACCTCGAGGTGGCGGGGATCCCCGTGCGGGCCGGGACGGAGGTGGTGACCGTCCTCGGGGCGGCGAACCGGGACCCCGAGCACTTCTCGGACCCCGACCGCCTCGACCTCGGTCGCGACGAGGGACCGCCGCTCAGCTTCGCCAGCGGGATCCACTACTGCCTCGGCGCCTCCCTCGCGCGAGCCGAGGGCCAGGTCGTCTTCGACCGGCTGCTCGAGCGCTTCCCCGACATCGCCCTCGTCGGGGAGGAGCCCGAGTGGCGCCCCCGGATCACCCTGCGCGGCCTGAGCCGCCTCCCCGTCGTGTTCTCGAGCTGAGGGTGCGGCGCCTCAGCGGGCCGTCTTCGGGGCGTACTCGTAGAAGCCACGACCGGTCTTGCGCCCGAGCAGGCCGGCCTCGACCATCCTGAGCAGCAGCGGCGGCGCCGCGTACAGCTGCTCTTTGAACTCCTCGTAGAGGGAGTCGGCGACCGCCTGCATCGTGTCGAGGCCGATCAGGTCGGCGAGCGCCAGCGGGCCCATCGGGTGGGCGCAGCCCTCGATCATGCCGGCGTCGATGTCGTCGCGCGTGGCGAAGCCCGACTCGAGCATCCTGATGGCAGAGAGCAGGTAGGGGATGAGGAGGGCGTTCACGATGAAGCCCGCCCGGTCCTGGGAGCGGATCACCCGCTTGTCGAGGGTCCCCGTGGCGAAGCCGCTCGCCCGGGTGATCGTCTCCTCGCTCGTCATGAGCGAGGTGACGAGCTCGACCAGGCGCAGCACCGGCACGGGGTTGAAGAAGTGCAGCCCGACGACCTGCTCGGGCCGGCTGGTGACCGTCGCGAGCTTCATGATCGGGATCGAGGAGGTGTTGGAGGCGAAGATGGCGTCGCCGGCGGTCACCACCTTGTCGAGGGTCCTGAAGGTCTCCACCTTCGCCCGCTCGTCCTCGGTGATCGCCTCGACGACGAGCTGTCGATCGGCGAGGGCGCCGAGATCGGTCTCGTAGGCCACCCGGGCGAGAGCCCGGTCCGCCTCCTCCTCGGAGAGCTTCCCCCGTCTCACCGCCGTCGCCACCGATCCCTCGAGCCTCGCCCTCCCCCGCTCGGCCGCCGTGGCGTCCACCTCGACCACGGTGACCTCGAGGCCGGCGCGGGCGCAGACCTCCGTGATGCCGGACCCCATCAGGCCCGATCCGATCACGCCGATGTGTTCGAACCTGTCTGCCATGACACCGACGCTACTCAGTGCGGGGCCGCCGGTACCAAACCCGGTGCGAGGACCGCTGCCAGCGACGACCGGCGGCGGCCTCTAAGGCTCCGCCCCCTGCGGGCCCACCTGTTCGAGACGGGGCAGGATCGCCGCCACCCGCTCGCGGGCGCCCCGGATCCGCTTGTCGAGCTCCTCGACGATCTCGACCGCCCGGCAGAGGCGGTCCTCGAGGAGGTCGACGTCCACCACGCCCCTGTCGAGCTCGGCGATGATGCCGTCGAGCTCGGCCGCCGCCTCGCTGTAGCCGAGCTCGGCGACGGGCGTCTCGCCCACCGGCTCACTCTCCGGCGCCGTCGGCTCTCGCATCAGGGGTCCTCCTTCGGATCGATCGGGTCGTGGCGGTGAACGAGCCGTCCGAGAGGGTGGTGACCACGTCCTCGCCCGGGCGGAGGGCGTCCACCGAGCGGATGACGGCTCCCTCGGGCGTTCTCGTGAGGGACCATCCCCGCTCGAGCTGGCGCCGCGGGTCGAATGCCTCGAGCATGGCGCGCTGGCGGGCGAGCTCCTGCTCGCCGGCAGCGAGACGGTGGCGGCCGATCGAAGCGAGCCCGCTCGCCCGGCGCCCGAGGGCCGAGGAGGCGCGCTCGAGGGCGAGCCCCGCCCCCGCCTCGAGCCTCCGGTGGCGGCCGTCGAGGACGGCTCGGGCCGAGACGAGCTCGTGCCGGGCCGCTCGTGCGAGGTCCGAGCGCCTCGCGGCCGCCTCGTGGCCGGCGGCGTCGAGGGCGCGACGGCCGAGGACGGCGAGCCGCCTGGAGCGTCCGTCGAGCCCCGAGAGGTAGCTGAGGACGGCGTCGACGACCGCCTCGCCGCAGGCGGTCGGGGTGATGAGGGCCCGCTGGGCCACCTCGTCGGCGACCGAGAGGTCCCCGGTGTGGCCGATGCCGGTCCAGACCGGGTAGCGGGACCCGACGATCGCGCGGGCGACGGCTTCGTGGTCGAAGGCGGCGAGGTCGCCCTTCGCACCCCCGCCACGCACGAGGACGATGAGATCGATCTCGCGCGCCTGCAGCCGCCGGAGGGCGCCGGCGATCTCCGACGGCGCGGTCGGGCCCTGGACGAGGGATGCCTCGAGGTGGGTCCGGAATGCCAGGCCGGAGCGCTCGAGCTGGCCGGTGAAGTCCCGGTGGGCCTCCGAGCCGGAGCTCGTGACCAGCCCGATGCGCAGCGGGACGAGCGGCACCCCGAGCCGGCGGTTGGCTTCGAGCACCCCCTCCTCGCGAAGCTTCGCCACGAGCTGTCGTCGGGCGGCCGCGATGCCGCCGAGGAGCGCCTCGACGTCGAGGTCCGACATCGAGAACCGCACCCGCGCCCCGGCGTCCCAGACCGACACCCTGCCCCGGACCCGGACGACCAGGCCGGCGGCGAGCTCGAGCCCGACGGCCTCGAGGCGGGCGGCGATGTGCGGCCAGTCCCGTGACCAGCAGGCGGCCTCGAGGGTGGCCGCCCGTGTGCCTCCGGGAGCCGCCGGGTGGCCGCCGGCCGGAACGGAGTCGCGGTCGGCCAGCTCGAGGTAGCGGTGCCCCTTCGACACCGTCACCTTCCGGATCTCGCCGGTCACCCAGACCTCGTCGGGGAATTCGAGGCGGAGCGCCCGGCGGAGCCGGTCGTAGAACCCGGCGACGCTGAGGGCGGTGTCCGACGCCGCTCCGGCCGCCGCTCCGGCGTCCGGCGCAGCCGCCGCCAGGGCCCCGGCAGAGCCCTCGAGGGCCGCCCGGGCGAGCCGGAGGCCCTCGGCTCTCGCCGCCGTCGCCTCCGGCGGGTCTGGTGCCTCCTCGCCGCCGGGGGTGGCGGCTCGGTCCCCGGCGAGGTTGCCGAGATCGAACTGCAGTGCGGCGACCGGTCGCTTGCGAGCCACAGGACGAGGCTATCCCGGGGCTGTGGCGCCCCACCGAGAGCCGAGGGCGCTCGCCGGGGGGAGGCGCCGATCGGTGCCGACAAGGATGGCACCCCGCCTGCCAAAGACCGTAACCGAGGCGCTACATATCGTTACTCGATCGCCACAGACGCGGCCGGTGATGCTCGCTATCTTGCTCCGCCGGAGCCGACGTCGTCTGATCGATCCCCACCGTGGACGTTCCCGGTTCCTGTCATCTGGGGAGGCAGTAGGAGATTGAGCCGGAGCCTTCCGCGCCCGCCCGACGAGGCTCCGGCTCTCTCCGCGCTCGCTGCTCTCCCGGCGCCGGAGAGGCGGCCACGGGCCGCCCGGGCCGAGCGGAGCCCGCCTCGGCATCGTCTCTCCTCCCAGCGCGGGTGCCGACGGGACACCGGGCACGGCCGCCCGCTCGGGAGGGCGTCACCCGCCCCGGGGGGAGCGGCTCGGTCGGCCGCCCGCGCCATCGCCGTGACAGGTCGATCCCATCCGAGCGCCGTGCCGGGCATGTGAGCGCCCGTCCACCGCCCCGCCGCCCGACGGGCGCCGGGCACCCCGACAGCTCTGCCCCGGGCGGCCGAGAGAGCCCAGGCGGCTGCCGGGGCGACAGCCTGTCTCCCCCGGCCGAAAAGCGCAGGTGGCGAGCCGGCCTGTAGGCGGGGTTCTGTACGCCGGTCTCCCGGCGCGGTGGCCATCCATCTGAGCGGCCCACCTGGGGACATCGGACGGGCAGCCCGTCCCCTGCTTGGCCTTGCTCCGGGTGGGGTTTACCGAGCCGCCCGGGTCGCCCCGGGCGCTGGTGCGCTCTTGCCGCACCGTTTCACCCTTGCCTGTGCGGCGCCAGGCGCCGCCATCGGCGGTCTGTTCTCTGTGGCACTTTCCTGCGGGTCACCCCGACTGGCCGTTAGCCAGCACCCTGCCCTGCGGAGCCCCGACCTTCCTCAGCCGCCTGGCGAACCAGGCGCACCGCGGCCACCCGGCCGGCTCGCCGCCGACAGTCTCGCGCGGATCAGCATGAAGTGATTGCAAACAGATTGATTGAGTGCTATATTGTCAACTACAAGATACGTCCTCATGGACACGAAGGAGGATTGGCCATGTTGATGCGTTTCGACCCATTCCGGGACCTCGACCGGCTCGTCCAGGCGCCCTGGGCGCAGCGGAATTCGGTCCCGCTCGACGTCTACCGGCGGGGTGACCAGTTCATCGTCCGGGTGGACCTGCCCGGCGTCAACCCCGAGTCGATCGACCTCGAGGTCGAGAAGAACGTCGTCACCGTCACGGCCGAGCGCAGCTGGGTGCCCTCCGACGGCGACGAGGTGCTCGTGGCCGAACGGCCCCAGGGGAGCTTCACGAGAAGGCTCTTCCTCGGCGAGGGCCTCGACGCCGAGCGGATCAGCGCCAGCTACGAGCACGGCGTCCTGAGCGTCGCCGTGCCGGTGGCCGAGGACGCCAAGGCCCGCAAGGTGGCGATCTCGGTCGGCGCGCCGGGCAACGTGATCGACGCCCCGGCCTCGGAGGCCTTCCAGGCCTGACCCAAGCCC
>JAJZZB010000023.1 GCA_021797795.1 Actinomycetes bacterium | reverse complement strand
ATCTCGGACGTGGGTCTCCCAGCGCGCCTGCTCCTCAGGGCTCTTGTGGCGACGACGGTCGGCTGCGGCCGGGTCGCGGGCCGTCTCGAGGCGCTGCCAGGCATCCTCCACCGCCGGGCTGTCCGCGCTCACCTCGTCGTAGTTGACGAACCATGCCCCCGGGGCGAGTCGCTCCAGGATCTCGGCGAAGAGCCCCTCCTTCCGGTCATCGGGAAGGTGATGCACGCAGAGCGAGGTGACGACCGCGTCAACGTCCTCGGATAGCTCGTCCGGCCAACGGCCGGCGGCGAGATCGAACTCCACGTAGCGGTAGCGGCCTTCGTAGGACCGGAGCGCCCGACGGCCCTCGGCCATCATCTGCGGGGAGTACTCCGTCAGAACGGCGGCGGCCGCAGGATAGGCGTCGAGCACCGCTTTCGACCCTGCGCCCGTCCCGGCGCCGAGGTCCACCACGGTGAACCTCTCGTTGCGGGCGAAGGGCAGCAGCTCAGCGACGAAGCGGCGGGGCCAGACCCTCGAACGCTCCCGGTCCTGCGAGGCTGCCACCCACTCGGCGACGGGGGCATCCTGCTTCCATACCGCCTCGTTGGACTCGTAGCTCTCGGACATCGCCTCACCGTACGTCGCCCGCGCACCTACGGCGGCGCGGCGGTCCTCGGCACCGGCCTCCGGCCTCTCTCAGGCGAACGGGCATCATGTGGAGGTGATCACCACCTTGGCCCGCGTCGTCCCCTCGAGACCGGGAAAGCCGGTCCGTGCCGGGGCGACCGAGCAGCAGCTGGCCGTCCGAGCAGCGCTCCTCGGCGAGCAGCCGTGGACCGTCGAACGGGCGAGCGAGGTGGCCGCCCGCTTCGACGAGCTCGCGCCGACATGGGACGGCGAACGCGGCGGGTACCGGCGCGCCCCGGCGGAGGACGCCCTCGAGCGCGGGGGGCCCTTCACCGAAGGCCTCTGTGTCGAGATCGGTTGCGGTACCGGCCTTCTGACGCCGCTGCTGGAGGCGGTGTGGAGCCCTGTCCTCGGTGTCGACCTCTCCCCCGGGATGCTGCGCCGGTCCCGGTCGGCGCTCCGGGTCCGGGCTGACGGTGCCCGGCTGCCGGTCCCCGATCGGGGCGCCTCGGCGGTCGTCATCGGCGACGCACCGCTGTTCGCCAGCGAGGTCGTCCGGGTGCTCCGGCCCGACGGCGCCGTGGTGTGGTCGAACGCGCTCGGCGACGGCGCTCCCTTCTACGTGACCACGACAGCGCTCCTCTCCGCCCTGGCGGCGGCATCAGGTTCGACGTGGTGCGCGCTCGAGAGCGAGGCCGGCTGGGGCAGCTGGGCGGTGCTGCGCCGCCAGGCGGCGCCAGCGTGACGGGGGGCCGCTGTCGGCGGGAGTTCGCCTGGACGGCCGCTCTCGCCTGATCCGCCTGGACGCATGCACCCCCGACGAGCAGAGGCGTCCGGGCCCTCAAGTGGGCGGTCGGGGCGCTGCGGTGACTACCTTGGCGAAAGGGAACTGGACGTGAAGGGGATGCCGGTGTCGGGATCGACGATCATCTATACGCATACGGACGAAGCACCTGCGCTCGCCACCTACTCGTTTCTCCCCGTGGTGCGCGCCTACGCCGCCGCGGCCGGCGTGGAGGTGGAGACACGGGACATCTCGCTCGCCGGCCGCATCCTCGCCCAGTTCCCCGAGTACCTGTCGGAGCCGCAGAGGGTCGGCGACGCCTTGGCCGAGCTGGGCGAGCTGACCGCGAGCGCCGAGGCGAACATCATCAAGCTGCCGAACGTCTCCGCCTCGGTCCCCCAGTTGCGAGCCGCCATCGCCGAGCTCCGCTCTCACGGCTATGCCCTCCCCGACTATCCCGAGGAGCCGGCGACCGAAGAGGAGCGGGACGTGAGGGCCCGTTACGACAAGGTGAAGGGCAGTGCCGTCAACCCGGTGCTCCGCCAGGGCAACTCGGACCGGCGGGCACCGGCGGCCGTCAAGCACTACGCCCGGACCCACCCCCACCAGATGGGGCCCTGGAGCGGCGAGTCGAAGACGAACGTCGCCCACATGACCGCGGACGACTTCCGCTCCACCGAACGCTCCGCCACGATCGCCGAGCCCGGCTCGTTGCGCATCGTGCTCGACGCCGGCGGCGCCACGTCGGTGCTGCGCGGGTCCGTGCCGGTGCTCGCCGGTGAGGTCGTGGACGCGTCGACCATGCGGGTCGCGCCACTCCGCCGCTTCCTCTCCGAGCAGCAGGACCGGGCCACTCGCGAGGGTGTCCTCTTCTCGATCCATCTGAAGGCGACGATGATGAAGGTCTCCGACCCCGTCATCTTCGGTCACGCGGTGGAGGCGTTCTTCCCCGAGACCTTCGCCCGATACGGCGAGAGACTGACAGAGGCCGCGCTCAACCCGAACGACGGCCTCGGGGCGATCCTCGCCGGGCTCGCCGGCCTGGCGGACGGCGCGGCGATCAGGGCCTCCTTCGAGGCCGAGCTCGCCTCCGGCCCCGCCCTCGCCATGGTCGACTCTGACCGGGGGATCACGAACCTGCACGTCCCGAGCGACGTCATCGTCGATGCGTCGATGCCGGCGATGATCCGCAACTCCGGCCACATGTGGGGACCCGACGGAGCGGAGGCTGACACGCTCGCTGTCATCCCCGACAGCAGCTACGCAGGCGTCTACCAGGTCGTCATCGACGACTGCCGTGCAAACGGGGCCTTCGATCCGGCCACCATGGGGTCGGTTCCGAACGTCGGGCTGATGGCAGGGGCCGCCGAGGAGTACGGGAGCCACGACAAGACCTTCGAGATCCCCGCAGACGGCACGGTGCGGGTCGTGGACGGGTCCGGTACGACCGTGCTCGAGCAGCCGGTGTCGGCCGGCGACATCTTCCGCATGTGCCAGACGAAGGACGTCGCCATCCGGGACTGGGTGAAGCTGGCGGTGCACCGTGCCCGGGTGAGCGGCGATCCTGCGATCTTCTGGCTGGACGCCGATCGGGCGCACGACGCCGTCCTCATCACCAGGGTGCGCGAGTACCTGGCCGAGCTCGACACCGAGGGACTCGACATCGACATCATGGCGCCCGAGGAGGCGACCGCTCGCTCTCTCGAGCGGATCCGCCGCGGCGAGAACACGATCTCGGTGACGGGCAACGTCCTGCGGGACTATCTCACCGACCTGTTCCCGATCATGGAGCTCGGTACGAGCGCCAAGATGCTGTCTGTCGTCCCCCTCATCGCCGGCGGGGGACTCTTTGAGACCGGCGCCGGCGGCTCGGCGCCCAAGCACGTCCAGCAGCTTCTGAAGGAGAACTACCTGCGCTGGGACAGCCTCGGGGAGTTCCTCGCCCTCGGGGCGAGTCTGGAGCACCTCGCCGAGCAGACCGGCAACGCCCGGGCGAAGATCCTTGCCGACGCCCTCGATCGAGCGACGGCCACGTTTCTCGACAACGACCGTTCGCCGAGCCGGCGCCTCGGCGGCATCGACAACCGCGGCAGCCACTTCTACCTGGCCCTCTACTGGGCACACGAACTCGCCAGTCAGTCCGAGGATCCCGAGATCGCCGCCGGCTTCGCGCCGCTGGCGAAGTCCCTCGCCGATCAGGAGAAGGAGATCGTCGACGAGCTCGTGGCGGTCCAGGGGTCGCCGGTCGACCTCGGGGGTTACTACGACCCGGATCCCCGAACCTGCGAAGCGGTGATGCGTCCCTCCGCAGCCTTCAACGAGGCACTCACCATCCTGGCCTCCCGCTGACGAGGGCGCGCCGGCCTTCACCACAGCATCCCGCCGGGCCCGAGAACTCCAGCGTGGACCGGGCCGCGCCCGAGGGGTCGCCCGAGAGCTGATCGCGCGCCTCTGCACGTCGTGGCAGGCTGCGATGACCTCGTCGATCGCTCGCACCTTCTCGCTGGCAGGCTCCGCGACCCACTGGCGTGGTCATCGCAGTGTCGCTGCCGACCGTGTCGCCAGTGTCTCCCGCCTCCTCGTGGCAGAACTTCAGCCTGAGCCGCTTGTCGCGAGGGCGGTACCCGCCGAACGGCGAGACCCTCGAGTCGGAGCCCGGGCATCGTGCCGGTCCCCTCCGGCGGTCCCGGCGCGCTCGAGAGCCGGCGCGGTGGAACGCCCCGATCCCAGCCCTCTCCCCGGTGACGGCGCCGAGGGGCGGCACACACTGGCAGGTCCACGACTAGCTGCATAGTCGACGTTGTGTGCTACACCTGTCGGATGCGCGGCAGTGCGTCGTCCCCTCCCCTGTCGTCTGGACGCGTGGTGTGGCGGCGCTTCCGGCGGGACAGCCTGGCGGTGGTCGCCTTCATCGCGGTCGCAACCACAGTGGCCATGATCGTGCTCGGGAGCACGGTCCGGGTCACCAACTCCGGGATGGGCTGCAGGAGCTGGCCTCTGTGCAACGGGCAGCTCGGTCCCATCGACCACTTCCATGCCCTCTTGGAGCAGAGTCACCGCTACCTTGCGACCGTCGTGAGCGTGTTCGTGGTGCTCACCGGGGTGCTCGCCTGGCGTGACCGGGCAAGGCGCCCGGGCGTGCTGGCGCCCGCGCTCGCGGCCGTCGGGGCGCTCGTGGTCCAGGTGGCCCTCGGAGCGCTGACCGTCCTCGCCCACAACGCAGGCTGGACCGTCGGTCTCCACCTCGTGTGCGCCGAGATCCTGCTGGCGCTGCTGGCCGTCGCAGCCTTCCGTGCAGTGCTGCCTGGCGAGAGCACCGGCCGCCTCCCCGACCGGCCGGCTCATCGCCGACTCGTCGATCGGCAGCCCTACCCCGGGGACGGTCGGCGGAGATCAGGTGGCGACCCCTCCGCCATCGCGGCGGTCGCTCTCCTCCTCGCCACCATCGTCGCCGGCACGCTCGTCGTCGACGGAGGCGCCGAGGAGGCCTGCCCCGCCTGGCCGCTCTGCCCGGCAGGCTCTCCCGGGCACCTCGTGGCACTGCAGCTCGTCCACCGGGGGTTCGCCGCCGCGGCGGGGATCGCCGTGCTCGTGTGGTCCGTGCGGCTCTGGCGGCGGCATCAGCGGCGAGTCGCGTCGGCCGTCCTGGTCGCGCTCCTCGCGCTGCAGGGGGCCGCCGGCGGCATCACCGCGGTGCTCGAGGCCCGGGCTGGGGCAGCGGACCTCCACCTCGCGCTCGGGACGCTGCTGTGGCTGGCGGCGGTAGTCCTCGCCGTCGGTGGGAGCCCGGCGCTCCCGGCGCTCACCGACGCCGGGCGGCCGAGGGAACCGCTGGCAGCCACCGGGGGCGCCCCGCGCTGAAGCGAGAAGCTATGGCGGGCGGGCGCGCCAGGTGCTGCCCGAGGACCACGATCCCGAGGAGGTCTCGCCCCGCTACTCGACGACCCGATCGCCGCCGACCTTCGCCCGTTGGGTTCGACCCAGGCGGAGGTCACGCCACGAAGCGTCCTCGTGGCCCCCTCGCTTCCCGTCTCGAGGGCGTCCTCGAAGCGCTCGGACGAACGGCCTCAGATCTCGGGGACCTGAGCAGCGTCGTCCATCGGTGTCCTCCTCGGCTCTCGCCCCGCGTCGCCGCCCTCAGGCGCTCGCACCAGGTTGCGCCCTGACGCCCTCGCCAGTCGCCCCCCGCCACAGGCCTTGGTCCATTGGCCTGCCCGTGCCCCACGACCGCCCCCACCCCGGGGGCGCGGTGGTGGGGCATCGGGGAGGCCGACACGGAGAAGTCCGGCTCGTGCCCGCGACGCCCGGACGAGCCGGTGCCCCGCCGATCTCGAGGCGAGCGACGCGATGTCCGGGTGACGCCTCAGAACGTCAGCGAGGGGGACCCCACAACCGCTCGGTGAGACCGGACGCCCGTGCGATCGGCCGTTCGACCGCAGCCCGCACAGCCTCCTCGGTGCCGGCGAGGATGAGACTCCGCCGGGCGCGCGTCACGGCGGTGTACAGCAGCTCACGGGTGAGGACGCGGGAGGTGGGCTGTGGTAGCACGACCGCCACGTGGTCGAACTCCGAGCCCTGCGCCTTGTGCACCGTCATGGCATAGACGGTCTCGACCTCCGAGAGACGCGACGGGCTGACCGGTCCCTGCTCGAACGCCGCCGCCACCCCGGCTGGCTGGCGGGCGACGAGCACGCCGGTGTCCCCATTGAACAGACGGAGGCTGTAGTCGTTCGCCGTCACGATCACCGGCCGCCCGACGTACCACTGGCCATCGGTCGAGAAGCCGTCGATCTCATCGAGAAGCCATTGCTCGACCCTCGCGTTCCACGAGGCAACGCCGGCCGGGCCCCGGCGGTGGGCGCACAGGATGCGCCACGAGCCCAGCGCCTCGAGCGCACGGGCACCGTCGCCTGCACGTGCCGCCTCGACGAGGCTCGCTCCCGTGTCGCAGGCGAGCCGGCGAATGCCGTCGAGCTGCGAGGACTCCGCCTCGCCGGCGTCGATCGGCACCCACGCGACGCCGTCGTTGCGGTTCGCACCGGCCAAGGCGGCCATCGCGGCATCGCCGCTGCCCGATCGGATCGCCTCAGCCAGATCGGCGAGCGCCCCACCGAAGCGGTGGTTCGTCCGCAGTACCACGATCCCGTCTCCGATCGCCGGTCCTGAGGTGGGAAGCACCTCGACGGGAAGCGAGGCGCCGGTGACGGCCGCCACCTCCTCTCGTGACTCTGCCCGCATGCGCAGCCCGCCTGCTGCCGGCCCGACGATGTCGCCGAGGACGGCACCGGCCTCGACCGATGCCAGCTGCTCGGGATCGCCGACGAGGACGAGGCGCGCATCGTCACGGACCGCCTCCACCAGGCGGGCCATCAACCAGAGCGAGAGCATCGAGGTCTCATCGATGACGACGAGGTCGTGCGGCAGGCGATTGCGGCGGTGGTAGCGGAAGCGGCTGGCGTTGTCCGGTCGCGGCCGGAGCAGACGGTGGACAGTCGACGCCTCGAGCATGCGCAGCTTCTCTCGGACCTGTGGGCTCAACCCGAGCTCGTCGGTGGCGGCACGCACCGCCTCCTGCATGCGATTGGCCGCCTTCCCGGTCGGGGCGGCGAGGGCCACGACCGGGAGCTCGCTCCCTGTCCTCGAGGACTGCTCGGCAAGCAGCCCGATCACCCGCGCCACCGTCGTCGTCTTGCCGGTCCCGGGTCCGCCGGCGATCACGGCCAGGCCGCGCAGCACCGCCACGGCGGCGGCCCACCGCTGCTCGCCGTCCTCGTGCGCGCTCCCGCCGAAGAGCCGCTCGATAGCGCGCGCCAGCTCGCCGCGGTCTTGGCCGCCGAGGAGGCCGGCGGCCGCCCGGGCACGCAGGTCGGCCGCCACGGCCCGTTCGTCCCGCCAGTAGCGGTCGAGGTGGAGTGCCGTGCCGATGAGCCGCAACGGGGCCACCACGCGGTCGTCCTCGCCGACAGCCGCGAGCGGGCTCGCCGCCACCTTGGAGAGCCAGGTCTCGGGGTCGGGCCACGGGAGGGCGTCGAGATCCACCTCCTCTTCGATCTCGGCCTCGGCGGTGGCTCTCACCGAGTGGAGATCGGCCCGGACGTGGCCGACCCTCGGCGCCCGGACGGCGAAGGCCGTCGCAAGCGCCACCAGCTCGTCGTCCTCGCCCCCGAGCAGCCCGAGCCGGCGGGCGACGTGGACGTCGGCCGGAGCCAGCACGCCAGCACGGTTGAAGGCGCCGAGCAGCGAGGCTTCGTCGAGCCCGAGGACGAGAGCCGAGTCGAGCGAGGCCGTCACGAGCCGGTCTCGAACAAATCGGAGAGGTCCGTCACGAGCCCGGTCGGCGGTCGCCAGGAGAAGACGCCGCAGGGGTGGCCGTCCACCACCGGCGTGTCCGGACCCGACATGCCGCGAAGGAAGAGGTAGAGGACGCCCCCGAGGTCGCGCTCTGGCTCGTAGCCCCGGAGCCGCCACCGCAGGTACCGGTGAAGGGCGACCATGTAGAGGATCGCCTGCAGCGGATAGTGCATCCGCTGCATCTCGACATCGAGGGCGGACGGCCGGTAGTGCCAGGCGGAGAGCTCCTCTCCCTCGGCGCCGATCCAGTTGGTCTTGTAGTCGGCGACGAAGTAGCGGCCGCCCCCACCGCCCTTCCCGACACCCAGCCGGAAGACGAGATCGAGGCTTCCTGTCAGGTAGCCGCGCAGGTCGGTCCCGAGCAGCGGGTCCCGCAACCGGGCCCCGTACCCGCGCAACGGGCCGGTCGGATCCGCCGCCTCGTGGAGCTCGAACAGCCGGGCGATGTCCGGCGTGGAGACGGCGTCGCTGTTGGCGGGACGATCACCGCCGGCCACGGGCAGCTCGAAGCCCATCTCGTCCAACCGGTCCCGCCTCGAGAGCCCCCGCAGCGTGGTCCCTCCGGCTAACGGGCCGAGAGGCGTCGTGATCGAGGCGCGCAGGGCGGCGACCACCGGCTCGAGGGCGGCCAAGCCGGCGGCGTACCGCGAGCGGATCGCCGCGATCGCCCGGGTGATCTCGAGGTCGAGGTCAACGGCCGCGAAGTCGATCTCCTCGAGCACCCGGTGGACGAACGTGCCCATGTCCACGCCACCAGGCAGCTCGGACCACGGTGAGCGCGCGGCCCGCAGCCTGGGCTCTTCGCCACCCGCGGCGCCCTCGCCACCGAGCACCTCGACCGGCGCTCCGGTGACGGGCTCGTCGACAGTACCCGGCTCCTCCGCTTCACTGCCGACGGCCGGCCCGCCGTGGACGGCCGCGGTGATCCCCGAGTACGAGGTCCGGCGCCAGCGCAGGTCGAGGGAGCGGTCGAAGCTGGCGACCTCGAGCGCGCCGGACGGCTGGCCGGAACGTCCGGACCACGTGGAGGACGGATCCCTACCCATCGCCTCTTCCACGGCGATGAGACCTCCGGCGCGCTGTGACATCTCGCCGAGGCGTGTGCGCACCTCGTCGTCCCTTGGCATACGGGTGCCGCTCGTCGCTACCGTGCCCTCCTCGTCGCGCGCGAACAGCAGCCGCCCGAGCGAGGAGAGCTCGGCCTGGTCCACCCGCGCCCACCAGATCACGACCTGGTGCTTCGCGCGGGTGAGGGCCACGTAGAGCTGGCGCAGGTCCTCGCCGCTCTGCTCGTCGGTCGCCGTGCGGAAGTGCGCCGGGTACCCGTCATCGGTCTTCGTGCCGACGTCCAGCTTTCGTACGCCGTCGACCGGGTCGTGGTAGACGACCGGTGATCCCATCGGCCTCCGCCACTCGTCCCACAGATAGGGGCAGTAGACGATGGGGAACTCGAGACCCTTGGCGCGGTGGATGGTGAGCACCTGGACCGCGTCGGCGTCCGAGTCGAGCCACCTGCTGCGCGACTCCGCGTCAGCCCCCTCGCGGCCGGTCTCGGCCTCCTCGATCCGACGGGCCAGCCACGCCCGGAGCGCCGGGGGGCCCTGCTGGCCTTGCGATGCCTCGGCGTGCAACAGCTGCGCCACGTGCCCGAGGTCGGTGAGACGCCGCTCGCCCTCCCGCTCTGCCAACAAGCGGCCCGGCACCCCCTCGCCCGCCAGCACGGACCGGAACAGCGAGGCGACTCCGCGGCGGCGCAGGGTGTCGCTCCAGCGGTGCAGCCGGGCGTGGACCGCCTCCCACTCGGCATCGCCTGCGGACGCCACGTCCTCGGCCTTCATCCCGAGAAACGGCGTCAGCGCCACGGCCACCGCCCTCGAGCGGCTTGCGGGCTGTTCCATCGCCTCGAGCAGGCACAGCCACTCACCGGCGGCGCTCGTCGTGAGCACGCTCTCGCTCCCCGCCACGACCGCCGGTACCGAGGCGTCCCGGAGCGCCTGCTGGACGATGCGCGTCTGCCGGTTCGTACGGACCAGCACCGCGATGTCCCCGGGCTCGAGCGGGCGAGCGCTTCGCCGTGCGCCGTCCTCGTCGTAGCGGGCCAGCTCGGCGCCTGAGTCGAGCAGCCTCACGATGTCGGCCGCCAGATCCTTGGCGATGAAGTCGACGGCCGCCGGTTTGCGAATCTCGTCCCGCTGGGTGGTCGACAGCTTGCTCTGCTTCGCCGACACCACTCGTGCCCGCAGAGGCGCCTCCGCTGGCGCCCCGCACAGAGCCCCACGTGTATGAGATGGTGCGGGGGCGACCGGACGGTACGGGATCTCGGGATGTCCGAGCCGGACGGGATCGAGGAACGAGTCCAGCGCCGCGAGCAGGTCGGCGTCGCTCCGCCAGTTCGTCCCGAGGGTGAAGCGGCGCTCGGCGACGCGGGCGGCCTCGAGATACGAGTACACGTCTGCCCCCCGGAAGGCGTAGATCGCCTGCTTCGGGTCTCCGATCAGCACGAGGCGGGTCTCGCCCGTACCGAACGCCGAGCGGACGACCGCCCACTGGATGGGATCGGTGTCCTGGAACTCGTCGACGAGGACGACGGAGTACCTCCCGCGAAGGTGGTCGGCCGCCGGCGCACCGCGGTGGGGATCGCGCAGCGTGTTCTTCAGCCGAACGAGCAGGTCGTCAAAGGTGAGCAGGTTGCCATCACGAAGACGGCGGTCGACCTCCGCGCGCACGCCGTCCGCCAGGCGGCGCCGGAGCCCAGAGTCCGACGCCCCCGGCGCCGGTTCGAGCGGGGTGTCGGGGTTCGCGATCGCCGCACGGGCGATCCCGAGCGCCTCGCGCCGGTTGAAGGGAGGCGCCTGACCGTGAAACAGGGTCCAGCGCACGTACAGGTCGTCTACCGCCTGCTCGACGAGATCTCTCGGCTCCTCCAGAAGGGTCGAGCCTGTCGCCACGTCACCAGTGACCCCGAGGCTTGCCAGCATCAGCTGGCAGAACCCGTGAGTCGTCGTGATCGTGGCCTCGTCGAAGGAGGTGACGGCGTCGGTCAGCCGGTCCCGGCGCGCTGACACCTCCTCTCGGTCACCGGTGGCGAGCAGGCGGAGCACCGAGTCGTCGGCCGGGAGCAGTTCTCCGCCTTCGAGGTAGCGGGCGAGCCCCTCTTCGGCAAGCACCAGGCGGGCGCGCACCCGATCGCGGAGCTCTCCGGTCGCCAGCCGGGTGAAGGTCACTGCGAGCACCTCGGAAATCGGCACACCCTCAGCGACAAAGCGAGTCACCAGTGCGGCGATCGTGAAAGTCTTGCCCGTTCCGGCGCTCGCCTCGAGCACGGTGATGCCGAGCGGCGGCAGCGAGCCGCAGACGTCGAAGTGATCCGGCTCGGCGATCGACCGCCCGGCTGCGCGCTCGGTCGTCGATGCCATCAGCAGTACCTCCGGTCCTCATGGTCGAGCACCGGCTCCCAGAGGCGTCGGGCGAGCCGCCCGACACGAGACCTCTCGCTCGACCAGCCCGGGCCGCTCTCGTCGGACCGCGCCGGCTCGCGGAGGAGGTCGGAAAAGGTCGGCTGCCCGCCCAGGACGAGGAGGTGTGCGGGTTCCTGGCTCTCGCTGAAGCCGCGGTCGCTCGCGTCCCAGGTCTGGTGACATTCGTCGACGACGCGACCCTCCCGTCTCAACGCCGAGACGAAGCGCTCCGAGGTCGTGGCAAAGAGCGGCAGGGGTTCCCGCATGCCGCGGTCGTAGAGGTCGACGAGCGCCGCCAGCTCGAGCAGGGCCCGCTCCCGGCGTTCGTCCGGAGACGGGGCAAGCAGAGCCAGCTCGGCGACTGCGATGCGCGGGGCTCCCCTGGTAGACCCTTCCGCTCTCCCGACCGTGAGGGCGGTGACCTCTCGCTCAGGATGCGCAGCCGTGAGTGCGAGAAAGTGGGCCCACGCCACCAAGCGGTGCTTGGCAGCGAGCCGGGAGTACAGGCACCGGACGATGCGGCTCTTTGCTCCCTCCTCGTCCTCGAGCTCGTGGACATCGGGGACTGTGCCGATGAGCGTCCGTCCATCGGGCAGGCGGAGGTTCACCTCGACCGAGTCGGGCACCGCCACGCCGCCGGCGTCCTTCGTCACCGCGACCAGCCTGTCGACCGCCTGTTCGACCTCCCCGAGGTCATGAGTGGCGAGTGCCCCGGGCGGCAGCAGTCCCCGGCCCTTCTCGGCGGCTCGAGCCTCGTCCGGGGTGGAGCCTGCGAGACGCGCCTGCAGGATCCGCTCGCCGACGCCCCACTTCTCGAGCGGATCGAGCTCCACCGGCAGAGCATCCTTCACTTCGTCGCTGCCGCCACTTCCGTACCAGCCGAGCCGCTCACGCAGGAACTGCCGCACCGGGAATTCGAGGAAGCGAACGAGGGAGTCGAGCTGGACCACCTGCTCGCCGATCGGCTCAAGCGGGGCGGCGAGGAAGCTCGCTGGTGCCGCCGGCGGCTCGCTGTGCGCGCGGGCGCCCTCGAGGTCGACAGGGTCGAAGCTCCACGATCCGTCGCCGTCGAGTGCGCCCGGCTGGAAGTTGCGCGGGTCGAAGGACTGGAGGGGGTGCTCGACCACGACGTACTGCCGTGGCTTGGTGTGCGGCGACCCGTCCGGCACCCTCACCGTGCGGTCGACGACGTCGAGCAGCTCGGCGACCGGGACGCATGGCGAGCGCTCCTGATTCGTCCTCGGATCGCGGCCCTCGTAGGTGAGAACGAGATGCTCAGTCGCTGCGAGGAGGGCATCGAGCAGTAGCTGCCGATCTTCTGAGCGCGCGTCCCGGTCGCCGACACGAGGCTCGGTGAGCAGGAGGTCGTCACCGTCCTGGGCGGCGTGGCGGGGGAAGGCGCCGTCGTCCAGGCCGAGCAGCCCGATCACCCGATGGGGCACCGACCGCATTGGGACGAGCGTGCAGATGGTGAGATCTCCGGTACGGAAGTTTGCCCTCGTCGGCCGACCCCGGAGACGGTCGTCGAGCAGAGACCGTACCTCGGCCAGAGCGAGCAGGGTCTGCGCGCTTCGGCGAGGGCCCGTCTGGCCGGACTCGCCGGCCTGCGCCGCCTCCTCCACGTCCCCCAGCACCCAGTGCAGCTGGTCGTGCTGCCACTGCTCGCCCGGGGCGGCGAGCGCCAGGCTCTCGGTGGCCTCGGCGAGGCTCGCCACCCACTCGGTGACCGGATGCCGTCCTTGCAGCCGCTCCACCGCCGTCCCGAGCCGGTCCACGAACTCGGCGAACCGGCCCGCCAGCTCGACGTCGCCGCTGGACACGTCGTCGAGCGGGAGGACGTCGTTGAAGAGCCGCTGCTCCTCCTCGGCCATCGCCACGCCGAGCAGCAGGCGGTCGAGGCCGGCATGCCAGGTGTTGTCGGGCACGTGGCCAAGGTGCCAGGGCGCCCGGTGCTCCCGGTCGAGGCCCCAGCGGATGCCGGTCTCGCCGACCCAGCGCTCCAGCTGGCCGAGCTCGTCCTCGTCGAAGTGGAACCGCCGTGCCACCGACTCGCTCCCTGCCAGGTCGAGCACCTCCGACGCGGGGAGGCGCCCGGAGGCGAGCTCCAACAGCTTCGCCGCCACGGCGAGCACCGGGTTCGTCTGTCGGATCGACCGGTCGGCGATCCGAGCACGAACCTGTGGCGGGCCCGGCTCCTTCGGCCAGTGAGCATCCTCGCCGTCGTAGGACGTCGGCTGGTTGCTCGATCCGAAGACGGCGTGGATGAGCGGTGCGAAAGACTCCACGTCGGGGCACATGACGATGATGTCTCGCGGCTCGAGCGTCGGGTCGTCAGCGAGCAGGTGGAGGAGGACATCCCGCATAACCTCCACCTGACGGAGCCGACCATGACACGAGTGGACGCGCAGACTGCCGTCGCCGGGGTCGATCGGGGGCCGTGGGTCCGCCTCGGTGCTAGTACGTGGACCGCCGGGAGGCTCGCGATTGGCCCGGACATCCGACTGGAGCCGCTCGAGAAGCGTCCGGTGGCTGCTCGAGTGCTCTGGTACGGGACGGTGCTCGCCACCGGTGACCCCCCGTGAGCGGAGCACGAGATGCATCTCCCTCGCGTCGCGCCCCCAGGAGCGCAGCAAGGGGTTCACCGCGAGCGAGGCGGTCGGGTCGTCGCTACGGCTGACCGGATAGACCGGGAGACCCTCCGCCCCAGCCTCCACCGAGTTCCACAACCGACCCGAGGGGTGCAGCAGGAAGAGGTGAACCTCCCGGTTCTGTGCGATCGCCTCCAGAACGGGGAGGTGACTCGCCGGGAGACGCGTCAAGCCGAACAGCGAGAGCCGCGCCGGCAGATCGAGCAGCTCGGGCTGCTCGACGAGCGTGGCGATGGCGGCCTCCACGCGTTCGGCAGGGCTCGGGACACCGATCCGCTGGCGGAGGCGACGCCAGAGCTCCGCCTGCCAGTCTCTCGCGCCAGTGGTGCCCGCCACCGTCTCCACCCACTGGCGGATCATGTCCGGACGATGGACGGCATATCGGTCGAACAGGTCTGCGAGGTGACGCACGGTCGCGAACCGACGCAGCTGCGAGGCGTCGGGCGACCCCGCCACCAGGTGATCGACGAGGGGTTCGAGCCACGTCGCCCCAAGGTTCTCGTCCACAATCTCGAGAAGCGGCCAGACCGACCGGTCCGGCGGCCAGGGATCGGCCTCTGGGTCGAGCCCGCAGGCGACCGAGGTCGCCTCCCCGACGAGGGTGCCCGGGAAGGGAAATTCCATGTTGGCGCAGACTCCGTCGCCACCGACCGTCGCGCCGAGCCGATGAGAGAGCCGCTGGGTCAACCACCTCTCCACGCCCCGGCTCGGCACCGCCACGATCTCGACCGCCATCGGGTCGGCGAGCGCGTCGAGCAAGAGGTCACCGAGCGACTCGACAAGGTGGTCGGCGCGTTCGGAGCGGTGGACGGAGAGCATCTCGACCGGAGGCTACAGAACCTCTGTAACGTCCGGCGGAACCCTCGGTGCGACTGCCCGGGGTGCCGGTTGGGAGCAGACGGCGCAGTGGCTATCAGCCTGGGGTCGGGGCCTCGGACGGTGCCGTACCGGAGGTGACCAGCACCGGCGGACTCCGTCCCGAGCGGTTCCGAGCGGCACCCACCGGGACAGGACGGGGGATGGTCCGCGATGTCAGACGTGCGAGGTGCGGTGACGACGTGCTGGGTCGTGAGGCGTCGAGCAACCGGCCGGGCCGATCGGGTCCTGCGCCTGCGTACCACGGGTCACTTCGGCTTCGTCGGTCCGGCGGAACCGCTTGGACGATGGGGGCCCCAATCGGTCCTCGCCGGCGCCGGGGCACCCAGGCACCGAGCTGCCGGGCCCGCCATCGCCGGCCTCTCGTGGGAGCATCGGTCTGCCGACCTGGTACCCGACCGATCGACGGATCTCTCACGGTCGAAAGTCGTGCTCGTCTCCGGTGCCATGCCGCCCACCATCGCTTCGTCGGGTCACTCGTCGACCGGCGTGGCTCGATCGGACGCGCCATCCACCGCCCCACCGGGCGGAAGGCCAGGGGCTACCGACCGCGCCGGGTGAGGACGTCTCGCGTGCGGTCGACGAGGGCCATGGCCGAGCCGGCCGACTTGAGCAGGGAGCGCCGGGGAGGGGTGAGCGGGTGCGGGCGAGTCGGGCCGGCTTGGTGGGCCCTCGCATACCGGGCGCCGAGCCGCTCCACCTCTCCCGGGCTCATCCGCAGCCTCAGCGAGGGGAGCACCGTGGCCTCCTCGTAGGTCACATGGTCGTGCACCGCGGCGGAGACTTGACGGGCCAGCGCGGCGAAGTCGGCGTTGCCTGGGGTGATCCGATCGAGGTCGTGCAGCAGCCGCTTGGCGGTGGACTCCTGCTCGAGGGCGTGTACCGCCATCTCCTCACCGCCTTCGACCACACGTCTCACCGCTGGCCAGAGGTACTGCTCCTCTGCTGCTTCGTGGCGGGACGCCATCATCACCAGCCGGCTCGACATCGTCTTCTGCTCACACGGCGAGTGCTCCTCGCTCTCGGGTCCGGTGGCAAGGTCGCTGAGGACGGCAATCAGCTCGTCGTGATGCCCCTGTATCAGCACGAACAGGTCAGCCACGATTCCTCTCCTCGAGCCTCTTGCGCTGGGGAACGACGGTGTAGCGCGGGTCCTCGGCCGACTCGAGGCCGGCCTCGAATATCGCGAAGCGAGACAGGGCGGACCCCACGAGGAGCCCGGCGCCCGCGAAGGCGGACGCCACCCTGCTGTGCTTTCCGAGCAGCGCGGCGGCTATGCCGGTGACGATGGCGATCTTGGCGCCCTTCTCGTAGCGGTGCGCCTTCTCACTCGAGGTGAAGGCCTCCTTCACCGCCCCCATGTTCCGCTTCATCAGCTCCATCAGACCGAGCTCCGCTGCCCCCGAGGTCACGCCGAGAAGCCGAGCCGGGCCCGACTCGTGGAGTGGCGCAACCACAAGGCCCATACCCGCCGCCGAGCTGACGGCCGATGCGGCGAACACGAAAGGCATCTCCTTGAACCCCTCGTGCCAGGCAGGGACTGCGGTGTTGGAGACCAGCGCCGCTGTGTAGGTCGCCACCGCTGGCCCGAGGAGAGCGGCGCCCGCAGTGCCCGCCGCGCCGACCAGCCGGAACCGGCCGGTGAGGGCGCTCAGGCTCGCAGCAGCCGAGAGCGGTGTGAAGCTAGCGAGCAGCCAGGATCCCACGCTCATCGGCGAGCTCGGCTTCAGAACGCGCAGCATGTTGGCGAACCGGGCGGGCCGTCCGAGGTCGTGGACGAGGGCGATGCCCGAGAGGCTGACGGCGGCTGTGCTCGACAGCTTGAGGGCCCGGGCGAGGGCGCCGCGGTGGCTGGCGGTCGCCGCCGCGGCCATCACCGAGCTGGCACCCGCGAGCCCGCCAAGAAAGAGGTAGCCCGGTATGTCGGGCGCCTCCCAGACAGGCTTGTTGATGATCGGCTTGCCGTAGTAGGAGCGGAAGTCCGCTTCTCCCACCATCGAGCGCTCACCGCCGGCCCGGCGGTGCGGTCGCTGGGAGACGTCCGCCGTGGCCTGTACCTGGCTCACCGCCTCCCGGCCGGGATGGACCTCTCGTAGTCCCTGCTTGGTGACTGAGCTGCTCATCGCCGGGCTCCTCCGAACCCAAGGACCACGACGGAGACCAGCGCCGCCGCCGCGACCCCGGCCCGCCGGTACATGGCGGGCAGATCGCGGGTGGTCACGATCGGGTCCGGTGGGAGTCCGTATACCTCCGGTTCGTCGAGGAGGAGGAAGAAAGCCCCGTCCCCCCCGACTCCGTCGTCGGGACTCTCGCCGTACAGCCGGGCGTCGATCACCCCCGACCGGTGAAGCTGGTCACGTCGTCTCTCCGCCCGAGCTCGCAACTCCTCGAGCGGTCCGAACTGGATCGAGTCCGTCGGACAAGCCTTGGCGCAGGCCGGTTCGACACCCACCGACAGTCGGTCGTAACACAGCGTGCACTTCCAAGCTCGCCCGTCCCCGTGCCGCTGGTCGATCACCCCGTAGGGACAGGCGGAGATGCAGTAGCCGCAGCCGTTGCAGATGTCCTCCTGCACGACGACGGTGCCGAACTCGGTGCGAAAGAGCGACCCCGTCGGACAGACGTCGAGGCAGGCGGCATGGGTGCAGTGCTTGCACACGTCCGAGGCCATGAGCCACCGGATACCGTCCTGTCCCGAGCCGTCGGTGCCGACGACCTTCTGCTCGATGAAGGCCACGTGCCGCCAGCTGTCGGCGCCGAGGCCCTCTGTGTTGTCGTACGACATGCCGGTGAAGTTCAGACCGTCCTCGGGTACGTGGTTCCACTCCTTGCAGGCGACCTCGCACGCCTTGCAGCCGATGCACACCGACGTGTCGGTGAAGAAGCCCACTCGGGGGGGAGGGCTCTCATAACCGCTGCTCGCTGCTACGTCACCCCGCTCCAGCAGATTCATCTCAGTGGCCATCGCGCACCTCCATGCCCGTCTCGCCGTCGATCCCGGCTCGCCGGATGTACTCCTCGACGAGCGCTACCCGGCTCGGACCCCGTGGCCGCCGTCCCGGCCGGATGTCCCCGCTGAAGGCCTTGACCTCCTGGATGTGGACGTTGGGGTCGAGCGAGAGGGCGGCCAGCTCGTTGGCGGCGTCGCCCGTCGAGTAGCCGTTGGCGCCCCAGTGGTAGGGCAGACCGATCTGATGGACCACCTTGCCGTTGATCCTGAGCGGCCGTATCCGGTCGGTGACCATGACTCGCGCCTCGATGACGTTGCGGGCTGTGACGATCATCGCCCACCCGTTGTGCTCGAGATTCCGCTCCGAAGCGAGCTCAGGAGAGACCTCGCAGAACATCTCCGGCTGGAGCTCCGAGAGGTACGGCACCCACCTGCTCATACCACCGGCGGCGTGATGCTCGGTGAGGCGGTAGGTGGTGATCACATATGGGAACAGCTGTGCGCCCGGCTCAGAGGGACTCGGGTGGTACCGGTTGTGCTTGCGGCTGAAGACCTGGCGAACCGGATTGCGCTGCTGGGAGTAGAGGAGGTTGGGCACCGGCGAGTCCTGCGGCTCGTAGTGGGTTGGGAGTGGGCCGTCGGTGAGCCCTGCTGGCACGAAGAGCCACGCCTTACCATCGGCCTGCATCACAAACGCATCCGTCCCCGACAGCGCCTCGGCGCCTCGGGCGCCAGGCGGTGGGCGGTGCCACGGTGACTTCGACCTCGCAAAGTCGGGGATGTCATGACCCGTCCACTCGGCATTGTCCTCGTCCCACCAGACGAGCGCCTTGCGCTCGCTCCACGGCTTCCCCGAGGGGTCGGCAGAGGCCCGGTTGTAGAGGATGCGCCGGTTGGCCGGCCATGCCCATCCCCACTCGTTGGCGACCCAGTTCTGCTCCTTGGCGGGCTTACGCCGAGCGGCCTGGTTGACGCCGTTGGTGTAGACGCCGCAGTAGATCCAACAGCCGCAGGCTGTGGAGCCGTCCTCGTTAAGCTGCTCGTAGGACGTGAGCGGCTGACCGTCGCCGTCCCACCCGTTGATCTCGGCGAGGACCGCCTCGGCCGACGGCTCAGCGATGGATCCCTCGGTCGGGTAGTCCCAGGTGAGATCGAGTATCGGCCGATCGAGGTCGTCGCAGCCCTCGGCCGGGGAGGTCAGCTTCTCTCTGATGAGGCGACCGAGATGGTAGGCGAACCACAGGTCACTTCTCGCTGAGCCGTAAGGCTCGATCGCCGCGTGGTGCCACTGGAGCATCCGCTGGGTGTTGGTGAAGCTGCCGTTCTTCTCGGTGTGGGCGGCGGCTGGGAAGAAGAAGACCTCGGTCTTGATGTCCTCGGTCGTGAGCTCCCCTGTCTCGATCTCGGGTCCGTCTTTCCACCAGGTCGCCGACTCGATGAGCGAGAAGTCACGGACGACCAGCCAGTCGAGGTTGGCCATGCCGAGGCGCTGCATCTTGGCGTTGGCGGAGCCTACGGCCGGGTTCTCACCCCAGATGAAGTACCCCTTGCAGGAGCCGTCCATCTGGGCCATCACGGTCTCGTAGGTGCTGTGGCTCCCGGTGAGGCGCGGTATGTAGTCGAAGCAGAAGTCGTTCTCCGGCGTGGCGGCCGGACCCCACCAGGCCTTGAGGAGGCTCACGGTGTACGCCTTCATTTCCCCCCAGTAGCCCTTGTCGGTCGAGGCTCCCTCGAGGAACGCCTCGAGGTTCTCGTCATCGTGGGCATGGGGCATCGGGATGTACCCGGGGAGCAGGTTGTACAGAGTTGGGATGTCGGTGGACCCCTGGATGCTGGCATGGCCGCGCAGGGCGAGGATCCCTCCGCCAGGTCGCCCGATGTTGCCAAGCAGCAGCTGCAGGATGGCGGCTGCCCGGATGTACTGCACGCCGACGGTGTGCTGGGTCCAGCCGACGGCATAGCAGAAGGCCCCGGTGCGGTCGGGCCCGGCCCCGTCGGCGAGGGTCTTGCACACCTCGAGGAACGCCTCCTGCGGAACACCGCAGATCTGTTCCACCATCTCAGGGGTGTAGCGGGAGTAGTGCCGCTTCAGGATCTGGAAGACGCACCGGGGGTGCTGCAGCGCGTCGTCCCGCTCGCCGCCCTGGCCGACCTTGACGCCGCCCGAGCCATGGGATTCGCCGCGGCCCGCCTCGTAGGAGGTCGCCTGGCGGCTCTTGCCCTGGCCGTGCGACGGGTTGTCTTGGCTCCCCCTGTTCGCGCGGTCCTGATACTCCTGATCACGTTGGCCGGAGGCCGCCTGCACCTCCACGCCCTCGTACATCCAGGTGTGGAAGTCGTAGCTCCGGTCCTCCTCGTCGAGGCCGGAGAACACGCCGTCGAGGTCCTCGGTGTCACGGAAGTCCTCGCTGATGAGCATCGGAGCGTTGGTGTAGGCGACGATGTAGTCGCGGAAGTACTTCTCGTTCTGGATGACGTAGTTGATGATCCCACCGAGAAAGGCGATGTCGCTGCCTGGCCGCAACGGCACGTGAAGATCCGCTACCGCACTCGTGCGGGTGAATCTCGGGTCGACGTGGATCACCTTGGCGCCCCGTGCCTTTGCCTCCATCACCCACTGGAACCCAACAGGGTGGCACTCGGCCATGTCGGATCCCTCGATGACGATCCAGTCAGCGTTCTGGAGGTCCTGCTGGAAGGTGGTGGCTCCTCCCCTGCCGAGCGATGTCCCCAAACTGGGGACGGTGGAGGAGTGTCAGACTCGTGCCTGATTCTCTACCTGTATCACCCCGAGGGCGGTGTACAGCTTCTTCATCAGGTAGTTCTCTTCGTTGTCGAGAGTGGCGCCACCGAGGCTGGCGATGCCGAGCGTGCGACGCACGTCGCGACCGTCCTCGTCGCGCCACTGCCAGGTCTGCCGGCGAGTCTCGATCACCCGGTCAGCGACCATGTCCATGGCAGTGTCGAGGTCGAGTACCTCCCAGTCGGTGGCTCCTGGCTTGCGGTGGAGCACCTCGTAACGGCGGGAGGAGCCGGTGGCGAGCTGCAGACTGGCAGAGCCCTTGGGGCAGAGCCGCCCACGACTGACCGGGGAGTCCGGGTCACCTTCGATGTGGACGACCTTCTCGTCCTTGACGAAGACGTTCTGACCACACCCGACCGCGCAGTAGGGGCAGACCGACTTCGTGATCTTGTCGGCCTCGACCACCCGGGCACGGAGATGGGAGGAGGTCGAGGACTTGACGGCCTGTCCGCGGCCCAGTTTGTCGGACCCCCGCGCCTGGCGGAGCACGGGCCAGTCGTTGATCTTCATCAGACCTCCTCGGTGTGTGAGTACGGTTCCTCTTCGGCCCGGCCGGGGCGCTCGGCCTGACGGTCGCCAAGCCCGTCCCGTGCCTTGTCGAGCGGGGCGGCAGAGGCAGCAGCCGCCGTAACGGTGGCGGCGGCCTGCCCGGGAGCGTGCGGGTGAGACCTCGTGGGCGCATGCTGCTCCGCCCGGAGGATCCGCTCACCGATGGCCCGCCGGTCCTCCTCCGCCATGGAATCTCGAACCGCCAGGAGAACCTTGTCCTCGAAGGCCACGTGTCTGCGGAGCCTCTTCTCGAGCTCCTCGACCAGTTCGTCGAAGCGCTCCTGCGACGGCTCGGTCTTGCCGAGCGCGACGAGGCTGTCCTTTCCCTCCTGCTCCTGCTCGAGCGCCTGCTCCAGGATCTGGCCGCCCCCGGCTAAGAGGTCGCGCACCGCTGGCCAGAGGTGCTCCTGCTCGGCGGTCTCGTGCCGGGAGAGCTCGACGGTCATCATGTCGACGATCGACTTGCGTCGGGACTGGTGCACCTCGCTTCCGCCCTTGGTCACGCCGGGAATGGCCTTCAGCTGCTGCATCAGGGCGGTGACCGTGTCGTGCTGGCGGGTGAGCACGTCGCAGACGTCAGTGTCGTCGGTGTCTCCGGTCTGGCCTGGTTCCGCGCCCCTCGACCGCGCCGCCGAGACCATCTGAGGGTCACTCTCCGCTCGCCCACGGATCCACTCGTGCACCAGCGACTTCTGGATCGGGTCGCTGGTACGTGGCCGCTGATAGACGAGATGCTGAGTGCTCCCTCTCATGGCACCGGGTCTGCGCAGCGTCTCGTCCGGGGAGGACGTGTCGCTGCCGTCCGCGGGGAGGCCTGTGGCGATGAGGTAGGCCTGCCCGGGCGGGATGTGCAATCGGGCAGCGGCAGCGTCGTAGTCACAGTCGACACCGATCGCGTCTAGGACTTGTCTCTGGGTCGGCATGGGGGGTCTCTGCCTCGGTGGTTACGAGCGGCGGTTAGCTACCCAAATCGTCGGACGCCTACCCCGGGAACGGTTCTTGTCGCACACGGCGTCCCTCCGTGCACGGCGGCGAGCCGCTTTCGGTGTCGCCGATGTCGTCTCGGCTGGTCGGAAAGCCCCGGGTCGGTGAGGCGGAGACGGTGGGCGCCAGCGAGCTGGACCGCCACAGGTCCCGGGCCATGACTTGCCGCACCCGCCGTTGCCGCCCGGGGCCGGGGGCACCCCGGGGAGCCGGGCGCTCCGCCGACGGCATCGCTCTCCGAGCTGCTACTGCTTTGATTGCGCAATCACGCAACGATTGATATCATCGTCCACATGAGTTCGGAAGCCGCGACGTCATCGCCTGCTGAGGACGCCGCCTTCAGGTCGCATGCCGAGCTCTGCAAGGTCCTGACCGATCCGAAGCGCCTGCTTCTCATCGATGCGCTCAGGCATGCAGAGCGCTGCGTGGGCGACCTCGCCGAGCTGTTCGGCATGAGCCTGCCCAACGCCAGCCAGCACCTCTCCGTACTGCGACACGCAGGGCTGGTGGAGTCGCGCAGGGAGGGCACCACCGTCTACTACCGGCTGATCGAGCCGCGCATCGCCGACGCGTGCGACATCGTCCACCGGATCGTCACCGACCGCCGGCGCGGCGCCAGCCCCGCCGACGAAACCTCGCCAAACCGAGCAATGACCAAGGAGGTCCGTTGATGCCCGCTACCCAGACCCGGCATCGCGTGCTGGTCTTCACGACGCCCACCTGCCCGTGGTGCCAACGGGCAAAGGGTTACCTGCGCAGCCAGGGAGTGCCGTTCAGGGAGATCGACGTCTCGCGCGATCAGAAGGCGGCCGACGACCTGGTCCGTCGCACAGGCCGGATCGGCGTGCCGGTGATCGAGATCGACGGCCGACCTGTCGTCGGCTTCGACCAGACCCAGATCGACCGGCTGCTCGGACTGCGCAAGCGGGCTTGAGACCGAACGCCCCAAAACCAACCGATAAGGAGTAGTCAGCGATGACAGAACAGGTAGAACCACTCGGTGCACGCGTGCTGCTAAAGGTGCTGGAGGACGAGAGCGTCACCTCGAGCGGTCTCGTGATCCCCGACACTGCCAAGGAGAAGCCGCAGCGCGGCCTCGTGATCGCCGTGGGTGACGACGAGGAGCTGATCAAGGTCAAGCCCGGCGACCGGGTGCTCTTCCCCCGTTACGCGGGAACTGAGCTACGCCTCGGCGGAGCCGACCACCTCGTCATCGACGCCACGGACCTGCTCGCGGTGTTGCGGGACGCTGTCGCGACCGAAGCTGCGGCTTGACCGTATTCTGCGCCCACGGCGGGGAGCTGCTCCCGCCGTGGGCGCCGGCACGGCAGTCACCTCGCGACAGGAAGCAGCCGGCCGCGCTTTAGTCAGTTAGGCGGCGGCAGAGCAAGCCCGCTTCATCTCTCGGAACGCACTCCTCCCCGCCGGGCTCGCATGAGGTGATCGTGATCACCGCACCGGTTCGCTCACAGCAGACCGTGGCGGGACCCGCGGTTCTGACAGGCGGGCGGTCACTCACAGATAGGTGAGCGTGGCAGGGCCACTCGTGACTCGCCCGGTCGCCAAGCCGGCTGCATCGTGACCACAGCGGAGAGCCGTCGGCCCACGGCTGGCCCCCGGAGGACCTGACCCGGGCGCCACAGCGCACTGCGACCCACAGGACCCAAGGCCGCGACCGGCTCGATGCGGCTCGAGCTCTCTGGACCGATCAAGTCTCGGCTGGCGCCAAGACGAAGTCTCGTTCCAGCGAGTACCAGGTATCGCTCCATCCCTCGGGCGCTCCGGGCTCGTGAGGCCCATGGGCGAGGAAGTCGACGACGAGCGACGGCTTCACGCCGAAGACGGCATCGCTGCCGAGGTAGGGGCTCGTCCGGTCGAAGAGATGCGTCGCCACCGGGTGGCACCCAGTGGCTGAGACCACGAGGTGCAGATGGGCAGGTCGCCAGGGGTGGCGCCCGGTGGCCGCCAACATCCTCCCCACCGGACCGTCGTCCGGGATCGGGTAGTCGACCGGGCGGACCGCCCAGAACGAGAACGCTCCGTCTGACCCAGTCCGAAAGCGACCGCGCAGGTTCTCGAACGGCTGCTCGGGATCCTGAACGGCGTAGAGGCCGTTGGCGGCGTTCTGCCATACGTCGAGGACTGCCCCTGCGAGCGGTTGCCCGTCGATCCCGCGGACGTTCCCCGAGACGAACATGGGTTCCCCGCTCCCCTCCTGCTCAGCGATCGAGGAACCCATCGGGCGAAGCGGTGAGCCGTCGACGTGAAACGGGCCGAGCACGGTCGACTCCGTCACACCGGCCTGCAGGTGGCTCTGCAGGGCGTCGACGAGCATCGAGAGGCCGAGCGTGTCCGAGAGGAGGACGAACTCTTGGCGACGGTCACTGCAGCTGTGGCCGGTGTCGGTCAGGAAGGCGACGGCTGCCTCCCACTCGGCCTTCGTGAGGCCGACTTCGCAGGCGTAGGCATGCAGGTGCTCGACGAGCCGCTGGAGCAGGAAGCGCAGGCGGGCGTCCGGTGCCTCGTCGAAGCTCTTTCGCGCCGCTGCAGTGATGTCCTCGGGAGATGACGGCCGGCGTGCGTGCTCCACGGCCGCATGGTACGCGGGCACTGACTCCGACACCGGACGTCGTGTCGTCCCCCTCCCGCGCCGTGGAGTCAGGCGGGTGAGTGAGCCTTCGCCGCCACCGAGCCGGCGCAGGTTCGCCACGCCAGCGCCTCGAGTGGGTATGGCAGCTGGATGAGCGAGCCGCCCCGCCACCGGTCGGAGATGCACCGGACTGCGGCCACACGAGCTACCGGGGCACGGCGGGCTCGAGGGCACGGCCGCCGTCATGACGGGAGCTGACAGCGGCATCGGGCGAGCAGTCGCGATCGCCTTCGCCCGCGAAGGCGCCGATGTCCTCATCTCCTACCTCAGCGAGCACGGGAAGGCCGAGGAGACCGCTCGCCGCGTGCAAGACAGCGGCCGAAGGGCCGTCCTCGTCCGGGGAGACGTGTCCTCTCCCGAGCACTGCCAAAACATCGTGAAGAGGGCAGTCGAGGCGTTCGGCAAGGTGGACGTCCTGGTCAACAAGGCCGCCTTCCAGATGAGCCATGAGTCCCTCGAGAATGTCCCCGATGAGGAGTGGGACCACACGATCGCTACCACCTCTCGGCGATGTTCCACCTGTGCGAGGCGGTGCTTGCCCACAATGGGGCCAGGCTCCTCCATCCATCGGGAGCTCGTCGGTGAACTCCGACATGCCGAATCCGACGCTTGCCCCCTACTCGGCAACCGTGGCAGCGAGTCGCGAGCCTCGGCGCCAGTCTCGCTCAGCTGCTCGGCCCTCGCGGGAGCCGGGCCAACAGCGTCGCGCCTGTCCGATCTGGACCCCGCTCATCTCCACGACGATGCCCGAGGACAGCGTGGAGCAATTCGGCTCCAACACCGCGATCGGCCGCCCCGATCAGCGAGCTGGTGCCGGTCTAGGTCTTGCTGGCCTCCGGCGACGGAAGCTACCTCTCGGGAGGGCGCGTAGCCGCGACCGGAGGGCGCCCCATGCTCTGATTGCCCATCCGCCCGACGCACGACGCGGCGTTTCGAACAGCACCGGGCACGTACCGCCGGCGTAGGTCAGACCCGAAGCCTGACCGCGAGGGGTCGTTCTCCGCGCGCCGCCAGTCTGTTGGGCGCGGCGCTGGTCGGCCCAACACGTGACCGGCAGCCGCAGGTCAGTCGGCGACCTCGCCGCCGGACACGACGTCGCACCTCTGGCGTCGAGCAGGCACGGTGACGGGACGCCCAGCGCCATCCGCCGCCCCGCCCATGAGAGCGGTCGGACAGCAGACCGACCCCGAGGTCACCGACCTGGAACCATCCGCATCCTCCGGGCGCGACGTGACCAGGCGAGGGCGCGGGACCGATGCGTCGGCCCCTGGTCGAGCCCGCTCCGACGCGGGGGCCGCGCCGCTCGGATCTCAGCGACCCGAGCCCCGCGTGGTTCTGCTTCGATCTCGAGAGGAGCGGCTCTGCCGGGTGGCGCGCTCGTTCGACGTCGCGCGCCCACGCTTGCCGTACCCGCGGGCCTCTGGCTTCACCTTCACCCGGGGAGCACCCTCATGAACAGGGCGGATGGCAACACCGGCGGCGAGGGAAGAGAGGTCTGGCGAGGAGACGCCGCTCGAGAGACCGAGGCGCCGCTGGATCTGCTTGATCGCGGCAAGATGCTCGCTTCCCACCAAAGACACGACCGTCCCGTCAGCGCCTGCTCGGCCGGTACGGCCGGATCGGTGGACATAGTCGGTGCTGTCGGCGGCTGGATCGAAGTGTACGACGAGCGGCACGGCATCAACGTGGATCCCCCGCGCTGCGATGTCGGTGGCGACGAGCACGTCGAGCCGTCCGCTGCGAAACGCGGCCAGAGCCCTCTCGCGCTGGCTCTGACTGCGGTTGCCATGGATAGCTGCCGAGGCGAGACCTGAACGTGCCAGGCGGTCGGACAGCCGATCGGCACCGCGCTTGGTCCGGCAGAAGACGACGGCAGGCCCGCTGGCGCTGACCACCTTCGTCGTCACGGCCACGCGTTCATGGGACTCAACTCGCCAGAAGTGATGAGCCACGTCCCCTTGATCGGAGCCTGTTGGCACGACGTCGTGACGTACGGGGTCGTGCTGATAGTCACGGATCAGTTTGTCGACCGGCCCGTCCAACGTGGCCGAGAACAGAAGAGTCTGGCGCGTCCCACTGGTTCTGTCGACGAGGCGTCGCACCTCTGGGAGAAAGCCCATGTCAGCCATCCGGTCCGCTTCGTCGATCACCACCATGTCGACGTGAGACAGGCGGGCGTCGCCACGCCCGACGAGATCGGAGAGCCGTCCGGGGCACGCGACGAGCACGTCCACTCCGCTGCGGAGGGCGGTCACCTGCTTGCCGTATCCGACGCCGCCGTAGATCGATGTCACCCGGGCGCCGATGACCTTGGCCAAGGGCACCATCACCTCCTCGATCTGCGCGGCCAGCTCACGCGTGGGGACGAGGATGAGCGCGGTCGCATGGCGGCGACCCTGCCGCTCCGAGCGAGGCTTCGCGGCCAGCCGGGAGAGCACCGCCAACCCGAACGCCAGGGTCTTGCCAGAGCCGGTCGGTGCCTTGCCGCAGACATCGCGGCCCGCAAGGGAGTCCGGCAGAGTGACCGCCTGGATCGGGAAAGCGGAGAGGATCCCACGCTCCTCGAGCGCAGCCGTCAGTGTCGGTGGGATGCCGAGGTCGGAAAAGCGGGCGGGCGCGGACGCCAGGCCAGGGCTAGGGGTGCTCATGAGACTCCAGTCGGTCGAGGGGCGATGATGGCCGACTCGATATAGCGTCTCGTGGGCCTGGCCAGCACCGTTCTTGCCAGCCGCCGCTGGGAAGCACCCTGCGGTATCGCTGAGAGGATAGCGCCGATTCCGCCGCCGGGGTCACTGTGGCCGCTCACCGTTCGTCCACGGCAGCGAGTGCTACCTCCGCGGGGACCGCAACATACGCTGAGCCGGTGCCGAACAGCGACGAGCGGGCAGTCCCATGGCTCGAGCGGCTACCGCCGGCCGTCGCCTCTCGGGCTCTCCCCCTTGGGGCGCCCCGCTCCCGTGCGCCCGACGACCAGACCGCTTCGCCGCCACCTCGCCCGCCGCAGACGCGTGCCACGCTCAGCGCGGCGAGTGGCGTATCGGGCACAACCAACTGCCTGCCCTCATACGACCTGGCGCCGGGAGCCTCTCCGATGGACTCGGCGGTTCGTTCCACTCTCGGCAATAGGGACGAGCGGCACGAGAACGCGACGACGGCAGGCGCGCACATCCGGCGAGGATGTCCGGACCAGGAGGCGTAGGTCGTGAGCCGTGTGCCCGGTGCGTTCTCGAGACTGGCATTGCGGGGCGCCAAGGCAAAGGGCCTCGTCGCGTTGGCAGTTGCGGGGGCCGGAGCCGCAGCAATCGGGTCAAGCCTCTCGAGTGCTCCGCCGTCTCACCAACCTCATCGTCACCCCTACCACCTCGTGGCCGAGGCAGGCGGTTGCCGACCCGGGAATCCGTTGGCGAACGTGTACCACCCGTACCGGCTGAAGGTACGCGTAAGGTGCCTCACCGTCGTCGGCACCGTCGCCTACATCCGGCGGGAGGACGACGGTGATGTCCATGTCGCTCTCAGGTTGCTGCCCGGCGAGAACCACCTGCTGAACAGATACAACGACTCCGAGCAGTACCGCCACCTCGTTACCGAGATCGTGCCGGCTGACCAGCCGCACTGCCCTCCGGGCCGTCCCCCGAAGCCGGCTCGAGGGACGTACAACTACGGGGTCTGTACCGGAGCGGATATCCACACCCCACCGATGGGAGCGCTGGTGAGGGTGACGGGCCCGTACGTGCTCGATACTGACCATGGCTGGATGGAGATCCACCCCGTATGGCGAGTAGTCATCCTGCGCCGTTCTCCGCCGAACACGACGGCAATAAGCAGCTCGTCGACGACCACGACGACGGTGCCGCTCAGCTCCGCACCGACGACAGCGCTCGTCGGAGCATGGTGCAAGGTCTACTCGGTTCCTGCGAACGACAGCTACCCCGGGGACCTCGACATCCACGTGTCCTCAGACAAGCCCTATGCAACCGCGACAGCCCACTCGGCGACGGACACCTACAGTTACGAGACCAACGCGCAAGGGTCGGCGGTCGTCTACCTGTGGAATCAGCACGCCGGCGAGGCCGTCACCGTGACAGTCGGTTCGGCAAGCTGTCACACCACAGACCCGTAGCTACCGGGGCGCCGGACATCCCGAGGCAGGTGTGTTCATCATCGCCGATAGCTTGTCCTCATGTCTGAACTCCGCGACTACGTGAGCTGGCACAAAGCGTATGACGATCCCAACTCCGGGCTTTCATGGCGTCTTCGCGTGGTCCAGCAGTATCTCGCCGACGCGTTCGACCGGCATCATGGTGAGCTGCGGCTGCTGAGCTTGTGCTCGGGCGACGGGAGGGATCTCCTCGGCGTCCTCTCCGAACGCCCCGATGCCGAACGGGTGAGGGCAACGCTCATCGAGCTCCATCCGGGAATCGCCGCACGTGCCCGCGACGCCGCCGCTTCGGCCGGCCTGTCGGGGGTCGAGGTCAGGGTCGCCGACGCCGGCAACTCGGCGTCCTACGCGGGAGCAGTGCCTGCGGATGTCGTGATGTTGATCGGCATCTTCGGCAACATCAGCGACTCCGATATCAAGCAGACGGTCAGGGCGGCCCCGCAGCTGTGCCAGTCGGGTGCCACCCTTGTTTGGTCGCGCGGAAGAGACCGAGACGACCGTAACGACGCCATCAGAGCGTGGTTCCGTGACGCCGGCTTCGAAGAGCTCGATTATGCGACACGCGAGGTAGACAGCGGGCCCGCGCTCGGCGCGATGAGGTACCCCGGGGCGCCGCGAGAGCTCATCGCCGGAGAACAACTGTTCACCTTTCTGCGATGAGATGGCGTGGGCGGGCGGGAGACAACTTCCGCCACAGCCCAGCGTCGCTGCCCGCGCCCGCACCAGCACACGACTCCTGCCGACACGCTCACCGCCCTCATGCTCGCCCGCATGGAAACCTGGGCTGATGCGGTTGCCGGCTACGTGCAAGCCTCGACTGGGACGGCGCCGCGCTAGAAACTGGGCCGGTCGACGCCCGCTCGGCTGCGCACCACCTGTGCTCTTGGACATCGCGCACTCGGCGGTGCCGTGACCGTCCGACGCGACCATCTCTCTCTCGCCGTCGGCAGACGAGGCAATGTCCCGCTGCCCTCGAGAAACGGGCTCCTCGCGAATCAGGGTTGAGGCCGACGCCGTGATCTCGGTGACCATCCACCGCTGAGGCGGCCTCCGGCTCCCAAACTTCGGTTGTCCAACCAACTGAAGAGAGGAGCCGAAGGCCGTGGC